>CAYRNM010000035.1:0-2810 GCA_964425465.1 uncultured Anaerolineae bacterium | reverse complement strand
CCACCCCCAGGATCCGCGCTGCTGTCCCTCCCAACACCTTCCACTTCAGCTCCTCGCTCAGGCCCAGCGTGCTCATGGTGCAGTGGTAGTCGTGCAGTACATCGTGGATCTCGTAGTAGGGCACGTCGGAGCCAAAGACAATCTTCTCCCAGGCGTGGCGCCCCTCCGGGTCACGATAGCGGGTGAAGGGGGTCCACCACAACAGCTCGTCCAGGAACCGTGGCTTCTTAGCCTTCAGAGTCGAACCTGAGAGGTCGAAGTAGAGATTGGGGTTCCAGCGGCAGGCCATCGCTGCTTCCTCGTACCAGGGGTTGCCCAGGTGGGCGCCAATGATCTGAAGCCGTGGAAAGCGGCGAGCGATGGTATCCAGGTAGATGGGGCGCATGTAGTCGTTGCGCACCAGCATGTGGCCCGGCTCATCGCTTCGAGCGACGATCCCCAGGTGGAAAAGACAGGGCATCCCCAAATCTTGGGCCTTCTCGTACAGAAGGAACCATCGCTCGTCGTCATAGGGTGCGGGGGGAATGATGAACTTCAGCCCAGTGAAGCCCTGGTCGTGGTAGCGGACGATGTCGTCAGGAGTGTCCTCGGCCCATCGGACGAGGGCGAAACCGAGAATTGTATTGCCATACCGGGGGAGCAACACAGCCAGCCGGTCATTTCCTTCCTTGCCGAAGGGGGCAATGGTACACACCTTGGCGATGCTCAGCCGTGCGCATTCATCCACCAGTCTGGCTGCGTAATCGGGATCGCGGCCCAGATGGTGATGGCAGTCAATGATCAGCCTGTGAGTCATCAGGAATCCTCCTGTTCTCTGGGGCGATAGTACTACAGGGCGGCCAACTGTCAAGCATGGCTTCAGATAGTCTAACACAAAGTGAGGTGGAGGGCAAATCAGGGGATCTCCAGGAGAGAAAGGGCAAGTTGACAGCAGCCCGAAAATAGAGTACAATGTAGGCCAGATTCTAATTCGGAACACACTTTCGTCTTCCAGAACGGAAGGTCATGGACCTCACTACACGGCAGCAGGCCTTTCTGATCCAATTGCTGGATCTTTATCGCGAGCACCAGTCCCCTGTCCACTACACCGAGGTAGCGGATCGGATAGGGGTGACCAAATTCTCAGCTTACGATATGCTGAAGGTGTTGGAGCGCAAAGGGGCCGTGGCTTCGGAGTACGTGCTGGATCGGGAGGAACCGGGGCCAGGCCGCTCACTGATCAAGTTCTATCCCACCGAGCTCGCCCGACAGTGGTTGGCTAGGCGGTGGAGCGGCCTGACCCGAGGTGAGGAATGGCCGCAGGTCAAGGAGGGGTTATTGCGCCGCCTTCGGCAGGCGCGGGAAGTCAACCCCCGAGAGCTGGCCAGCGAGTTACTCAGCCAACTCTCGGAGAACCAACCGCCGATGATTTACTGCGCCCAAATGATCACCATCCTCCTGCTCTACCTCAGCGGACTGCGAGAATGGGCCAGTGGCATCAATCCCCTGCGAGTGTTGGAACGTATCAACGCTGGGGGGGGAATCAGCCTGGGTGCGCTGGCCGGTTTCAGCCTGGGATCGCTCCTATCCCGCGCTGGCGAGGCAACGGAGGGCCTTCTGACGTCGGTAGCCCGCTATCAAGGCTACCTCCGCGATCTCAGCGAGGAAAACCGCCTGGCACTGGTCAGTTTTCTTCAAGAGGCGCTGGTTCTCTCTCAACAACTTGCCTGGCAGCCCGTCAGGGACAACAGACCTCCTGATCCCAGATAGGGTCCAAGAGGCTGAAAGCCTAGCAAGGTTTTTTTGTTTGGCTCATTTTTTGGTTTTTTAGGAACAATGGGGGAAAAGGAGGGTCTTTATGCTGCGGATCGTGACCGATAGCTCGGCTGGACTGCCCCTCGATCTCCTGGCAGCCTATGACATCGAGGTGGTTCCCCTTAAAGTCCATTTCGGGGCGACGACCTACCGTGAAGGGGAGGACCTGGATAATGCGCAGTTCTACCAATTGCTCAGCCAGGCAGAGCAACTGCCCACCACTTCACAGCCCTCAGCCGGGGAGTTCTACGAAGTGTACTCCCGCCTGACGGCCCATGGAGATGCGGTGATCTCCATCCACATCTCCAGCAAGTTGAGTGGCGCCTATCAATCGGCCATGGCGGCCAAGGCCATGCTCTCCGAGGTGGATATCACCGTCATTGATACCTTTTCGGTCTCCATGGGACATGGGATGATCGTCCTGGCGGCTGCTGAAGCGGTGCAGAAGGGCAAGAACCGGGATGAGGTCATCGCCCTGGTGGAACGGGTGATCAATGGGATCCAAGTTCTCTTCGTTGTGGACACACTGGAGTATCTGCAGAAGGGGGGAAGGATTGGCGGAGCCGCAGCATTGGTGGGCACGCTTCTCAATTTCAAGCCTCTTTTGGAAATACGGAATGGCCGCGTCGAGCCTCTGGAGAGAGTGCGCAGTAGGAAGAAGGCCGTGCAGCGGGCTCTGGAGGTGCTAAGCGAGCGCTTTGAGGGGCAGGGTCCCCTGCGGATGGTGGTGCTCCATGCTCAGTGCCCTGAGGAGGCCGAACAGTTGGCTCAAAGGGTGATGGACCTGTTTCCTTGTGCCAACCTCGACGTAGCGGAGATCAGCCCGGTGATAGGCACCCATGGAGGTCCTGGAACCCTGGGCCTGAGCGGCTATGCAGAAAGGCTGGTATTGTAGGTCACTGTCGTGCAGAGGGGAACGCCGAAGGTCAACCCGGCGATTGACAACCTCCTCTACTGATGTTATACTTTCAACGGTCATAAAGTTTCATTTTCAAAAGTCTGGAAGTGGAGGGTCA
>CAYRNM010000034.1:0-19492 GCA_964425465.1 uncultured Anaerolineae bacterium | reverse complement strand
ACCCTCGTGGCCACTTCGAGGGGGCGGAGCACATCGAACTGGATGAGTCGCGGGCCCTGGAGATCGCTAAAGAGATCGTCAGGCGGGGTATCGAAGCCTATGGGGAGAGAAACCCGGATCGGGTCTTCATCCCCGATGGGAGGATGGACCTCATCGCTGGCTTTACCACCGAGAATGTGTTCCACCATCTGGGCGGCCGTTTCCGAGCCACCTACCGCCCGCTCAACGATGCCATCATCGCCGGGCGGATCCGGGGCGTGGCCGGGGTGGTGGGCTGCGACAACCCCAAGAACATGAGCGGCGGTGCTCACGTGGAGATGGTGAAGGAGTTGATCAAGAACGATGTCCTGGTGTTGCAGACCGGCTGCTCAGCCCTGGGCTGCGCCAAAGCGGGGCTGATGATGCCGGAGGCCGCCTTCGAGTACGCGGGCCAGGGACTGCAGGAGATCTGTGAGACGGTGGGGATCCCTCCGGTGCTGCACGTGGGAAGTTGTGTGGATAACTCCCGCATCCTCACCGCCGCCACGGAGATGGTGAAGGAGGGCGGCATTGGCAACGACATCAGCGAACTGCCGGTGGCCGGTGCAGCGCCGGAATGGATGAGCGAGAAGGCCATCGCCATCGGCACCTATTTCGTCGCCTCGGGTGTATTCACCGTCTTCGGCACGCCGCTCAACGTGCTGGGCAGCCCGCCTGTCACCCGTTACCTCACTGAGGAGTTGGAGGAGATCGTGGGCGGCAAGTGGGCCTTCGAGTCAGATCCGGTCAAGGCCGCTCACCTGATGATCGATCACATCAACGGGAAGCGAGAGGCGCTACACCTCCGGCCGATGATGTATTCCGAGTGATGATATTCTGAGGATGTGAGGAAGGAGCGGGCCATGAGCTACGTCGTGCTGTTTATGCCCTCTCAAGAGTTGGCCGCCGTCGAGGATGGGGAGACCCTCCTCGTGGCAGCCGAGCGGGCGGGCGTATATGTCAACAGCATCTGTGGTGGTGAGGGGTTGTGCGGGAAATGCCGGCTTGTCCTCCAGCGAGGGGAGGTGGACTCCCAGCCCACCGCTCTGCTGACACGCGACGAGATCCGCCAGGGCTATGTGCTGGCCTGTCAGACGCGGGTACACTCCGATGTGGTGGTCGAGGTGCCACCCGAGTCGCGACTGGAGGGGCGGCCTCGGCTCGTGAAGGAGGAGGCCCTCCGCTTCGCCGGTGTGGCCCCCCGCCGTGAGGGGGCTAAGGTTTACGAGTTCGATCCCCTCTGCCAGAAGCAACTGCTGGAGATGAGCCCGCCCACCCTGCAGGACAATCTGGCCGATCTGGAGCGGGTCTTCCGGGCCATCTGTCAGAAACACAACTATTCGGTGATGCAGACCGGCTTGGTCAATCTCCGGCGGCTGGCGAGCTTGCTGCGGCAAAACGACTGGCAAGTCACTGCTACCCTGGGCCAGCGGGGCAGGACATTGGAGGTGGTGCAGTTTGAGGGAGGCGATGAGAGGGGGGACAACTACGGCGTGGCGGTGGACATCGGCACCACCACTGTATCTGCCAACCTGGTGGATCTGGTCTCGGGGGAGATCCTGGGCACTCAGGCCTGCTACAACTCCCAGATGCGCTACGGGGAGGATGTGATCAGCCGCATCATCCACGCGGCTGAGGAGGATGGCCTGGACCGGCTGGGGGAGGCCGTCACAGGGGACATCAACACCCTGGTGCTGGCCCTGGTGGAGGAGGCGGAGGTAGACCTGCATGATGTGACTTATATGGTGGCGGTGGGCAACACAGCCATGATCCACTTCCTGCTGCGGATGGAGCCGAGGAACATCCGCCGTGAACCCTACATCCCCACCGCCACCCATCCGCCGGTCATCCGCGCCGCTGAGGTGGGGGTGACCATCAGCGGCCGGGGGTTACTGTGCCCTCTGCCCGGGGTGGGGGCCTACGTGGGAAGCGATGTGGTCGCCGACGTATTGAGTTCGGGGATGAGCCAGGATGAGGAGCTGTCGCTGCTCTTTGACATCGGCACCAATGGGGAGGTGGTGCTGGGGAACAGGGAATGGCTCATCTGCTGCTCCGCCTCGGCGGGGCCGGCCTTCGAGGGCGGGGGAATGGAGTGCGGGATGCGGGCCACGGAGGGGGCCATCGAACGGGTGGCCGTCACTCCCAGTGACCGGATCGTCTACCAGACCATTGGTGGGGCGCGATCTCGGGGCATCTGCGGCTCCGGGCTGATAGACTTAGTGGCTGAGCTCTTCCGAGCGGACTACATAGACAAAGCGGGGCATTTCCAGATGGGTGGACGCCCCCACCTGCGCGAGGGGAAGGATAGCAGGGAGTTCGTGCTGGTGCCGGCCGAGCAATCGGGGACGGGGCAGGAAGTGGTGGTCACGGAACCGGACATCGCCATCTTTGTGCGTTCCAAGGGGGCCATCTACACCGCTGCGGAGACGCTACTGGCCTATCTGGGATTGGATTTCGAGGATGTGGAACGGGTGTACATCTCCGGTGGCTTTGGGAACTATGTGGATATCGCCAACGCGGTGACGATTGGCTTGATGCCGGATCTTCCGCCTGAGAAGTTCCACTTCATCGGCAATGGGGCACTGGCCGGAGCACGAATGGTGCTGCTGTCGCGGGAGGCTTTGGCGGAGGTGGAGCGCATCGCCGAGGCGATGACCTACTTCGACCTGTCCACCGACCCCAAGTTCATGCAAGACTTCACCCGCTCGCTCTTCATCCCCCACACCGATGTGGAGAAGTTTCCTTCGGTCATCCAAGGAGCCAAATAGTCCAGTGGTCGGATAGTCGGCAGGAAAGAGCTCATGGCATATACCATTGAGAGAGCGCTTGGAGAGGCCAGGGTATTCGTCACCCGACAGAAACACAACTACAGAGTGGCGATCACGCGTGCGGCAACGGGCAGTTTTCTGGCTAACCTCACTGCCCAATACGACTCCATCTACACCGTGGCCCTGGGCGCTGATTCGGTCCAGTTGGGGACGATTAGCAGCATCGGCAGTGGGATCAGCGCCCTCATCTCCGTCCCAGTGGGGTGGTTGGTGGACCGCTACGGCATCAGGCGATTCTACCTGCTGGGCATCGGATTGCTGGCTGGTGGAGTGTTGGCCTATGGACTGGCACCGAATTGGCAGGCCATCATCCCCGCCGCCATCCTGCTTGCGCTCTCCATGAGGCTGATCGGCACGGGTTGCAGCGTGATCTGCGCCGATTCCCTGCCCAATGAGGATCGAGCAACGGGACAGAACCTCTGCGTCACGCTCTCCTCCATCGCCTCCATGATATCTCCCCTGATCGCTGCCTACCTGATCACCGCCTTTGGTGGCATCAGCGTGGAGGGCATCCGCCCCTTGTACACCATCCGCTTTGTGGGGTACGGTCTCATCTTCCTCTTCATCGCCGCCCAGCTCAGGGAGCCCCACCGCGAGGGGATGATTAGGGGGAGGGCTAATCCCAGCTTCATAAGTGACTTCCGGCAGCTTTCAAAGGAGGTCACGTCCTGCGGCAGTGGATCGTGGTCGCCTCCCTGACCCAGCTCCCCATGGCGGTGGCCAGCCCCTTCTTCCAACTCTTCGCCCACGAGGTGAAGGGGGCGGATCAGTACATACTGGGCGCGATGAGCACGGCCGGGATCGTGCCGTACCTTCTCTTTGGCATCCCCATGGGCCGCCTTGCGGACCGGATCGGCCGCAAGAGGGTCATCTACCTGCTCACACCGTTGTGGTATGCCTCCAGTTTGCTGTTCGTCCTATCACCTAATGCGACCTTCCTGATCGTGGCGGCTGCCCTTCAGAGCTTCTACTCTGTCTCCTCCGTCGTGACCAGCTCCATGACCCTGGAGTTAGTGCCGGTGGGGCAGATGGGCAGGTGGAGCGGCCTGTTGGGTCTCTTCAGGGGACTGGTGAGCATCCCCGCCCCGGTGATCGGCGGCCTGATATGGAGGGGGCTGGGGCCAGCCTACGTCTTCCTCATCCCCCTGGCAACCGACCTGCTTCTGAGGATCCCTCTGTTGACCACTATCCCGGAGACGCTGAGGACAGAGGATTAGCGTGGCAATGGCCTACAGACCAGAATCGATGGAGGAAATCCGCTTAACGGCGCTGGCCAGCGGCACGGGCTGAGCATCCAAAATGGGCCCTGAGCCCTTGGCGCAGGTCCTGCGCCCTCTGAGCGAGATGTTTCTCGCCAAAGCATATCCCAACCTGCTCGTCGGCCTGGAGGTGAGCGATGACGCCGCCGTCTATCGCATCAGCGATGAGCTGGCGATGATCCTGACCCTCGACTTCTTCGCGCCTGTGGTTGATGATCCCTACGACTACGGAGCCATTGCTGCGGCGAACGCCATGAGCGATGTCTATGCTATGGGCGGCGAGGTGGTCCTGGCCCTCAATATCTGCGGCTTCCCCATGGACCTCCCCTCTAAGATGGTCAGTGAGATCCTACGCGGAGGGGCGGAGAAGATCGCCGAAGCAGGGGGGGCCCTGGCCGGGGGGCATACGGTGATAGACAAGGAGCCGAAGTACGGCCTGGCGGTGGTGGGCTTTGTCCATCCCGACCATATCGCCACCAAGGCTGGAGCAAGGGCCGGCGACGTGCTGATCCTGACCAAGCCCCTGGGCATGGGCATTATCGCCACCGCGCTCAAGTTGGAGATGGCCCAACCGGATCACGTGAAGGCGGCGGTGGAGGTGATGAAGATGCTCAACCGAAAAGCCGCCCGGTTGATGCAACAGGTGGGCATAGACGCCGTAACCGACATCACCGGCTTTGCCCTCCTGGGCCACGCCCAGGAGATGGCCGAGAAAAGCGGGGTAGGGATGCATCTCGATCTGGAGAGCCTGCCTTTCTTGGAGGGAGCAAAGGAGTATGCCAAGCGCCAGATCTTCCCCGCCGGCGCCGGCCGGAACCAAAGGTACTATGCCCCGCATGTCCGCTTCGCACCTTCCATCCCCGAGTGGATGCAGATGCTGCTCTACACGCCGGAGACCTCAGGGGGCCTGCTCATCGCCGTGCCTGAGAGCAAGCTGGAAGAGCTCACTGCCCTCTTCGACCGGGAAGGGCAATCCTACTGGTTCATCGGCCATATCGTGGAGGGTGACGGAATAGAGGTGAATTAGCGTTGTGCCACACCAAGCCTTCATGAGGATGCAACCCCGATGTGAAGGTGAATTGGAGATCGGAAAGTGCTTGGGGATGAGGCGGTAGCCGACCTGATCATAGAACACCTTTCGTCCGGCGGCAGGGTCTTGGATGTGGGCTGCGGTGGGGGACACACACTGAGGGCACTGGCCCGCCGAGGCGTAGAGGGGATAGGGATAGATCCCCATCCCTATGGAAGGGCTCCTTGCCGGCGCCTGCGTGCGGAGGAGATCAGCACCCTGCAGGAGCAGTTCGACCTGGTCTACACCCTCCACGCACTGCATGAGTTCGACGCACCGGAGCAGTTCGTGCGGGAAGCCAAAGAGGTCTTGCAGCCGGACGGGGTGCTGTTGATCATGGACTGGGCTCGAGGGGCGAGGACGGGGGTCCGGGAGAGGTACTTCGCTATTGAGACAGTGGCGGGATGGATGGCCGATGCCGGATTCGATATCCTGCGGCAGGAGGTGCGCGGGCAGACGATGATCCTGGCCGGCCAGATGCCGACTCTTATGGACAAGTGTGAGAGTCCTGAAGCACAACGCTCAGAGGAGAACGCCTCATCAAAGTCCCAGAAGGAGGGAAACTCATGCTATACGGCTACAATGGCAGGATCATGAGAGTGAACCTCTCACGAGGAACCGTCTCGGTGGAGGAGCCAGAGGAGGAGTTCTACCGCACCACCTATGGCGGCTGGGGCTTCGTGGCCTATTATCTGCTAAAAGAGCTTGAGCCAGGAATAGATCCCCTGAGTCCCGAAAACAAGCTGATCATCGCCCTGGGGCCGGTCACCGGGATGCCCCTGGGCGGCAGCGGGCGGAATGCCATAGGGGCCAAATCCCCTCTCACCGGCGGATTTGGCGAGGCGGATGTGGGGGGATTCTTCGGCGCGGAGCTGAAGCACGCCGGCTTCGATGCCGTCATCGTGGAGGGCAGGGCGGAGAGCCCGGTCTACCTCTGGGTCCACGATGGCGAGGCCGAGATACGGGATGGGGCGCACCTGTGGGGGAAGACCACCGGCCAGGCCCAGGCCTTGATCCGCAAGGAGTTGGGGGACCGTCACATCCGCACCTGTCTTATCGGGATGGGCGGCGAGAGGATGGTGCGCTACGCCTGTGTCCTCAATGACCTGAACCACGCCGCAGGGAGATGCGGGCTGGGCGCGGTGATGGGCTCCAAGAACCTCAAGGGCATCGCGGCCCGAGGTCACCGGGTTCCCCCGATGGCGGAGCCCGAGGGTGTACACAATCTGGCCAGGTGGCTGCGGGACAATGTAGAGGCGCTTCACGGCGACCTCAGCAGGTACGGCATGGGTTCGGGCATGATCGAGATGAGCGAGCGCGGCGGGCTTCCCACCCGCAACTTCCGGGAGGGCATCTTCGAGGGCGTGGAGAAAATTGATGCCCGGACCCTGGCCCGGACCATTGGCGCCGGCATGGAGAGCTGCTACGCCTGCCCCATCCGCTGCAAGAAGACCGTGCGGGCGGAGGAACCCTACAGAATAGACCCTCTGTACGGCGGCCCGGAGTACGAGGCGCTGGCCTCCCTGGGCTCCCTGTGCGGAGTGGACGACCTGGTGGCCATCTGCAAGGCGAATGAGCTGTGCAATGCCCATTCGCTGGATGTCATCTCCACCGGGGTCTCCATCGCCTTCGCCATGGAGTGCTTCGAGCGGGGGCTGATCACCGAGGAGGATACAGGCGGCCTGCAGCTCAACTTTGGCAACGGCCAGGCGCTGGTAGAGCTCGTTGAGATGATCGCTCACCGGGAGGGGTTTGGCAATCTGGTGGCCGAGGGTGTGCGCCGGATGAGCCAGAGGATCGGGCAGGGCTCGGAGGAGTTCGCAGTGCACATCAAGGGTCAGGAGGCGCCCATGCACGATCCGCGTGCTCGATCCCCTGTCCTGGGCCTGGGCTATGCCATCTCCCCCACAGGGGCCGACCACATCCATGTGACCACCCATACCGTGTTCAAGAACTGCGCCGGGCTCTGTATCGTGCCCGGATACAGCGACGAACAACTCGTGGACATGGTCCGTGCCATCACCGGGTGGGATATCTCGATGTACGAGCTGGAGAGGGTGGGCCAGAGGGGGATGGACATGGCGCGGGCCTTCAATGGACGGGAGGGCTTCACTGCCGAGGATGACAGGATGCCGCTCCGCTTTACCATGCCCTTCCAGTCCGGGCTCCTGGTCGGTGCTCGAATCAACCAGGACTATCTTGACTCCATGAAGCGAAACCATTACCACATGATGGGTTGGGATGTGGACACCGGCATTCCCACGCAGGCCAGGCTGGAGGACATGGGGATAGGCTGGGTGGCGGAGGAGCTGGCGAAGTGCGGGTTGTCCACTTGAGGGGCATGCAACGCGTTACCTGGAAAGGAGAAGGAAGGGATGAGACAGTCTGAAACAGTGCCAATCAGGAACCTCATCATCGTTGGAGGGGTCGCGGGAGGCGCCTCCGCTGCTGTAAGGGCCAGGAGGATAAATGAGAAAGTCAACATAGTCCTCTTTGAGAGAGGGGAGTATGTCTCCTTCGCCAACTGCGGACTCCCCTACTACATAGGGGGCAGGACAAAAGAGAGAAGCGAACTTCTTGTAACCAGCGCGGAAAGGCTCAGATCCCGCTTCAACATTGACCCGCGGACCAGGACACAGGTCCTGCGCATAGACAGAGGTAGAAAAGCAGTAGAGGCGAAAAGGGTGGACACCGGGGAGGTTTACCTTCAGCCCTACGATAAGCTCATCCTCTCGCCGGGGGCTGAGCCCATAAGGCCCCTCATCCGGGGGATCGACTCTGACCGGGTTTTCACCCTCAGGACCATCTCAGATATGGATGCCATCATCTCCTACACCGAGAGGAACGATCCCTCCAGAGCAGTGGTGGTAGGAGGCGGGTTCATCGGCCTGGAGATAGCCGAGAACCTGAAGGAACGTGGGCTGAAGGTCACTGTGGTGGAGGCGGTCAATCAGCTTCTTCCCCCTCTTGACCCCGAGATGGCGACCCTGGTCCAGGATCGGCTGGAGGGGAACGGAGTGGAGGTATTGCTGAACTATCCCTGCGCTGAGTGCAGGGAGTCAGAGGGTGAGCTGCGCATATTTGATAGAGACCGGAGGGAGATCTCGGCGGATATGCTCATCCTCGCCTGCGGAGTCAGGCCAGAGGTGGAGCTGGCAAAGGATGCTGGCCTCATGATAGGGAGTGCGAGGGGGATTAGAGTCAACAACAGGATGCAGACCTCAGATCCGGACATATTCGCTATCGGAGATGCAGTGGAGATGAGCCACTGCGTGAGCGGTAGGGAGGTCAATATCCCTCTGGCCGGGCCGGCGAACAAACAGGCCCGGGTGGCTGCCGACAATGCCCTGGGGAGGGAGCGCACCTATCCCTGCGGGCTTGGCACCTGGATCTTGAAGGTGTTCGATGGGACGGCGGCCGGCACCGGCGCCAACGAGAAGATGCTGAGGGGGACCGAGATAGAATACGGGAAGGTGTACATCTACCCTGAATCCCACTCCAGCTACTACCCCGGAGCTGAGAGGATCAGCCTGAAGCTCCTGTTCGAGGAGAGAACGGGGAGAGTATTGGGAGCCCAGGCCGTGGGTGGCGAGGGGGTTGACAAGCGGATTGATGTCCTGGCAACCGCCATCAGGGCGGGGATGAGTGTGGGGGACCTGGAGGAGCTGGAGCTGGCTTATGCTCCCCCCTACAGCTCTCCAAAGGATCCGGTGAACATGGCCGGTTTTGTGGCCTCCAATCACCTGAGGGGGGATGTGAGGCATATCTCACCAGATCAACTTGGAGAGATCGGCGGTTCTCCCTTGGTTCTGGATGTGCGCACGAGAGGGGAATACCTGCGTGGTCACATCCCAGGGTGCATCCATATCTACCTCGACGAGCTGCGCTCCCAGCTGGAAGAGATCCCCAGGGATAGAGAGATTGTGGTGTACTGTCTCACCGGCTACAGGAGCTATATTGGGTGCCGTATCTTGATGCAGAGAGGGTTCGACAGGGTGTGCAATCTGACCGGGGGGATCGAGGCTGTCCACCAGTTCCAAAAAGCGGGCCTGCTGGGCTTCGCCCTGGAGAGGGGGGCGGCTCGCTAGGCTCTGGAGGGGGTATCATGCCGCAGCGGAGCCATATCGAAGTCGAGGGATGGGGAGCACGCCACTACGACCTGATGATGGACCTGATAGGGATGGGGCGCTATCAGTCCTTCATCGAAGAGGCCACCGAGCGGATGGGTATCCGCCAGGGGGATGCGATCCTGGACCTGGCATCGGGCACCGGGCGCAACATCTGCGTGATGGTGAGGGCTCTAGGCTCCACCGGGAGGGTCGTCGGGGTAGACATCAGCCAGGAGATGCTCCGGCAGGCCCGGCAGCGGTGTCGGGCCTACCCTCAGGTGGCTTTTCTGGAGCACCGCATCGAGGAGCCGCTCCCCTTCTGCGAGGAGTTCGACAAAGTCTCCATCTCCTTCACCCTGCACGGCTTCGAGGACGAAGACAAGGAGCGGGTGATCGCCAACGCACATCGGGCTCTGAGGCCAGGTGGCACTTTTTGGATCCTGGACTACAACGAGTTCGACCTGAACCGCCAGTGGTTCCCCTTCCGCTGGGCCTTCCGCCGCTTTGAGTGCGAGCTGGCGAGGGAGTTCCTGTCCCTCGACCTGAAGGGGATGCTGGCCGGTCAAGGGTTTGGTGGCTTTGTCAGCTATCCCTTCCTGTGGGGCTACGTGCGGATGCTGAGAGCGGAGAAGGCTAGAGGAGGTTTGAGAGATGAGCACTAAGACCGATAGAATCAAGGAGCTGGAAAAACAGATAGAGGATCTTAAGCGCCGATGGCCTGTCCATTCCGTGCCACCGGCCATGTTTGAGCAGTTGGAGGAATTGGAGGAGGAGCTCAGAAAGGCGAAAGAGGAGGGCTGATGCCAAAGCGGTTTGCTATGATAGACTATGAGAGATGTCATCCGGAGAGGTGCGACAAAGGGGTCTGCGCTGCCCTCTCCGCGTGTTCGCACCCTGATGAGATATTCGTTCAAGAGGCCCCGGGCGATTACCCCTATGTCATGCAGGACCTTTGCCTTAGCTGCGGTGACTGCTCTCGGGCTTGCCCCCTGGAGGCGATCCGCATGACAGGGTAAGACAGAGTCCAGTTCCCGATGCACTCGGGCTTTGGGGTCAGGTGACGCGTTTGAATCCTGTAGATGATCAACGGGAGGCAGTATGCAGAAGGTCATCATCCTTGGCAGTGGGCCGGCGGGTCTCACAGCAGGGATCTACGCCGGTCGGGCCCAACTGGAACCGCTTCTGATCGCTGGCAATCTTTTGGGCGGGCAACCTATCCTGACTCATATTGTGGAGAATTACCCCGGCTTCCCTGAGCCCATCTCCGGGCAGGAATTGGCTCAGCTCATGCAACGGCAGGCGGAGCGCTTCGGCACCCACATCCTGTATGAGGAGGCCACTGCACTTGACTTGTCGAGTTCTCCCCTCAAGGTCGAAACCCACGGCCACACCTACGAGACCCAGGCGCTGATCATCGCCACTGGTGTGAGTTCCCGCAAGCTGGGAGTTCCGGGCGAGGAGGAGTTCACCGGGCGCGGTGTCTCCTATTGCGCCGTCTGCGACGGCTTCTTCTACCAGGGCAGGCGGGTGGCGGTGGCGGGAGGGGGCGATTCCGCCGTGAAGGAGGCGATCTTCCTCACCCGCTTCGCCAAGCAGGTGACCATCATCCATCGTCGCGACCGCCTGCGGGCCACCCAGGTCCTGCAGCAGCGAGCCTGCGAGGACGAGAGGGTCGATTTCCTGTGGGATTCGGTGGTGCAGGAGATCGTGGGCCAGCAGGCCGTCACCGGGGTGCGGGTGGAGAATGTGAGGAGCGGGGATGTCTCGCTGGTACCTGTGGACGGGGTCTTCATCTACATCGGCTCCATCCCCAACACCGAATTCCTGAGGGGGAAGTTGGAGCTGAACGAGCGGGGATACATCGTGGCCGATGGGCAGGGTCACACCAGCCGGCAGGGCGTGTTCGCCGCCGGCGATGTGCGGAAGGGGGTGCTGAGGCAGGTGGCGACGGCGGTCGGATCAGGGGCGGTGGCGGCGATGGAGGCGGAGAAGTACATCGCTGAGCTGGAGGGACGGAGCTATCCCCCTCGGAGTGGGTGAATCGGCCTCTGGCAAGGGGAGGGGGACAAGCGCGCCACCGCTTGAAGGCGTTTCGTGTCGAAGCTTAGATGTAAGGGGGATGATCAATGGTATGCGATGAGAGAGGGACCTCCTGTGCCGGGTCACAGGATGGGCCATTCAACTTGGGGCTGAAGTACCTGGAGTCAGGTGAATATGAACAGGCCATTGAACAGCTGACCATGGCCATCGACCAGGCTCCCCAGGACGCCATGGCCTACTACCATCGGGGGCTGGCTCATGGTGAGCTGGGGAACTATCGGCGGGCCATCGAGGACTTCACCCAGGCCATAGCCCTTCAGCCTCAGAACGCCGAGGCCTACTACAACCGGGGGGCGGCCTATGGCAACCTGGGGAAGCATCGGCGGGCCATCGAGGACTTCGACTGGGCCATCAAGCTCAGCCCTCAGGATGTGGGGTTCTACGTGATGCGGGGGTTCGCCCACAGTGCCCTGGGACAATACGATCAGGCCGTCAGCGATATCGAGCAGGCCATCGAGGTCTGCGAAAGTCAAGCGTTGCGTGAGCAGCTAGACGAGCTGCTTCAGCGGATGATCCGCTTGAGGAGATAGCTAGTTGCACACGGGAGGAACAGACTATGGGACGCAAGCACAGAGTGGTATTCCCCCAGTACGCCAGGGGGAGGGAGGGCATCGAGATTGAGGAGGGGGCGACCCTGTGGGATCACGCCTGGGGGCTGGGCATCCAGATCTCCAGCGCCTGCGGCGGCCGCGGTGAATGCGGCAAGTGCGTGGTCAGGGTGGATAAGGGCTCGGAGGGGCTGGCGGAGAGGACAGAGGCGGAGCGAAACTTCCCCCTGGCTGAGGAGGAGCGGCTGGCCTGCCAGACCAGGGTCATCTCCAGCAACCGGGATATCATCGTCTATGTCAAGGCCGCCGGGGAGTATACCATCCTGACCGAAAGCATAGAAGGATCTGTCCCCCTCGATCCCTTCATATCTCGGAGAGAGGGTTGGGTCTTCCTGAGGGACATCCGGGAAGACCCCGTGGGGAGATATGAGGGGGAGCTCCTGGGCCTGGCGATAGACGTGGGGACGACCACCCTGGTGGCCCAGATAGTGGATATGGAAAGCGGAGAGGTGGTGACCACCCTGGCCTGCAAGAACCCGCAGGCAGCCTATGGGGATGATGTGATCTCACGGATCGGCTACACAGATCAGCACCAGGATGGCCTGGCCCGGCTTCAGAGGACAGTCGTGGAGGCGGTCAACTCCGTGCTGTGCGATTTCGAGGAGAAGAGGGGTGATAACCCGAGGAAGCACATCTACGAGGCCACTGTGGTAGGGAACCCCACCATGCGCAACCTCTTCTTCGGCCTGAGCGTCCACTCCCTGGGCACCAGCCCCTACGAGCCGGAGGACACATCGCCGGTCAACGAGAGGGCGGGGAGGCTTGGGCTGCAGATCCATCCCGAGGCCAATGTCTACGGCGCGCCCCTGGTGGCCGGCCAGGTGGGGGCTGACTGCCTGGGTGTGATCCTGGCCTGCGATCTGTACAAGGGGGAAAGGCCCTCCATGGCGGTGGACATCGGCACCAACGGTGAGGTCGCCCTCGGAAACAGGGATCGCATCCTGGCGGCCTCGAATGCCGCTGGCGGCGCCTTTGAAGGGGCCACAGTCAGCTCTGGCATAGGTGCCATAGAAGGGGCCATCAAGAACATCTGGATACGAGATGGGAGGGTCCACTATGAGACTATCGGCGGGAGGCCACCGGTGGGTATCTGTGGCTCCGGCCTTATCGACCTGCTGGCTGAGATGCTGAGAGAGGGGATCATTGGCCAAAATGGAAGGTTCTCAGAGCCCTACCAGAGGGCCAATGAGTTCATCATCGTCCAGGATAGAGGGGAGATCGGTATCTCCCAGAAGGACATCAACGAGTTGAGGCTGGCCAAGGCGGGCTCGGCTCTCAACCAGCAGACCCTGATGCGAAAGTATGAAGTTGACCTGGAGGGGTTGGATAGGATCTACCTGGCCGGGGGCTTCGGCAACTACGTGAACCTGGACAGCGCCATGGCCATCGGTGTCCTGCCAGCCAGGAGGGACAAGCTGGTCAAGGTCGGCAACGGCGCGCTAACCGGGGCCAGGCAGATGCTTCTCTCCTATGAGAGGAGGGAGGATGCCGAGCGGATAGCCCCCCGGATCGAACATGTCAAGCTCTCCGAGGAGGATTTCCTCGACCGGTATATCAATGAACTCTACCTCAGGCGCTGGCTGTAGAGTCCTTCATCCTCATGACCACGGGTTTGAAGACAACCCGGATCTGGTGGAAGCGGTCGCTGAAAGGCTGGGGACGCTGCCCGTCCTGGCCAGGGGTCGCTTTGTCATCGGCTCAGGCCATTCCATCCCCAGCTACGTGCCGGTGGAGAACTGCCTCACCATGCTCGATGAGGCGCTTCGCTAAACTGAAAGGAGGGGGAAAACATGGAGGTAGCAGTGCATACGTGGGATGTCCCTGTCCTGCCTAAGCCGGAGGAGACGATCCCTCAGCTAAAGGCAGAGGGTGTGACAGCCATCGAGGCCGGATATCACTTCTTCGTCACCTATCCCGAATCGGTGGTGGAGAGGAACGCTCAGTTGTTTCGCCAGGCTGGGATCCAAATATGGTCGGTGCATGCCCCCTTTGGGGATGCTCACAATCTGTCCCACCTCGACGAACCGACCCGACGCCGCGGGGTGGAGTACCACAAGTATGTCCTGGAGAGGATAGCCTTGGCAGGCGCTTCCATGGCCATCATCCACCCCGGTGCTGACGCCGGAGAGGAGGAGATCCCCCGAATGATCCCCCTGCTCCTGGACAGCCTGGAGGAGCTCCTTCCAGTCGCGGAGCGATTAGGGGTGCGGTTGGGGTTGGAGAACATGCTGCCCCATCACCCTGGATCCGACTTCCAGGAGCTGCGTCAGGTGGTGGAGGAGATAGGGTCCGAGTGGCTGGGGGTGTGCTTTGACACAGGTCACGCGCATGTGGCCGGTGGGGTCAAGGAGGGGATGGAGGTCCTGAAGGATTTCATCATCACCTTCCATCTCGCTGATAACGACTCCACCCGCGATATGCACCTCCAGCCTCCCTATGGCACCATCCCTTGGGACGACTTTCTCAACGTCTTCCAGACCATGGACTTTCAAGACCCCATCGTCGTCGAGGCCAGGCCCTGGAGGGGTGACGGATACGGCCAACTGCGCAGGGAGGTCACAGCCCTTTTTGAAGGGAGGGTGCTCAAGGTGGATATCAATGGGGCCGTCGCCAGAGTGCAGTGCCTCCGCTGTGGGCATCTGCGTTTTGGCGCAGAAGAGGACAGTTGGTGTGCATGTTGAGGGGATATCCCCATGATCATAGACTCACACGTTCACCTGAAGCATGGAGATACGTTGCGGACGGAGTACAGCGCGAAGACCATCGTGCGGACCATGGATGAGGTGGGGATTGACAAGTCCATTGTGTTCGCCATGTCAACCACAACATGCCATTCCATTGAGATGGCTCAAGCGGCTGTTGAGCAGTTTCCGGATAGACTGATCCCCTACGTCTACGCCCTGCCCAACTATGAGCGCCCGGTCCTTGAGGAGATCGAGGGGGCCCTCTCGGTTGGGTTTCAAGGCATCAAGATCCACATCGGAGAGTGCAGCCTGGCGGAGTATGTGGTAGATCCGATCATAGAGCTAGCCGAACAACGGGGTGTCCCCTGTCTCATTGACTGCGCCGGCCGGCATGATGCTATCGAGCGTATGGCAAAGACCTTTCCCGGCACGAAGATCATCATTGCGCATATGGGGAAATACCTCTGTACCGATGAGTCTCTCATCAACCGCTTTATCGCCCTGACCAAGGCGCAGGATAACCTCTTTCTGGATATCAGCGGTGTCGTTATCCCGTGGAATATCCAGGAAGCGGTGCATCAGCTCGGTGCTGACCGCGTCATCTTCGGGACCGATGGCCCCCACGAGGCGCCCGATACGGTCGGGTACGCTCGCATGGAACTGAAGAAGGTCCGGATGTTGGACCTAAGCCCGGCGGATGAGAGGGCGGTCCTGGGTGGCGCAATTGCACGGCTTTTGGGAATATGAGGAGAGAGCGACATGCCAATCTACGAGTATCGCTGTGGGAATTGCGGGGAGCGGGTGGAGGTGCTGGTGCGCTCCGGAAGTGAGGAGCCTCGGTGCCCCAATTGTGGTAGCACCCTACTGGAGAAGCTGTTCTCCGCCCCCTATGTGATGAGCGGGAAATCGCGCCCTCCAGGACGGACCTGCTGCGGGCGAGAGGAGCGCTGCGATGTCCCACCCTGCTCGATGGAGGAAACCTGCTGGCGAGGCTGAAGCCCTTCGTCCCGCTCACGACGGAGCAGTTTCGACGCAAGCCCATTTTCCGAGAAGAAATCTCTCTGTCTCATCGGGCAGGGCAGCCCTGCTACTGGATAAGCTGTCCCAAGTGTGGTACGAAGATGGTCAGAGAGTAGTCCGATCGAGCTGATTGAAGGGCGAATACGATCGCTCAGTACACAACCTCGAAAGGAGGCAATTTATGAGGGTTCTGCCACCAGTCATGGTCAGCTTCTCTGTCACTCGGGAGTGTAATCTCAAGTGCAAGCACTGCTACAGCGAGTCGGTGGACTCGCCACATCCGGATGAGCTGGACACCTCCGAAGCCAAGCGGGTCATCAGCCAGATCGCCGAGGCTGGCGCCCGGCTTATCATCTTCGATGGCGGTGAGCCCCTCATGCGGCCTGACATCTACCAGCTCATCGCCCACGCCAGAGATGCAGGCCTGCGCCCCCTGATGGGCAGTAACGCCACCCTCATCGCCCCTGAGGTGGCGGAAAAGCTGGTCCAGGCAGGGCTCAGAGCCCTGGCCATCAGCCTCGATGGGGTGGATCCTCAGACGCACGATGAGTTCCGTGGAGTGGAGGGGAGCTGGGAGAGGGCGATGGAGGGGATCCGAAATGCTCGTGAAGCGGGCATCCCCTTCCAGATCGCCCCCACCCTGCGCCACGGATGCTGGCAGGAGTGGGGGGAGGTCGCGGACATAGCGAAGGAGCTGGGCGCGGTGGCGGTGGAGGCCTTCGACTACATCCCCGCGGGCCGGGGCCGGGAGCACGGCGAGCTGGAGCTGACAACCAAGGAACGTCAGCAGTTCGTCAGGGACTTTATCGCCCGCCAGCGGGCCGACGAGGAGATGGTCTACCGCTGCATCGGCATCCCCCAACTGTGGGTGGAGGTGGAGAGGAGCGTCCCCGAGGAAGAGGTGCTGATGCGCTTCGTGCGCACCTGTTGTGGAGCTGGCCTGCGCTACTGCTGCGTCCTGTACGATGGCACCGTCTACCCCTGCATGGTGCTCCAGAAGGAGGCCGGTAACGTCCGGGAGCAGAGCTTCCAGGAGATTTGGTTTCAGTCGGAGGTCTTCCACATCCTGCGGGATCGGGACCGGCTGGAGGGCAAGTGCGGCCGCTGCGATTGGCGACAGCTCTGCGGCGGCGCCCGCTGCAAGGTCTACGAGAGGACAGGCTCCCTCACCGCCGAGGACGAAAGCTGCTGGTTAGAGGAGAAGGATCTCAAGCGATGATCCATCGCCTGTCGGAGATCATCCCCCATCTGATCGCCTCCTGTCGGGAAAGGGGCTGGCTGGCCCGAAGGGGGGAACGGGCCTGGTTGGAGGTCGTGGCAGAGGGGGAGCCCTTCGTCATTGACGCCAAAGAGCACACGGGACCGATCTACTGGCCCAACCTGGAGGGATGGATGGCGCTCTTCCCCGCAAGCAGCCACCTTATCCTGCTCACCATGGGCTTTTTACCCACTCGGACCCTCGGCCAGCTCCTCGGCCAACCCGGGCTGGCCGGGCGCGTGGAACTCGTGGAATTAGGGCTGAGGAGCTTTTTCGACACCGAGTTCAGGCCTCGCAAGTTCGGGCAGACCGAGACCGCCCTCTATCGGGTGGTGGAGGGTGCCCTGGCCCAGTGGGCCGTCGAACCTCAGGCCATAACCTGTCGCTACTGCTCGGGGAAGCCGCTGGCGGCCTGCGAGGCCTGTGGCCATCTGATCTGCAAGAGCCATTTCATCCCCTGTCCCCTGTGCCGGGCTTGCCTCTGCCATCCCGACGCGAGCGATTGCTATTTCGAGCATGAGTGTTGAGGGGGAATTCGATGAGAGGGATGCCCTGGGATGAAGAAGTCTGGCGAGGGCTGAAGGATGCCGTCACACCAATGCCACCTTTCGTTCGGCAGAGGGCGCTGAGGATCATCATCGAGGCCAGCGAGGGATTCGCGCGCGAACGGGGATCAGATGTCGTTCAGGAGGAGGATCTGGTGCGGGCGGCCAGGGAGAAGGTTCCGGCCATGGCTCGCCATCGGATGCTCCAGGCGCTGATGGAGTAGGGGATAGAGGTGGAGTGATATCCGTGTGGCTCCCGCAGACGGCAAGCGAGCGCATCACTCCCCAGCGGGCGCTGATCCTGAGGATCATCCAGGAGCACGGAGGGCGCCTCAGCGCTGATGGCATCTACCCTCTGGCCCGGAAAAAGCGACCCCGAATCAGCCTCTATCGTCTATCGTGTCCTGGGATTGCTCAAGGAGCTGGAGCTGGTCAGGGAGCTGCACCTGGTCGGGGAGTAATACCGTAGAGAGCCCGCAGGGTAAGGGGCCGGAGTACGCCTTCCGCGGCGCGGGGGCGGAGATGAGAGAGACCGAAGCGGAAGCGCTGGACGAGGCACTGTCCAAACTGAGGGAAGGAGGGCTAACCCATGGTTCACATTGTTGCCGTGTGCCGCAGCCAGCAGCGCACAGATCCCAAAGAGGACATCGACGCCGGCGGGCTACGGGCTGGTGGGGGATGCCCACGCGGGGGTGAGGGTGGGAGAGCATCACGCGGGCCAACCGGGAACATGGCATCCGCGCTGGCCCCGGCTCCTTCGCCGAGAACCTGACCACCCAGGGGGTGGATTTGCTCTCACTGCGGGTGGGGGATCGGCTGCGGGTTGGCGAGGCCCTGCTGGAGGTGGTCTAGATGGGCAAGCCACCCTCGGCGGCTCACACCTACAACTTCCAAGGCCTCTCCCTCCTGCCCACCGAGGGGGTCTTCTGTCGCGTGCTGGAGGGGGTCGGGTGAAGAGAGGCGACGAGATCGCTCGGGTACAGGAGGAGATAATTTTCCGGCCCATTGGCCAGGTGGAGAATACCTTCCACCATCCCGCGCCGCCGGAAGAGATCCAGGCCCAGGAATCGCGCCTCGTCCTGGCGGAGGAGTTCGCAGAGGGGCTGGGGGGCCTCCAGGCGGGGGACAGGCTGACGGTGGTGTTTCATTTCCATCTGTCCCAGAGCTACGAATTGTTACAGCACCCCCGAGGAGATGCCTCGCATCCCAAACGAGGGGTATTCGCCCTGTGTAGCCCTCGCCGTCCCAATCCCATTGGGGGTGAGCTTCGTGGACTTGGTCAGACAAGAGGGGCGGGTGTTGGTGGTGCGAGGGCTTGATGCCCTCAATGGCACCCCGCTGCTGGACATCAAGCCCTTCGTTATGCCCGGAGATTGAGCAGAGGGTGGCTCAGTTGAGGCCGAGTAGGTCATCCATCGGGAGATCAAATCACTGAAAGCGAGGGAGGAGTGTGAAAGTCACTTGCGTTGTGGATAACACCGCTGGCGGGGGTTCGTTCTGGAGCGAGCATGGGCTGTCTTTTCTCATCGAAACGGAGGAGGGCAGTCGCGTGCTCTTCGACACCGGACAGAGCGGGACCGTGCTACTGCACAACCTGGCGGAGTTAAAGATAGATCCGAAGGAGATCCAGGCCCTGGCCCTCAGCCACGGCCACAAAGATCACACTGGCGGGCTGGAGGTGCTGCTGGAGCAGTCGCCGGGGTTTCCTCTCTACGCTCACCCCACCCTATTCCAGGGGCACTTCGCCCGCCGTGATGAGAAGGTGGAATCCATCGGCCTGTCCCTGGCGCGGGAGGCGCTGGCAGCACGAGCCGAGGTGCGCCTCAGCGCTGAGCCAGCCGAGATCACTCCTGGTGTATGGACCACGGGGGAGATCACATCCCGCCCCGAGCCGGAAGGGCGCAGCGACCGTCACCTGGTGCGCGAGGGGGAGGGTTGGGCCCCCGACCCATACCGGGATGACCTGTCATTGGTATTGCACACCGCCCAAAGAC
>CAYRNM010000033.1:0-20030 GCA_964425465.1 uncultured Anaerolineae bacterium | reverse complement strand
TCGCCACCGCACGCCCAGCGCAGCCAATCCACACAGTGGACGCCATCCGTCGTTAGCATGTCAATGGACCCCCTGTGATAAGGCAGCGCCATCCCCACATGGTTCTTGAACACTGCCGCCCTGGCCTGAAGGATAGGCCCCTGTTCCTCCACAAGCCGCCGGGCCTCCACGATTAAGGGGACGAATCTCCGCTCGAACCCCACCATGGTCAGGCAGCCATGCTTTTCTGCGAGCTGGGCCATGCTCTCCGCCTGCACCCTGGTCAGGAAGGGTGGCTTCTCGATGAAGACGTTGAGGCCGTTGGTCAGCGCATAGTGGACTATGTCGAATAGCAGATGGACCTCCATGATGACATAGACCGCGTCGGGGTCCACCTCGGCCAGCATCCTCTTGTAATCAGTATACCTCCCGCTGGCCCCGTACTTATTAGCGGTCTTGTTCAGCCGCTCCTCATCCAGATCGCAGATCGCTGCGATCTCCACATCATCCATGGCGGCCAGCGATGGATAGTGGGCCTCGTTGGCCTGCCGCCCCGCCCCCACCATTGCCACACGGACCTTAGCCATTTCCACTCCTTTCAACTGTCGAAACTACTTCAGCTCTCCAGGTCTTTCAGACAGCGCTCAAAGTACTCCCGCCCCCGGCGCACTTCCTCCCATATATCATCCGCCGGCACACCTCCGAAGTCCACATTGATGTAGCCATCATAGCCGATTCTTCTGAGGCTGCGCAGGACCGACTCAAAATCTATGTTGCCCCTCCCGACAGGCAGGTGGTAGGAAAAACTGCCATCGTTGTCAGCCAGGTGAACATACATCAGCCGCTCTCCCAGCTTGGGGATCACGAGCTCCAGATGCTCTTTGGTGGCATGCGTGTGGGCTACGTCGAGAAGCACCCCGGCGTTATCCTGGCCGGCCTCCTCTAGCAGCCGCAGGATGCCATCACTGGTGTTGACGAAGTCCCCCACCCGGTTCTCAATGACCAGCCGCTGACCCCATTCGCCAGCTATGCGGGCCATCTGGGCTAAACACTCAACGGCATGGTCCCAGAAGGCCCACCAATCGAAGCCAGGGGGGACCTTGACCTGGAGGGGCGGGCTGCCCCGGTAGACCTCCGTGCCGGGCACCATCTCGATCTCCTGAGGCATGTAGGCGCAAATGATGGCTGTGGAGCAACCCAAATCGGAAATCAGTTCCGTCAGCCTTCGGAAGCGCTGGATGTCGCGATCGGAAGCATCCCGGTCGGTAGAGAAAGCCTGTTGCACCACACCTATCACGCCGGACAGCTCCAGTTGCTGCTCGGCGAACTCAGCTTTGACCTCATCCACTCTGTCCCCGTACTCCTCCAGGTTCAGGGCCACATCCACCTCCAGCTCAACAGCATCAAAGCCAGCCGCCCTCATCTCCCTCAATGCCTTCAGGTAGTCGTCGAGGGAGTAGGGGAACCCGTAGCGGGTGATGGGGTATAAAGCCGCACAGCCTATTCTCATGATGACTCTCCTTTCCCTGTTGCAAGCTGCCCCTTTCGAGCCATGATCGGCAGCATCTCGGCGCTCTGCCGGATGATCCCAATCTGCATCTGCGGATTCTCGCCCAACCTCTCCCCGATGTAAGCGGGGAGGGAGGAAGGGCTCACATGGTTCAGACCGATCCTGGCGGCCATGTCCTTGGTGACCCCCTCGGAGACCAGGGTGACCTTGTAGCCCCTCTTGATATGGTTAAAGCATAGGGCCTCGGCCGCCACCAACGGATCCGTTATCTTCCCCCCTTCCAGCCTCGCCCATAACTCCTCATCCCTTAGGTTCCCAAACTCCACCAGTTCGGCGTGAGCAGGGCTGATGGACTCATAACAGGGGGAGACCAGCACGATCTCACCCCCTGGCGCAGTGGCCAGTTCAGCGGAGAAGATCCCCTTGTCCGCCTGGAAGAGATCGAAATCTATGGGGTAGGTGCTGGAGATGGTCAGATCGGCCTTCCGTGAGAACTCAGCGCCCCATACCTTTTCCGCCTCCCTTACACCAGCCCGATGGGCCTCGATCATATCCCCAGCGATGACTTTCACCACCTCCCCCTCCCTATTTAGGATGGTGTTGATGATGAAGTGGAGGCCCACCTTGGCCGCGAACTCCTCCATCTCCTGCCGGCAGGGTGTCACCACCGTCCCCAGGTGCGGCTCTCTGGACCCCAGCAAGTGCATCTGTGCTGTTGTCTCTTGCCCAGCCACCCCCGGCAGGAGGATCTTGGCCCCGCCACCCCAGCCTGTCGGATGGTGGGGGACAATGTTCCCCACCCCGATCCTGACATGGGCCTCGATCACTCGCCGGTTGATCCAAATCCTCGTGCCCCGCTGGGTCAGGCCATAATCCACCAGGTTGTCCCCGTCGAGACAGTCATGGTTGAGCACCGGGATGCGGGACAGTACCTCAGCGCCGAATTTCTCCTCGATCTCCTCGGGCTTCATCGGCCTGTGGGTGCCCGAGGCGATGATCAGCTCGATCTCCTCGTCGGGCACCCCTGCCGCGTTGAGCTCCTCCAGCAGGACGGGGATGATTATGTTAGCAGGGGTTGGGCGGGTGTTATCATCGGCGATGATGACCACATGGAAGCCAGCTTTCACCCACCGGGACAGGGGGGCACAGCCGATGGGCTCCCTGATCGCCTTCCTTATCTCCTCCCCCTCATCCGCAATCCCCTCCACCCGTCGAGGGCCCAAGTCAAAACAGAAGTTGCCCTCCGGAATGGCCAGCGATATCCGCTCTGAGCCATAATGGATCTCCACTGTCTTTCACTCCTTTACCCAGTCTGCGGCAGTTTCCTCCGCTGTGCTTTGAAAGGCCTCACTCCAGAAGGACAACCCGTCCCTCCTCGGCGGAGAGGTAGGCACTGTAGATCACGTGAATCACCTCTCTGCCCAGTTGGCCATCGGATAGGGGAGCCCGGTCGAACTTCACCGCCTCGACGAAATCCTTGAGCTCCAGTTGGTATCCGAGGAACCACTCCTCGCTGACGCTGGGGAAGCTCCAGCCGGCCTTGGTCTCCAGCTTCTCGACGATATACTCCCCCTCGAAGATGGCGGGGTCGGGAGCGTATGCTTCCAAGAGGTTGCTGCGGGAGAGGTTACAGTGGATCCGGGCATTGGACAGGAAGATGTCCAGTGTGTCCTTTATCCCCCCAGACAGACATCAGAGGCGAAGATGATCCCCTTCGACCCGTCGCTGAAGGTCAGGATCGCCGTCGCCCAGTTCTCCACATCCTCCCAATCGCTCACCACCCATGTGAGAGCCGTGATGGCTCTCCTCGCCCCTGAGCTCAAAGATGGTGCTGCCGCTGGCTCTGATCAACCTCTTCGCCTTCTGGATGGCGGGGGCGTAGACCCAGTTCTCGGCGTACATGAAGCTTCATCCCATGCTCCTGGGCCCCGGCGATCATCTCATCGGCGTTGCGCAGGGCGAGCTTCAGCATCCTCGCCCCGGGGGTCCTGCCCACCACCTCCTTCCCTCACCGAAGTACCCAGTCAGCGGCTTTTCGCAGATGATGAGCTTCCCCGCCTGGGCGGCCTGCAGGGTGAACTCCTTGTGGACATGGTTGGGGATGCAGAGGTCTATGATGTCCACATCCTCCAGCTCGAGGAGACTGGGGTAGTCGCCGAGAACCTGTCTCACCCCATGCCGCTGAGCGAACGCCTCAGCCCTGGCCTGGGTGCGCGAGGTGACTCCCACCAGCTCGATGCCCAGGCCGGTCAGTTCTCGGTACACTCGGGCGTGCAGGTCCGCCGCGAACCCGGCTCCGACGATCCCGGTGCCAATAGTATCCATACTCTTTCTCCTCACCCTGATTGGAGTCCCATCTCCGCCAACAGCCCCCGGACGTAATCGAGGGACTCCCGGGCACAGCGGTCCAGGTTCTCCTCACTGCCACCGCCTACCAAGGGCGAGCACATCTCATAAGAGAGCGCCCCCTGGTAGCCGACCTCATGAAGGGCACCGATGAACTCGTGGTAGTCTATGCCACCCTGCCCAACCGGGACAGCCACCAGTTCCAGGCCGCTTTCCTTATAGGTGACCGTCTGCGGGATGTACTGGTACCTTGCGCGCCTCACGAAATCCGTAAGGTGAGTATGCACCATGAGCTGACCCACTCGGAGCACTGTTTCCCTGAGCGGCAGCCCATGCTCGACGATCATGGGAGCGTCGAGTACGATCCCCACATTGGGTTCTCCGACATCCTTGACGAAGTCGAGCAGGCTGTCGGGATGGCTGGGATGCAGGAGTGATTTTGGATGCCCAGGGTCACTCCATAGTGAGAGGCTATCCTGGCTGCCTCCTTAAGGCCCTGCACGCAGCGATCCCACTGCTGACGGTAGGGGATATCGTCGTAGAAGAAGCCTGTGTAGGTCCGGACGAGAGGGCAGCCCAGATCACTGGCCAGCTTGATCACCTCCTGGATGTAGACCAGTTCCTTTTCGGTGTGTGCCATATCCGGGTGGCCAGATGGGCCGGACCAATCATGATAGCTGGCCATGCAGGCCAGCTTCAACCCCTCTTCCTGCAGAATGTGCTGGATATCCCTTCTCCCTTCTTCATCCAGGTCCAATGGAGAGGCATGTGGCCGCTTGGCCATTAACTCCACCGCCCCGTACCCCAGCTCCCTCGCCTTCTTGAGGAAATCCCACAGGGGAAGCCTGACCTGTCCTCCCCAGGTCCCGGAGTAGCCCACCGAGTGCAAAGCCAGTTCCATGGCCTTCTACCCTTTCTGAGGTGTTGTCATCATCGAGCCGAGCTGCTTTCCCGAATCTAGAGGTGCTGCTGCTTCAAGATCTCCAGTGCCTCGCCGACGGCCTGCAGGGTGTTCTCTATATCGTCTTCGCTGTGGGAGTAGGAGATGTACCAGCGCATGCCGTTGTAGGGCATGATCCCCCTTCTCAACAGCTCTCTAAAGGAATACATCAGCCTGGCTCGATTTCGCTTCTCATCCTGGCCGACGAAATGCAGTACACAGGGTGTCCACGGACATCCTCCCGCTTCCACATCCAGATCCATACTCCGCGCTATCTCGTTGACGCCCTCTATCAATCGTTGCCCCAATCGCTGGATGTGGGCCACCACGTCTTTCTGCTGGAATTCATGAATTGTAGCCAGCGCTGCAGCAAGGCTCATGGTCTCCCCGCCAAAGGTCGAGGTGATCGCGGCTCCATTCCATTCCCCCATGACCTCTTTTCTGCCTACGACGACGGAGATAGGGAATCCATTGGCCACCCCCTTGGAGAACACAGCCAGATCAGGAAGTACGCCAAATCGCTCCTGCACTCCACCGATCGCCACTCTGAAGCCGGTCACGACCTCATCAAAGATCAGAACCACTCCGTACCGCTCGCTGAGCTCCCGAACTGTCTGGAGAAAAGGATGGATGGAAGCCCATTGCTGTGGCGTATAGACCGGTGGGGTTACGATCACCCCTGCCACCTGATCCTGATTCTGGCGCAATGTCCCCTCGAGACGGTCCACATCCTCATAGGGCAGGGTGATTGTGAGTTCCGACACCGACGCGGGTATCCCCTTTGCTCCTGAGCACCAGTCATGCCATCCGTGATAGCCGAAGCTCACGATCTTGTCCCGGCCGGTGTAAGCCCGGGCCAGACGTACTGCGGCCGCCGTCCCCTCCGCCCCTGTCTTCAGAAAGCGCACCATCTCGGCACATGGAATGACCCGGATCAGCTCTTCGGCAACCTGGACTTCCAAAGGGTGAGCGCTTCCATAGGCAATCCCCTGCTCAAGTTGAGATACTACCATCTTATTGACCGCTTCATAGGCGTGTCCCAGGATGACGGGGCCACATGCCAACTTATAGTCGAGGTATTGATTCCCGTCCAGGTCGAAGACGTAGGCCCCATGCCCTCTTTGGATGTAAGGGGGATAGAGACCCCTCAACTCCTCAAGTGGACGCTTGGAGTTAGTCTGCGTGCCAGCCGGAATGATGCTCAAGGCCCTGTCATATAGGGCCTCAGACTTAGGGACTCTTGAATATGTGCTCATCCCTCTTTTCTCTTGTTCCCAACGCGGATCGCTCGTGAATCAGAGCCCCGCTAGGGCATATCGGGAGGAGACATTGCCACCATCCCCTGGCATCCTACTGCCCTCTCGTCAATCCGCTCTAGCAGCTGCATGAGCCCTACGCCGTACTCGAAGTTCGTGTCCGGCTCCCGGTCCCCTTTGATGCAGTCAATGAAGTGCCGGCTTTCCTGGAAGTATCCGTAGGTGCGGTGGAAAGCATCACTGCCGGCCAGCTCGGGGCCGCTCAGCGACTCCGACTCGGGGTGGAGGAAATCCGTCCCTGTACCGCCATCGCGCAGTATTTGCGCCTCGTCAGGGGCATGTATATAGGCAGCTATGCCTCGGCCGTGGACCTCGAAGCGCTCATGGCGCGCCCCTGACGCATAGTTGGCGCAGAGCACACCGCATCCCCCATCGGCGAAGGAAAAGAGGACGGTGTAGACATTGGTACATTCGGAATCGAATACTCTGCGGCTGTTAGTTCCTATCCGATCTACCTGTCCTCCCAGAAAGATGAGCGTATCTACGGTGTGGATGATGTCCACGGGCAGCCAGCTATAGCTTTCATAAATGGGCGGCATGCCCAGGTGGTATTTGTGGAACTCACCGACGGCTAGCGTGATGGGTCCGCGTTCTGCCACACGTCTTCTTGCCTCCACGACCACTGGTGCCCAGCGACGGTTCACCCCGAACATTGTCTTGCAGCCATGTTCTCTGGCGGCCTGAGCCATCCGCCGGGTATCCTCGAGGCAGAACCCGGGTGGCTTCTCGGTGAACACATGCTTCCCCTGGGCCAGGCAGTCCAAGACGATGGGGGCCAAGGGCTTGGGAGCCATGATGACGTAGACCGCATCCAGCTCCACCTCCTCCAGCATCCGACGATAATCAGTGTAGCGCCGCGAGATGCGGTACCTATCCCCAGTCTGTCGGAGCCGCCCTTCATTCAGATCGCAGACAGCAGCAATCTCCACATCGGGCATCTCAGAGAGCGAAGGATAGTGCACTTGGTTGGCCATGCCTCCTGCACCAATGAAGGCCACCCTCACTTTTGTCATCTTTTCCCTCCTCAACTGTTGAGCCTGCTGACAGGCCACCTCGGTGGCACTAATGAGCTTTGAAGCGTCCATTCTTATCTCGTCATGGTCCGCCCCAGCAGCGCTCTGATGGCTTTGTACTCATGGGCGATGATCTCCGCTGAAGAAAGAGAGGTTGTGGGAACCTCATATGACAGTTCCGAGGCCACCGACGTGGCAAAGAGCTCACACTCAACTGACAGATACCCATCAAAGCCCGTGTCTCTTAGGTATTCCAGGATCGGTGTGTAATCTATGACACCGTCGCCCATCAGTGTGCCAGGTGCCCGGCCATCGTCCCCCCACGATGCGTGATCCCTCACGTGGACGATGTGGACATAGCGCGCTATCTTTTCCAGGGCCTCTGGGCCGTAGTCCGCCCGCGCCAGATAGAGGTTACCCACATCGTAGGTCACCACCAAGTTGTCGGCCCCGGCCATCCCCAGATACTTCCTGGTCGATTCCGCCGTTTCGATCAGCGAGCGCCCATGCATCTCTAGCACCATGTAGACCCCATATCGGGCGGCGTAGTCAGCCACCCTGCGGACCCATTCCATCTCCAGCTCCCAATCCTGGTCTGTCGCCTGATCAGGGGAGACTGAGGCAGGAATGTGGCGCACATAGCGACAGCCGAGGAGATCCGCGATCTGGACGAATCGCTGGAATTCCTCGAACCGCCCCTGCGCCTCCTCCTTCCCCACCTGGCCGTACTGTCCTATATAGGAGGGGATATTCACAATCGGCAACTTCAACTGAGTTGCCAGCTCCTTGACCTCCCTCAGCCGATCCAGATCGATATCCGCCGCGAGATGGGGACTACGGCCGATCAGCTCGATACCCTCGTAACCCACCTCTGCAGCGAGTCGCATGGCGTCCTCAAGAGGATGATCGAGTATGACTTTGGAGAACAGGGATATCTTCATTGGCCACCTCCCAGGCGTTCAATCCCTCTACTCAAGTACAGGTCGGTCTCTTCCTCAATGAGCGGTGCGACCGCGCTGTACGGAGCTCAGAAGCTCACACCGCCACCACTACTCAACTGGAGGGCATACCGTTCAGGGGCCGTGCCTTCCAGATCTGCTGCTCTTGTCTTGCCATCCTACCGTCCGCCCATCCCGGTCATGACGATGCCCCTGACAAAGTACTGTTGGGCGAAAAAGAACAGGACGATGATGGGGATGGTCATCATCGTTGAGGCCGCCATCATCAGATTCCACTTAGAGTAGCCAGAGCTCAGGCCTCGGAAGAAAGCCAACCCCACGCCTAACATCTGCTTATTCAGGGTGGTGATATAGATCAGAGGCCTGATAAAGGCGTTCCAGTCGCCCATGAAGTTCAACACGGCTATGGTGGCCAGAACAGGCTTGGACAGCGGCAGCATGATCTGCCACCAGATGCGGAAGTTAGAGGCTCCATCCATTTTGGCCGCCTCATCCAGGTCGTAGGGGATCGTCCGGAAGAACTGGCGGAGGAGGAAGATGTTGAAAGCCCCGCCCCCAAAGAAGGCCGGTACGGTGAGGGGCAGCCAGGTATCAATCCAGCCTAGCATCCTGAAAAGAATGAAGGTAGGAATCAAGGTCACGGCGTCAGGCAGCATCATGGTGGCCAGGAGGACAACAAAGAGAAGGTCCCGCCCCGCGAAGTGGATGCGGGCAAAGCCGAAAGCGACCAGCGACGAGGAAAGGAGCACACCCAGCAGGGAGATGAGGGAGATGATGATGGTGTTGCGGAAGAAGATATAGAAGGGGAGGACACCAAAGAGGGTATTGGGATAGTTGCTCCACACGATCGGATCGGGTATCCATTGCGGGGGGAAGGTGAACTCTTTCCCAGGGGCCTTCAGTGAAGTGGAGACAAGCCAGAAGAAAGGGATCAGAAAGGTGATGCCTCCGGATAGAAGGACAACGTGCATCACGGATTCGAAAACCGCGTGTCTGACCCTCTTACTCCTGATCCGAAGTGCCAAGGAGCCCGCAGAGATTCGGGCTCCTGTGATGGATTGTTTGGTCTCAGTCATATCATCGTGTCCTTAGGCCTCTTCATAGTAGACCCACCTCTGGGCAAGCTTCAACTGGATCACCGTGAAGATGAGGATGATGACAAACAGCACCCAGGCCAGGGAAGAGGCATAGCCCATCCAGAAACTCTCAAAGGCCATGCGGTACAGATAGAGGACGTAGAAGAGGGTGGCGTTGACAGGGCCACCACCCGTGGCAACGTAGGCTGTGGAGAAAACCTGGAAGGTGCCGATGATGCCCATCACCAAGTTGAAGAAGATGGTCGGGGTAAGCATAGGGATGCTGATATGCGTGAATCGGCTCCACAGGCTAGCGCCGTCTATCTCGGCGGCCTCATATAGAGACTGGGGTATCCCCTGCAAGCCAGCAAGGAAGATGAGCATGGTGGATCCCGTCCCCCACATCCCCATCATGATGAAACAGGGCTTGGCCAGAGCAGGATCGGCGAGCCATCCCAGAGGAGGCAGGTGGAGTGACTCCAAGACTACATTAGCGAAGCCGAAATCCGGGTTGAAGATCCACACCCACAGGAGCGCGGTGGCAACGGTGGGCGTGATGGAGGGTAGGTAGTAGATAGTGCGATAGATGCTCACGCCGTGGATCTTCACATTCAGGGCCAGGGCAACGACCAGAGCGGTGATCAGAAAGGCAGGAACACCCAGAAAGGTGTAGTAGGCGGTGTTCTTTAGGGAGATCCAGAAATACCGGTCGTGGATCATCCTGGAGAAATTGGCGAGCCCGACCCATTGGGGAGGACTAAGAGCGCGGTAGTCAGTGAAAGACAGGCAGAGGGAGGCGACCATCGGTCCGGCCGTGAAGATGAGGAAGCCTAGCAGCCAGGGCATGATGAACAGATAGCCCTCAATATTCTTCCTGAATCGAAGGCTCGTCCCGCGCCCGGGCCTGACGGATGAAATAGACAAGGTGCACCTCCTCTGCGCCGATTCAGGGGAACTGGGGAAGAGCGGTCCAGTCCGAGACGTGCGCTCTTCCCCAGCCATCCCAATGTCCGGTCATGCCCCTGCCAAGAACTCGTCCATAGCCTGACAGCCCGCTTTGGCGGCTTCTTCCACGCTCTTCTGACCCAGGAGTATGGCATCCCACTGTTCGCGCCAGGCTGTCTGAATCTCCGCATACCTGGCTGGCAGCGGGAAGGGCCTGACATGATCAGCGGCATCCCGGTATACCTCAGCATCCTCCCAGGGCAGGAGGTTGTCCAGGAAGGCAGGACTGTCGAACAGCGACCTCCGCGATGGAATCGCCCGCTGCTGTTCAAACTCGAATCTCTGTCCCCCCAGCTCGCCGGGCTTCGGACCACACATATACTTGACGAATTCCCAGCAAGCTTCAGGGAATCGGGTCGTAGCGACTATAGCCTGTGCATTGGGCCCATTGCGGCAAAAGCGGCCTGCTGGCCCTTTGGGCACGGGTGCAATGCCGACCTCCCAGTCCAGTCCTTTCATGCCTGGGACGTCGGCCCGGATGCCGCAGTCGTCCATTCCGCACTTGCCGCTCAGGAAGCCGCCCGGCAGCCCTTCTTGCTGATCCGGCAGGGGGGCGACGTTATACTTGACGAACAGATCGGTCTGGAACTTCAGTGCCTCTATCGCTGCGGGTTCGGTCAGGAGACACTTGGTCATATCCTCGTCCCAGACATTGCCCCCGAAGGACCAGATGACGGCGCAGAGCCAGTGTAGGGAATTGGTGGTAGCCCAGACCCCGAAGGTCTTCTCCGCTCCAGTACCCTTGGTCAACCGCTGGGCGAGCTCCAGCATTTTGTCCCGGGTCCACTCATCCTTCCCGTCTTTGAACCCCTCCGAGTACTCAGTGGGGTACTCCACACCCATCTCGTCGAACATCGTCTTGTTGTAGAAGGTGACAATGGGGCCAGAGTAATAGGGATAGCCGTAGGTCTTGCCCTTGTAGACGAAGTAGTCCAAAGTCACATCGAAGAAGTCGTCAGCGCCAAATTCAGCATCCGAATCTGCCATGTCATCCTGAGGGAGAAGCACATTCTGCTCAGCGTAGAGGGGTACCATAGAGGGGTGCAGGTAGACCGTGTCCGGCGCAGCTCCCCCTGCTACCATCGTGGTGATCTTCTGTGCCATCCCGTCCTCAGGGACCAGCTCTTCCACGAGCTTGATGTCCGGGTACTTCTCTTCGAAGTCGGCGATATTCGCTTGCCTGATCTCCAGTTCCCCGGGGTCGGCGACATGGGTGTAGCGGATCGTGACCGGCCCGGTCACAGGTCTGGGCGTGGCGGTCACCACCTTCTCGACCTCCTTGATGACCTCCTTCTCGACGATCTGAGGCGTCGCCGGTGCGCAGGCTGCTACAATGGCCCCTGTAGCCGCGGCCGCCGATAGCCGCAGGAAGTCACGGCGTGTGAGTTCTTTCTTCTCTCTCATCTGTTCTTCCTCCTTGGAAATAGCTAAAAGGTTTTCACTCCATTCTCGACTTTGTCTGGCCATTGTTTCCCTCCTTCAGGAAGCTAAAAGCTTCCCCTCCCAGCCCTGCCCCCTTGCATGACCTCTGCCAGCATCAGGGACAGGGCATCAAAGACGATCCTTCGTTATGTGTCACATCACCTCCTTCCGACATCCTTGCGCCTCAAGCGCCAGCGCGTCACTGACAACGCAGCACATCAGGCCATAATAGCGAGTCTCTCCTTCATCACCCGATACTTGGGTTCCAGACCGGTGAAGAAGCGGGCAAACTCGTCTACCATGGCCGCGCCGAGCTGCCGTCGTACCTGGGCAGAGGGCCCGGCGTGGCCGGTGGTGATGATCACATTCTTCAGCTTTCGATACTCACTGGCCGCCACCTCCTCCAGGGAGAGTGTCTCCAGGTACACGTCGAGCGCGGCCCTGATCCGCTCGGTCTTGAGCTCCGCGAGCAGCGCCTGGTGATCAATGAGCCTGCCCCGGGCCGTGTTCACCAGGAGCGCCCCATCCTTCAGCATCTTCACCTCATCCGCCCCGATCATGTGGAAAGTCTCATCCGTGGCCGGGGCGTGCAACGATACCACGTCGCACTCGGACAGGAGCTGGGCCAATTCCACCTTCCGCACGCCCAGTTCCCCAGCTCCATGCTCTGACAGGTAGGGATCGAAAACCCAGATCTCCACCTCGTCGCCAAAGGCTCGCAGCAACTTGATGAACTCCCGGCCGGTCCTGCTGGCCCCGACAATGCCCACCCTGCTCCCATGAAGCCCCCGGTTGGTGCTGTAATCAAGGCTGAGGTCTCCGTGGGTGCCCTTCTGCTTGAAGGCGGTGTCATGCTCGACGATACATCGCAGCCCGGCGATGGTCAGGCCCAAGGCCATCTCCCCCACCGACTTGGCAATGACAGGGGCGGCATGAGTGACCACGATCCTCCGATCGTAGGCGGAGAGCGGCACCACTCCTTTCACCGTGCCCCCCATGTGACCGATGATCTTCAGCCTGTCCGCCCCTTCCAAGGCCGATTCGGGAATCCGCACCCCCCAGCCAGTGAGACAGCCATCGGCCTGGGCCAGGAGCTCTCTCATCTCCTCTGGGGAGGGCACAGCGTCCTTCTCGTTCTTGATCAGGGTGGCAAAGGAGCGCAGCCTGGCCTCCGCCTCAGGCGTCATCACCTGCTCATAGCCTCGTTTAGCCACGAGAGAGACGACCCGTATGTCATCCATAAGCTCCTCCTACCGCCTCGATCCGCTGGAAGAGTTCCCGCTCTTCGTCTCCCAGGAAGCCCAGGCCAGCTTCATCAGGCTGACCGTGGTGGCCTGCAAGCTCATCTGATCCGCTGATCTTCATGGGGCTCATCGGCGAAATTGAACCACAGGTTGATGATAGGGTGGTTTGGATCCCCCACAACGTGGTGATCTTCATCGGGTTCAATGAGCAGCACCTCGCCTGCGTGCACCGGCTCACGCTGGCCGTTGATTTCGATCTCTCCCCTCCCCTGCATGATGGCAAACACCTCATAGTAGGGATGCCTGTGCTCCCCCTCAGGATGGCTTCGCCAGCCGACGGGGTGGAAACTCAGCCCTCCGTGGATGATGTATTTGCCCGGAACCAGCTTGGCCGCCACATGTTCCGCACCTTCGGAGCGCAGGTCAGAGAACGTGTACCTTTTCATTGGTGTCTCCTTTCAAGTTGTCTCGTAGCGGTTCGCTCTCTCGGGCTCCTGCAGCATGGAAGATATCTCGCTTGATCCCCTCCACTCGGAAGCCCAGGCCAGCCCCCCTCAGGCTGGCTGTGGTCACCTGTCCATCCTTCACCCGGAAGATGCCGGGGTGGACCTCCGCCTCTGGCCTCGAGATGTGGGGGAAGTACTGACGGGAATTGCCCTCCACCCCTTTTACCGTGTGCGTCCGAGCGGCCAGCCCCACCGACTGCAGCAGGGCCAGCCCTGGGTTGGTCAGATCCTGAATGGTGTAGGGGATCCCTTTCTCCTCAGCTTTGGCCAGCAACAGCAGATCGTTGGACTGGCATTTGCAGGTTTTGAGGGCGATTCCCGACCAACCCAGCTCAAGGGCCAGGTCGAAATCCTCCAGACTGGTCAGGCTCTCGTCTAGGATAACCAGCTTGATCTCAGAGAGTCCATGCATGTCAAAGCGATGGGCTGAGAGCTCTCGCTCGGTGGGCTGCTCAATGTACAGCAGAGAGTCGAAGGCTTGGGGATCTTTTTCCTTTAGCCTAGCCAGTAGCTCAACCACATAATCAGGGCTCTCACACTGTTCGTTAGTGTCGGCCGAGAGGTAGAGCTCTGACCTACCCTGGCGCCCCTGAACCTCTCGCGCCACCCACACGACCTCGAGGAATCGGTTGAGGTCCCACTCCAGGTCGTTGCCCCGGAGTTTGACCTTGAGGCAGATCAGGCCATCTCTTTCGATCCATTCCTCCAGAGAGTTGGGGAGCCCATCTTGGGGAGCACTCTCCGCCACCTCCGCTTTCCAAAGGGTATCCAATCCCCCCACCAGGTGAAAAATGGGGATCCGAGGCAGGTAGGCTTTTCGGATGTAATCGCCGATGGTTCTGCCCCTGAACTCCTGGCCCAGGTAGTATCCCAGGTCGTGGGCTATGACATCAGGGCCATAGCCATCGTAGGTGGAGATGGAATTGACCTTGCCGAAAGCGTCGTGGAGGGCAGCATCAACAGGCGATGCTGAGATCAAAGCAGCTAAGAAAGGCATCTTCTCTGGCAGATCCATCTCCTCACATACCTGATGGCTAACACGTTTCAGATCCTTCTCCGTTTCGAGGAAGATATCGACCGGATGGGCATAGCCCTTGTAGCTGGCAACCAGGTGGCAGAAGCGCTCATTGACCCGGCGCATGGCCTCTTCTCTATCGGAGTGGGCCACCTTGGGGGTGGGCCAGCCCCACATGTCCATCAAGAAGATGGCTCCCCAGCCATCGGCCACGTTCCCCTTGCGGTTCTCAACCCTGGCCCTGACGTGGCAGTAGAGGGATTCCTCCACTACCACATTGCCGAACTTCAGCGGCTCCCGGGCCTTCTCGTGGGAGTAGTAAGGCTGAACTTCCAAGACCCTGATGTCCGTTCTCACTTGAGTCTCCCCCCTGGGTTAGTTTTCAGGTGGCATGCGGCACAGCAAATCGGCCTCCGCATTGTTCAGATGGTCCAGGATAGCCGCCTTTGCTTTCGAGACATCCTTCTCTTTGAAAGCCTCTAAAATGGCTGCATGCTCGGCCACCGTGTCTTTGGCTCGCTGATAATTTGAATAGGACAGGCCACGGACGACTTGTACAGGCCACCGCAGGCTTTTATGAAACTCACTGATTCGCTGGTTCCCCAGCAGCCCAACAATGCACTGATGGAACTCTGCATCCAGGGTGATATAGCGTGCATAGTCAAGGAACCTCTCACCCTCTCTCAGTGACTGGATTTCGTCCATTATTTTCTCCATCCGATGGATGAGCCCATCGGAAGCTTCAGTCAGCCTCTTGGCAGAGGCGCATTCGATGATGCGCCGGCTTTGGAAGATCTCTTGGACGCTCCTCCTGTTGAATTCGGAAACGAAGGTGCCTCGACGCGGAATTATCTCCACCAGTCCGTCTGCACTAAGGCGTCGCAGAGCGTCGCGCACTGGCGTCACACTGACCCCGAGGTGATTGGCTAAGTCACTGATGGAGAGCCGTTGGCCAGGGCTGAGATTCCCCTTAATTATTTCCCCTTTCAACAGATCGTAGACCTGTTCATTCAATTGACTGAAATTCAGGGAGAGCGTGGATAGCTCATTGAGATCCATTCGTTGAAATCTTACTTTCTTTCAGTTGAGTCTGTCTTCAGCTTGGGCTTTCGTTGGGTTGTCGGTTCCAAATCTATTGTAATCCATTATACTACATCTGATGCATTAGGTCAAATCAAGCCTAGTATATTATAGCAAGATGAAGCAAAATGTCAAATCACGCCTCCTCCAAACCACTTATTCCTGATCCTGTTTCAGTGCAGAAGACCCCGGCCAGCACCAGCGCCGCGCCCAGGCCAGTGCGGAGGGCGAAGGGCTCATGCAGAAAGGCCACGGCCAGAACAGAAGAGACCAACGGGATGAGGAAGAGGTAAACAGCAGCTCGGCCAGGAGGAATCAGGGCCAAGACGCGAAACCACAAAAGGTAGGCCAGCGCGCCGCATAAAAGCCCTAACAGGGCAACTACTAACCAGCTCCGTAGCGAGAGATCCAAAGAGACCCCCTCTCCCACCGCCAGGGGCAGAAGCCAGAGCGTGCCCCAGCCGGCGACGATGCCCGTCACTACCAGGGGGTCGTGTCGGGCCAGGACACGCCGGCCCACCACAGAATAGATGGCCCAACAGGCCGCCGAGAGCAGGGTCAGCCCATCCCCCAGCAGAGAGCCCCCCCGAAGGCTTAGACTTTCCCCCACTGCACTTACTAACGCCACACCTGCCCCCGCTGAGAGGACGCCCCCCCATTGAAGCCCGGTGAGCCTCTCGCCCAGAACCAGCGCGCTCAGCAGCGCGATGAAGACCGGGTTGAGGTTGATCAGCACCCCCACATGCACGGCGGTGGTGTACCGCAGGGCCAGGTTCTGGAAGGCGTAGAAGAGCGCCACTCCCACCAGGCCCAGGCGGGCGAATACCCAGGGATGCTGGCGCGCCAGGCGCACGGCTTCCCTCAGGCGACCCCGCCAGGCCAGGTATCCTGCCAGTCCTGCACTGCCGATCACCCAGCGGTAGAGTGCCAGGCTCATTGGCCCCAGCTCCATCAAGGCCCATTTGCTGAGCAGGAAGCTGGAGCCCCAGAGGATGATGACCCCGGCCAGGGAGAGGGCGATCCGCAGGTCCCTCATGTTTCTACCGTTGTGGCCACATCGAGGGCTGCCAGGGCGGCCTCGGCTGCAGCCTGCTCGGCGGCCTGTTTGCTGAGTCCGGTGCCCTGACCGTAGACCTCGCTGCCAATGAGCACCTCCACGGTGAACTCCTTGGCGTGATCGGGCCCTCGCTCGGCCACAGTGCGGTAGGTGGGGGTCAGATGCCAGTGCCCCTGGCTCCATTCCTGCAATCGGCTCTTGGCATTCTTGTCCAGTTCCTGGGCCAGAATGCGAGAGAGGGCTGGTACGATGAGAGGGGCCATGAAGGTGGCCACGGTTTCGATCCCCTGGTCGAGGTACAGAGCTCCGACAAGGGCCTCGAAGGCGCTGCACAGGAGGGCCGGGCGCTCGCGCCCTCTGCTCTCCACCTCACCCCGGCTCAGCCGGAGGTGGTTGCCCAGTTCGAGCTGCTGGGCGAAATCGGCCAGCGTCTCGGTTCGCACCAGCGCTGCCCGCAGGCTGGTCAGCTCCCCCTCCTGCCCTTCGGGGAAGTGGTGGTACAGGTACTCGCCTACCACGAAATCGAGCACCGCGTCGCCCAAGAACTCCAGTCGCTCATTGTCCTCCAAGGCCCAATCGGGATTCTCATTGAGGAAGGAGCGGTGGGTGAGCGCCCGGTCGAGCAAGGACTTGTCGGTGAAGTTGAGGTCCAGTTTTTGCTCCAGGTTGTGAAGTGAAGATAGGGTCATGGTTATGAAGGAGAACTTGGATGGGCAGGATCTAACTCGGATTGAGTGTTTCAGCGATTCATGTGCCAGCCCGCCGGCTGTCAGGCCAATTCCAATCCTCGCTGCCTCCGACCCTCCACAAAGCGCACCGCCAGCTTGATGGCCTCGATCAGGCTGGTGGGATCGGCCGTGCCCTTGCCCGCCTTGCCGAAGTTGGTGCCGTGGTCCACCGAGGTGCGGATGATGGGCAGCCCCAGGGTGACATTCACCCCCTCGAAGAGGCCCAGCACCTTGATGGGGATATGTCCTTGGTCGTGGTACATGGCCACCACGGCGTCGAACTGGCCCTGCAAAGCCCGCCAGTAGACTGAGTCGGCGGGCACCGGCCCGGTCACATTCCAGCCCCGCTCGCACAGCTCAGCCACAGCAGGGGTGATCTCGCGCACCTCCTCATCGCCGAAAAGCCCCCCCTCGCTGGAGTGGGGGTTGAGCGCCGCCACTGCCAGCCAGGGCTTCTCAATCCTCAGGTCGAGCAGCGCCTGGTGGGTCAGCTCGGCCACGCGCACGATCCGCTCCCTCCTCACCCGCTCGATGGCCTCCCGCAGTGAGACGTGGGTGGACACATGGGTCACCCGTAACCCTTTGGAGACGAGCATCATGGTCACGTCCTCCACACCGCACAGCTCGCGCAGGATCTCGGTATGGCCGGCGTAGTGGTAGCCAGCCAGGTTCAGGGCCTCCTTGTTCAGCGCCGAGGTGACGATGGCCTGGATATCCCCCCCCAGCGCCAGCTCGATGGCTTTGGCCACGTACTCGTAAGCGGCCTTGCCCGCCATGAGGTTCACCCGACCGTAGGTGAGTTTGGCCAGGTCCATGTTCTTCAGGTCGAGCACGTCCATGATGCCGGGCTCGAAAGTGGCCTCGGCCACAGAGCCCACGGCTCGCACCTGGCCCGGCTCGCCGGTGATGCGGTAGGCCTGGCGCAACACCCCGGCGTCGCCGATCACCAGTGGCCGGCACAGGGCCTGTATCTCCGGCCGGGCCAGGGCCTTGGTCACGATCTCCGGTCCGGAGCCGCACACATCGCCTATCGTAATACCCAGTAGAGGGGGGGAATGGTTTGACACAGTTGATGACCTCATCTCTCCAAAACCCCAGTCCGAGCTCAGGAGGGGATCCCACCTCGGAGGTGGCGGATGGCCGTGACGATGGCGTCTTCCTGGCCGAACCCGCCAGCTTTGGTGACCAGGGGCAGGCCTGCCTGAGGACCACCATGGATCCGTCCAAGGGGGATCCCAGGCGCAACCTCTCCGATGAGCGAGAGCGCCGTCGCTCCCAGCATGCGACATACCGCCAGAGCCACATCGCCTCCGGTGAGCACCAACCCGGCCAACGTGTATTGGGTCACCAGACGGGCGGCCATCTCGCCCAGGGCCTCCGCCAGGGCGCGGCTCAGCCCGGCTATGTAAGGGCTATCCACCGCGCTCAAGGCCACGCTGCCCCCCGTGCTCAACCGCTCTCTAGCCCGGGCCACCAGACGCTCCATCTCGGCCTCTACATCGGTGGCTAGCCCCTCCGTATCCACAGCCAGCACAGCCAGTCCCGTCTCCTGAGCGGCACACGACAACTGCAGCCCGGTGAGGGGATTTCGACTGGCGGCTACGACCAGCACTGGGGCATCCGCAGCGGGGGCTTCAGTCACCTTCAGGATGACCGAGGCACCATGTCCACCCAGCATGACCTCAGCCACGGCATCCGCCAGACCCGCGGAGCCGCAGGTCAGGTGGGCCAGGCCGGCCTGAGCGGCGGCGCGGACGATGGTCCGCAGGCCTTCCTCCGTCGTCGCATCCACTACGAGCACGGCTTCCCCTCGGTCCCGCATGGCCTTGGCCAGTGGTTCCACCCCCTCTTGCACCAGGGCCAACTCGATGAGGTCCACCCCACGCCGCATCTGGCGGCCCAACAGGGTGGGGATATAGGACTCGGCCATAGGGCAAAGAGGATCTTGAGCGAAGGCGGTCTCCTCCAGTGGACAGCCATTCAAGAGCTGTTGGCCGCCCACTGTCGTGCGGCCGGCGGCGGGAAAAGCGGGAGCCACGACTGCCCGCTCGATGCGGCGGGCTTCCATGATGGCCTCCAGCTCACCCCCCACATTGCCCCGCAGCGTGGAATCTATTTTCTTGTAGATGAGCTCCACTGGGGGCAGTGAGGAGGCTGCGGCGTGGACCTTCGCGCGGGCGATCTCCGGCGGATCGGCCCGGCTCTCAGTGTCCACGATCACCACCTCCGCCTCGCCGACTGATCCGCGATCCACCAGCAGCACGGTGGAGAATCCCCTTTTAGCGAACTGCACGCCACTATCGGCCGCGCCGGTCAGGTCGTCGGCGATGAGGGCCAGTTTTGCCATCCGCCTTCCCTCCATGCGAATCCCTACAGCTTCAATTCTACTCCATTGGGGCCGAAGCCGCAACCCCGGAGTACCGAGCGAAGGAGTAACGAGCCAACGAGGGGGTCAGAATCGCGTCGGTGAGGGAGGTGTAGCACACTATCAGTTCACTGAAGGGGAGGCTTTCTTCTACCTGGACACCTCTGGGCGACGATGGGGAGGGTTGGATGTGCTCATCCCAGCCGCGCACTGGGGACCAAGTTAAGGAGCGTTGTCGGAGGTCAGGCCGTTGAAGTCGTCTTCCCAGCACTCGCAGGCGACGCGCACCTCGTGGCCACGAGTCAGTGTGCCCTCGTAGGGCATCTCACCTTCATGGGCCATCCACCCCGAAAGCACCATCGGCAGCGGGCCACTGCTGGCGGAGATCCACTCGCCGTTGTAGCGGCGGGCGAAGTGAAGGACCAGAGCCAGGAATTCTACAGCCTGCTCTGGTTCTCCTTCTTTGGCT
>CAYRNM010000032.1:15866-20325 GCA_964425465.1 uncultured Anaerolineae bacterium | reverse complement strand
GCTGGGGTACATATGAGCAAAAGTTACAGGTTACAAGTTCAAAGTTAGCAGGTGAGGCCTTGAGTTAGGGATGAATGTTCTGAGGAGGAAAGAGTTCAAGTGACTCTGCCAGGCCAGACCTTCACCCCTCGAATTCAGCCACCATCTGGCGCATCTCGGCCCGGATCGCCGCCCCCTGACTATCGCGGGCCAGAAACTCCAGCCGGTTAATCCGGGCCAGGAGCGCGTCAAGCGACGGGCGATTGCCGCAGTTCAGCCGAGAGATGCCCGGATACAGAGTGGGCTCTCGCTCCTCAAACCCGTTGTAGATGAGCTCCTCCTGCAGTTTCTCCCCCGGCCGGATGCCGGTGTAGACCACGTCAATATCCTTCCCCACCCGCAGCCCCTGCAACTGGATCATCTTCTGCGCCAGATCCACGATTTTGATCTCCTGTCCCATATCCAGCAGGAAGATGTCCCCTCCCTGGGTGAGCGTGGCCGCCTGGATGATGAGGCTCACCGCCTCGGTGGGCGTCATGAAGTAGCGGCTCATGCGCTCATCGGTCACCGTGACTGGCCCGCCCTGGGCGATCTGCCGGGCGAAGGTGAGGGCCACGCTGCCCCGGCTGCCCAGCACATTCCCGAACCGCACGGCGGTGAACCGGCGGGTATGGGAACGATCCAGGGCCAGGACCAGTAGCTCCCCAATCCGTTTGCTGAGGCCCATCACGCTGGTGGGACGGACCGCCTTGTCGGTGGAGATCAGCACGAAGCGCTCTACCCCGTGCTGCTGCGCCAGTTGGCACAGGACCCGCGTCCCCTTGACATTGACCCGCACCGCCTCCTCAGGATGGGCCTCCATCAGGGGGACGTGCTTGTAGGCGGCGGCATGAAAGATGATCTGGGGGCCTTCCCGAGCGATGAGGGCTTCCATCTTGTCCCTGTCGGTCACATCGGCGATGATATAAGCGACCTGACCCTCAGCCAGCGCTTCCAGCTCCAGTTGCATATCGTACAGGCCTGTCTCATTATTGTCCACCATGAGGAGCCTCTTTGGTTCAAAGCGCGCAATCTGACGGCACAGCTCCGACCCGATGGAGCCACAGGCACCGGTGACCAACACCACCTTGTCCCGAAGCAGGTTCCGACAGGCCTCCTCCTCCACCGACACCTCCCGCCGCCCCAGCAGGTCCCGGAGCTCCACATCCCGTAGGGGGGGAAGGGTGTTGGGCTGCTTCAACAGGGCCAATACATCGGGCAGCACCTTGACCTGGGCCTCGGTCTGCTGACAGATGGAGAGGATCTCTCGGAACGCCGGGCCGCTGATGCGGTGGATGGCGATGATGATGAGATCCACCTCCCGTTGGCGGGCCAACTGGGGGATCTCCTCTCGGCTGCCCAGCACCCTCAGGCCATGCAATCGCAACCCCTGTTTTCGGGGATCATCATCCACGAAGCCCACCAACTCGTACTCGTGCCGATGGTCGTGGTGTTGGATCTGCCAGGCCAGGAGCTGCCCCGCCTCGCCGGCCCCCACAATGAGCACCCGGCGGCGGTCGGGGCTGCCCACCACTCGCTCCAACTGCCCGATCACGGCAACGAGGAGCCGCTGACGGTAGCGAATGACCACGAAGGCGCCGGTGGTGAAAATCCCGCCGGCCACCACCACACTGAGGGGCAGGTGGCGTTGCAGGTACAGCAGGAATTCGATGACGAAGATCACGCTGGAGGTCAGTCCCCCGGCGGCTACGATGTCCACCACCTCTTGAGCGCCGGCGTACTGCCACAGCCGACTGTACAGCCCCCAGGCTCCGTTCACCGCGCAGTAGGCGATGACCAGTGCCCAGACGATGTCCAGGAACTGCGCAAAGTAGTAGGGTGGGACCTTCCACTCAAAGCGCAGCAGGAGGGCCAGGCCATAGGAGGCCACGACAGCCAGCCCATCGAGGAGGACGAGGAGGCCATATCTGGCCAGGACCCGCTCAATGGACTCTCTCACCCTTGGCCTCCGATCACCTCTCCCAGCGCCTGGCATACAGTGGCCACTTCATCCTCGGTCAACCTTCCGTGAAAGGGCAGGGCCAGGGTAGAACGGGCCACCCGCTCGGTGGCGGGGAAATCCCCCTCCCGGTAGCCCAATCGTTCCCGGTAGAGGGGCTGAAGATGGATAGGGGGAAAATAGGGGCGACTGGGGATGGACCGCCGGGCCAGTTCCTCCATCACCCTATTCCGTTCCAGCTCCGGCGCTAGCCGGATCACGTACACGAACCAGCCCATGCGGGTGGTGGCGGGCGCGATAATCGGCGGGGTCACCCCATCCACTTGGGACAGATATTGATTATACCACTCCGCCACCTGAGCTCGCTTGGCCAGGAGTTCCTCGATGCGCTCCAGTTGGGCCACTCCCAACGCCGCGCTCAGCTCATCCATCCGGTAGTTGTAGCCCAGCCGGGGGTGATTGAGCCACGTACCAGAATCATCGCGCCCCTGATTGCGCAGGGAGCGGAAGAGTTGCGCCCAATCGTCTCGGTCAGTGGTGATGATCCCTCCTTCGCCAGTAGTCATCTGCTTGTTAGGGTAGAAAGCGAAGACTGCACAGTCGCCAAAGCTCCCCACCCGCTGATGATGGTACTCCGTGCCCAGGGCCTCGCAGGCATCTTCGATGAGGGCCAAGCCATAGCCTTCAGCGACTTCCAGGATAGGATCCATATCAGCAGGCTGGCCGAAGACGTGAACCGGGAGTATGGCTTTCAAATTGCGAATTGAACAATCTGCAATGGAACGGGGCAACCAGCGGTCTGCTGTCTGCGGTCCGCGGTCAATGTCCTGGGCGGCTTCGGCGACGAGGACCGGGTCTATGTTGAGGGTGTGGGGATCAATATCCACGAACACAGGGATAGCGCCTACGTAGAGGATGCAATTGGCGGAGGCGACGAAGGAGAAGGGGGTGGTGATAACCCAATCGCCCTCCCCCACCTCAGCAGCAATGAGAGCCAGGTGGAGTCCGGCGGTGCCACTGGAGACGGCCACAGCGTGTTTTGTGCTGATGAAATTGGCAAAGGCGGCCTCAAAGCGCCCGATCATGGGGCCCATGCTCAGGTAAGGGGTACGCAGCACCTGGTTGATGAGGTCAATTTCAGCCTGGGTGATGTCGGGGCTGGATAGGGAAACGTTCATCGTCTGCCCTCTCCCCTTCGCATCACAGAGCGAGCAGCCAATAACAGCAATCGGGGCTGGGTCAGGAGCAGCTTGAAAAAGGCCCTGCCAAGCTCATCCCTGGTGTAGGTCTGCAAAATGCCTTTCGTTCCGCTGTTTACCAGATCCAGCAGATGGTCGTAGTCCGAATCGCTGAACCGGCTCAAAAGAGATCTCATCAGGAAGTGAAGGTTCAGCTCCCTCCTGAGGGCCCTGAGCTCCCTCCTCGTCCCCTTTTTAGAGACGGCCTCCGCCACAGCTCGGGCCCCCCGTAAGCCGGCAACCACCCCTCCCACCGTCGTCACCTTGACCTGACCGCCGGCATCTCCAACCAGGAACACCTCCGAACTCCCCAACTGGATCGAGGAGGGCAGGCCAGGATGGTGCAGGGCCACATCAGCGGCCTGGAACTCCAGCGCCTCAAACCCATGCCCATCCAGAAACCGCTCCAGGTTCCCCTTCGCTTTCTCCTGATCCTCGCCCACCAGCCCCACGGCCCCCCTATGCTGTGACTCTGGAATGAGCCAGCAGAAGAAGGGGGTGCTCTCTCGGTGAAACCACACTCGCACGGTGTGTTCGCCCATCCCTGGCGGCAGAGCGACCCGGGCCTGCCATATGGCCACTCTGCTACGATCATCCCTGCCCACCGCCCGGGCCACCCGGCTCCTGACCCCATCCGCCCCGATGAGCACTCCGGCCTGGACCTCTTTCACCCTATCGGTGCCCCGGTCGTGCAGGGCCAGGCTCAGGCCATCGGGGCTCCCCTCCAATTCCAGGAAACTGTAGCCCAGTTCAATCTCCACTCCCTCTCGCTGGGCTTTCCCAGCCAAAAGCTGGACCAATCTCTCCCTCTCCAGCACCCAATCTGGGGCCCCCAATTTCACCACCGCCCGCCGCTTCTGTGAGAGGAGCTCGATCTCCTGAATATGGTTGATTATAGCCTCGTGGGGGGCAAAGCCCAGCACCTGACTGATCTGGTGGGTGACGATCAAGGTCCTCCTTGGCGGCCCCAACTTATCGCGCTGTTCAAAAAGGCGGACCCGGAAGCCCTCCCGAGCCAGGAGGTAGGCCGCAAACAGGCCCGCCGTTGAGGCGCCAATCACCGCTACATTGTCTGCGCTCACAGGGTATCTATGCTCTTTCGTTTCTCATGTCACCCTCCCGCAGGTTAGAGGCTGCTTTACATTTGAACACTCACGACGAGGCCTGCGGGAGGGTAAGTGAGTACACACCCCACCCCCTGGCCCTCATAATAGCACACTGTCTCCACAATGTCAACCTGTTG
>CAYRNM010000032.1:0-15766 GCA_964425465.1 uncultured Anaerolineae bacterium | reverse complement strand
ACCCCACCCCCTGGCCCTCATAATAGCACACTGTCTCCACAATGTCAACCTGTTGACTTTGCCCCCCTGGTGAGTTATAATCTTCCCCGTTGTCCAAGTAAGCCTTGAGGGAGGAGATGAAGCGAGCAAGGGTCTGGATCGGCATCGGGGTCAGCCTGATCTGCCTGGCCCTGGCCCTTTGGGGCATCCAGTGGGGACAGGTCCGGGAGCATCTGGGAAAGGCTCATTACCTCCACCTGGTGGCTGCCGTGCTGGTCCTGGTCACAGGGCTTGGAGCGCGCGCCTTTCGCTGGCAGCTCCTCTTCTTCCCCCGCCGTGACCTCTCCCGCATGCACCTCTTCGCCATCTCCAACATTGGCTACCTGCTCATCAACATCCTGCCCGCCCGAGTGGGCGACCTGGCCCGGGCCTACCTGATCAGCCGGGGAGGCCAGATCAGCACCGCCCATGCGCTCTCCACCATCGTCGTGGAGCGCATCTATGACATCCTGTCGGCGGTGCTGATCCTGGCTGTGGTCAGTCCCTTCATGCCCCTGCCCCGCTGGGCAGTACGAGGTGGGTTGATGGTGGGAGCTGTCACTGTAGCGTTGACGGCTCTTTTGTTTGTGCTAGCAGGGCAGCGGGAGCAGCTTCTCGGCCTTTGGCGCCGGGTGACGGAAAGGATCCCCTGGCTGGCCTGGCCTGGAGTAGAGAAGGTTCTCCAGTCGGCGTTGGAAGGACTGTCCGTATTGCGAAATGAAAAAGTGGCCCTAGGTGTTTTAGGTTGGTCGGCAGTAGTATGGGCCTGCAACCTGGGTCCCTTTTACCTGATCATGCGAGCCCTGGCCTTGGATCTGCCCTGGAGCGCGGCCGGTTTCACCCTCTCTGTCACCGCCCTGAGCATGATCCTCCCCTCCTCGCCGGGCTACGTGGGCGTGTTCGAGGGCGGGGTGATCCTCTCGCTGGGGCTCTTCGGTGTGGAGCGAGAGGCGGCGCTAGCCTATGCTCTGCTGACCCACGCGCTCAATTACGTGACGGTGAACCTATTGGGGCTGATCGGCCTCTGGCAGGAGACACAAGGAGTAACATGCGTACCCTGGAGATCATCACCTACTACTACCCTCACTGGACAGGGCTAACCGGCTACGCCCAACGGATGGCCGAGGGATTCGTCCGAAGGGGCCACGAAGTGACCGTGCTCACCTCCCGTTACCAGTCGGAGCTTTTACCCCAGGAGGTACACCATGGAGTCCGCATCCTGCGCCTGCCGGTCCTGACCCGCCTCAGCCGGGGGGTGATCATGCCCCGCTTTCCCTGGGCTGCCTGGCGCCTCATCCGCCAACACGATGTGGTACAGATGCACACCCCTATCTTTGAGGCTCCTCTCATCACCGCCCTGGGGCGCCTAGCCGGAAAGCCGACGGTCTTCACCCATCACGGTGATCTGGTCATGCCCAATAGCCCCTGTGAGCAGTTTGTGGAATGGGCGGTGACGGCACTCATGAGACAGGCGCTCAAAAGCTGCACCCACATCACCGTTCATAGCCGCGACTACGCCGAGCACTCCGACTTCCTGTGGCCCTTCCATGAGAAACTGTCCTGTATCTATCCCCCAGTGGAGATCCCCCACCCTGACCCTGAGGCGGCCCAAGCCTGGCGAAGGGAACTGGGATTGGAGGGGAAGAAGTTGGTGGGGTTCGCGGGCCGCTTCGTGGAGGAGAAGGGGTTCGACTACCTGCTGCAGGCCATTCCCCTCGTGCGGCGGGAGGTGCCGGAGGCGATGTTCCTCTACGCTGGAGAGCGGTTCGTGGTCTATGAGCGGTTCTATCAAAAGTGGGCGCACCTGGTTGAGGCCAATGAAGAGGCCATCCGCATCATGGGCCTCATCCGCGACCGACAGCGGCTGGCCGATTTCCTGGCCATGTGCGATCTCTTCGCCCTGCCCAGCCGCACCGACTGCTTCCCCAGCGTGCAGATCGAGGCCATGCTGTGCGGCACTCCCGTGGTGTGCACCGACATCCCCGGCGCGCGCGGGGCGGTCAGGGCCACAGGGATGGGCCGTCTGGTGCCCCCTCACAATCCGCAGGCTTTGGCCCAGGGCATTGTCGAACTGTTGAGGGACCCCTCGCCTTACCTGAGAACGCGGGAGCAGATTCGAGAGGTGTTCAACACCGAACACTCCCTATTGGAGTATGAGGCCCTGTTGAAGCGATTGACGGGTGACTGAGACTACGATGGACCGGGAGAAGCTGACCCGGCTGCTGCGCAATGAGTCGGATATGGCTTTCAAACGGCGGGTGCCCATCCTGATGGAGTACCTAGAGCTGAGGGAGGGGGATCGCATCCTGGACTGCGGCTGCGGGATGGGATTCTACCTCAAGGCCCTGAGCGTCCTGGGGGAATACGGGCTTTTCGGGCTGGACTCTGACCGCCAGCCCCTGGACTTCGCCTGGAAAGAGCTGAAGGGGGCTGCGGCCCTGGTCCGAGGGGATATCCTAGCCTTGCCCTACGCGGATAAGAGCTTCGACAAGGTCATCATGGCCGAGGTGCTGGAGCATCTGGAGGATGACCATCAGGGAGGGCGGGAGGTGTGGCGGGTGCTCAGGCCAGATGGGGTATTGGTTTTGTCAGTGCCACACAAAAATTACCCCCTCTGTTGGGATCCTATCAATCGCACGCTGGAGGCCCTCTTCGGTCGGCCCATACGTACGGGTCCACTGGCCGGCATATGGACCAATCACTACCGCCTCTACTGGCCGACTGAAGTGGTCGAGGCGCTGGAGGGAACTGGCTTTGCCGTGGAGGAGCTACGGGAGCACACCCACTACTGTTTCCCCTTCATGCACAACATCGTCTATGGGTTGGGGAAGCCACTGATTGAGCGCGGATGGCTGCCTGAGTTCCTGAGCCGCTCGGCGCACCGCTTTCGCTCAGAGGAGAATACGGGAAGCCTTCTTAACCCCATGAACTGGGCGCTGGCTCTCTTCAACTGGGTGGATCATTTCAATGAGTCGCGAGACTTATCGGACCAGCGGACCTTTATGAACATCGTGGTCAAGGCCAGGAAAATCTGAGAAAAATGCAGGGCAACAAGATCAGCTCAGATTACGCACCACGCACCACGGATTGGCGTCGGAGGTTGAGGACGGGGATCGTCGCACTGGCCGTACTCGCCCTGGCCCTGCGTGCCCAGGCTCTCCTTCAAGACCATACCTACATCGCCGATGGCGTGCTGTTGTACGGACTAGCGGTGGCCGGCTTCCTGTGGGCCTTTCGGCAGGAGCCCAGCGAGCGGCCGCTGGAGAGGCAGACTCACTGGGCACCCATCTCACTCCGGCGGTGGCGCTGGGCCTGCACGGGTGGGGTAACCTGCCTGGCTTCGGCCCTCTTTTTCGGCGGCAACCGCTTTCGGCCACTGGGGGTTCTGCTGTGGCTAGGAGGGCTGGCCTGCTTCGTCATCGCTCTGGACGACGGGCCGGGGCCATCCCGGATGTGGGCCCGCCTGCGGGAGCGGTTCACCTCCAGTGAGTTGTGTGTTCCCTGGAGCGCAGTGGCCCTGGCGGCTATCACCCTCCTGGGGGGTTTCTATCGCTTCTATCGCCTGGATGAATTGCCATCTGACATGACCGCCGACATCGGCCACCTCTGGGTGGACTCGGAGCGCATCCTGCACGGAGATCATCCGATCTTCTCCACCATCCACCCCGGCCGCGAGATCATGATGTTCTACTTGGTCGCGGCCTATGTGCGCCTCTTCGACCACAGCTACTTCGCCCATAAAGCGGTGGCCGCGTTCATCGGGGTGGCTACCATTCCCCTTGTGTACCTCCTGGGGAGGGAGCTCTTTGACCGACAGGTGGGGCTAGTGGGGGCCTTTTTCTTCGCCGTGGCACGGTGGCATGTGACCGTCAGCCGCATTGGCTGGCGCTTGGTCCTGGCTCCTCCCTTTGTGGTTCTGATGGGCATCTTTCTGGCCCGGGCGCTGCGAGGTGGACGAAGGCGGGATTGGCTGTTGAGCGGCCTCTGTTTGGGCTTCGGGTTGTACACCTACAATGCCTTTCGCTCCCTGGTGCCGGCGGTGCTCGTGCTCTTCGCCCTGGAGTGGTTGCGAGGCCGTGGTTATCCCCGCTGGCGGCTGCTGAGAGATATGGCGTTCTCGCTGGCTGCGGCGCTCTTGGCCTTCGTGCCCCTGGGCCGCTTTGCGCTGGAGAACCCGGAGCGTTTCTGGTTCCGCATCCTGACCCGCATCTCCTCGAACGAGGTGCCGCTGCCGCCTAATCTGATAGGAGTCTTCCTGGGCAATGTGGCCAAGACGATGCTCATGTTCAATTATCGGGGGGATGGGAGCTTCGCGGCCAACATCCCCTCCGCTCCCCAACTTGATATGGTGATGGGAGCACTCTTCGTACTGGGATCGGCCTACTGCCTGTGGCATTGGTGGCAGGGCGCAACCCTCCTGTTTCTGATGCTGGGAGGGGCGATGCTCTTCACCGGTGCGTTCTCCCTAGCCTTCCCCCAAGAAGTGCCCTCGGCTGCGCGCTCCTCGGGGGTGCTGCCCTTTGCTGCTCTCCTCCCAGCCCTGGCTTTGGTTCTCCTGGGGCGAGCCTGGCAGGCGGCTGTGCCAACGGCCAGGGGCCGGTTAGTGGTAGTCTTGGGAGTGACAGTCCTGGCTCTAGTGAGCGCCTACCTCAATTTCGTGGCCTACTTCCATGCCTATCCCTTCTGGCTTCCGCATCACAATTACCCCCTCCATCGTAAGCTGGCAGCGACGATTGATCAACTGTCGGGAGAGCGGGCGGTGTATCTGAAATACCTGCCCTATTGGATTGACGGGGATGTGATCCGCCTGCAGCTCCGAAGCACTCCATCTGATTGGAACAATATCCAGCCTGCGCTGGACATGGCTGCTCTGGAGGAGCAGGCGAGGCAGGGGTTTGCGGTGATCCTCCACCCTGAGGATGTGGAGACATTGGAGGCGTTGAGGAGCCATTTCCTCCAGGGGAGCTGGTTTTCTGAGCGAATGCCCTCTGGTGAGGTGGCCTTTCTTGTCTTCCTGGCAGGGCCTGCTGCCCTCCCACTTGGTGAGGCCGCCCATCCTTTTTGCCATATTCAGCCCTATGTGGTATAATTACAAAACCGTGAGAGTACACCGGCCATGATCTTGTGTTGTGGAAAAACCGCTAGACAAGGAGTGGAGTGTGGCGCTATCCAAGAGCGAAAAAGACGCCATCATTCAGGAATACGCCCTTCATCCCAGCGATACAGGGTCTCCTGAGGTCCAGATTGCGCTTCTGACCACCCGTATCCACCAATTGATCGAGCATCTCAAGAACCACAAAAGGGATGAGCACTCGAGGCATGGGTTACTGAAGCTGGTGGGACAGCGCCGACGACATCTGGTCTATCTTAGTCGCAAGGACGAGCAACGCTATCAACAGATCGTGGAACGCCTGGGACTGCGGAGGTAAGCCGCCCTTGACAAGGGAATAGACAGATAGAGACCAGAGATCCGGATCGAGTTGCGTTCTGGTGTGCTTTCTACTTCATCCTCTCACCGATCGTCATTGTGTCATCACCCTGACTCCGCGAACCGGATGATGGGCTATCTCAGTGGTCAGGCTTGAGGCTAGGAATTGGAGAGTGAGCCTCAGTGGTCAGATGGTCAAATAGTCAAGTGGTCGGGTAGTCAGGTAGTCTGATAGCTTATTTCTTGACCAGCCTTTGAGGACCATCTGACTAAGGACTATTTGACCAAGGACTATTGAGACTTACTCCCCAGTCCCTGACCTTCAAGCCTGACCGAAAAAGGCTTGGAGGTATAACATCTTATGAGTGACCAATTTAGTACAACTATGGGCGAGCAGGCCATTCGCTTTGAGACCGGCAAGCTCGCTGGCCAGGCAGGCGGTGCTGTCACGGTCCGCTGGGGCGACACCACCTTGCTGGTTACCGCGACCATGTCGCGGGAAGCCCGGGAGGCAGCGGATTTCTTCCCCCTCACGGTTGACTTCGAGGAGCGGCTCTACGCTGCAGGACGTATCCCCGGCAACTGGTTTCGACGCGAGGGACGCCCTCCCGAATCGGCGATCCTCATCGCCCGCCTCGCCGACCGCGCTATACGCCCCCTGTTCCCCGAAGACCTGCGCAACGAAGTCCAGGTCATCATCACCCCGCTGTCCAAAGACGAGGAACATCAGACGGATGTCCTATCCATCATTGGGGCCTCGGCAGCACTGATGATCTCCGATATCCCCTTCGCCGGCCCTGTTGGAGCCGCGCGGGTGGGTTACATCAGTGGTGAGTTCGTCTTCAATCCCACCATCTCCCAAATGGAACGGAGTGAGCTTGACCTGCGGCTGGCTGGCACATCTGAGGCCATCCTCATGGTTGAAGGCGATGGCCGGGAGGTCTCGGAGGAGCTGGTCATTCGGGCCATAGAGGCTGGCCATCAGGCGATCCAGCCGCTCATCGCCCTCCAGGAGGAGATGCGAGAGGCGGTGGGCAAACCCCAGCGCGACTACATCCTCTTCACCATCCCCGATGAACTGCGGGAACGGGTGCGAGAACGCGTGGCCGGGCCGCTGGCCGAGATGGTGGCCACCACGACGATGAAGACCGAACGGGTGGAGGCCCTGGAAGTCCTGCAGAACAAGCTCCTCACTGAGTTGGGCGAGGAATGGGATCCTCTGCAGGTCCAGCAGGTCTTCGATGAGGTATTTCGGGAGGTGGTGCGGGAGCGCATCTTGGAAGAGGGGATCCGCCCCGACGGGCGGGGACCGGCGGACCTCCGCCCCCTCTCGGCTGAGGTGGGCCTTCTGCCGCGGACCCATGGCTCGGGCCTGTTCAGCCGGGGTGAAACCCAGGTGCTGAGCGTGGCCACCTTGGGGACCCCCCGCGACGAGCAGCTCCTCGATGACCTTTCACCTGAGGAGAGCAAGCGCTACATTCACCATTACAACTTCCCGCCCTACTCCACCGGTGAGACCTGGCTTCTGCGCGGCCCGCGCCGGCGGGAGATCGGCCACGGCGCCCTGGTGGAACGGGCGCTGCTGCCCATGATCCCCCCTGAGGAGGAGTTTCCCTATACCATCCGCGTGGTGAGCGATGTCCTCTCCTCCAATGGGTCCACTTCTCAGGCCAGCATCTGTGGCAGCAGCCTGGCGTTGATGGATGCCGGCGTGCCCATCAAAGCGCCGGTGGCCGGGATCGCTATGGGGCTGGTGACGGGAGATGGCCGCTACTGCATCCTGACCGACATCCAGGGCCTGGAGGATCACCTGGGCGACATGGACTTCAAGGCGGCCGGAACCCGAAGGGGGATCACCGCTATCCAGATGGACATCAAAGTTCGGGGGATCACCTCTCAACTCTTAGAGGAAGCCCTGACCCAGGCGCGGGAGGCCCGGCTGAAGGTACTGAAGGTGATGGAAGAGGCGATCCCCGCCCCACGGCCTGAGATGTCACCCTATGCGCCGCGGATCACGACGCTGCAGATTGATCCCGAGAAGATCGGGCTGGTGATCGGCCCCGGAGGTAAGACCATCCGCTCCATCCAGGAGGAGACGGGAGCTACCATTGACATCGAGGATGATGGCACAGTCTACATTGCTTCCGCCAGTGGTCCCAGTGCCCAAAAGGCGCAGGAGATGGTGGAGGCGCTGGTGGAAGAGGCACAGGTGGGCAAAATCTATCGGGGTCGAGTGGTGCGTACCACCGACTATGGCGCCTTCGTCCAGATTCTATCCAACCAGGATGGGATGGTCCATATCTCACAACTGGACAGTGGGCATGTTCAACGGGTGGAGGATGTGGTCCACGTGGGCGACGAGATCATGGTCATGGTCATTGACATTGACCGTGAGGGCAAGATCCGCCTCTCCCGACGGGCGGTATTGGAGGGGTGGTCAGTCCAGGAGGCTCAGCGCCGTGATCAAATTCTCAGCCGAGGAGGCCGTGGTGAGACCCGGCGTACCCCACGCTTCCGACGGTAGTCCGTTGCACAGCTTGCGAGGTAGAGAATCATGTATTCACCTCCTTCCCCTCCTTCAGAAGAAGACCTTTCCTCCCGCAGCCTGCTCTGGCGCCTGCTGCGTGAGTTAGTGGAGACCGTCATGCCGGCGGTCCTCATCGCCATCTTCATCACCCTCTTCCTGGCTCAGGCCACGCAGGTCTACGGTCAGAGTATGGAGCCCAACCTCCACGCAGGCCAGCGGTTGATTGTGGAGAAGATATCCTACCGCTTCCATTCGCCCCGCCGTGGGGATATCGTGGTGCTGAAGCTGCCTGAGCAGAGGGGCAGTTATCTCATCAAGCGGGTAGTTGGCCTGCCAGGGGAGACGATAGAGATCCGCGACCAACGGGTGTTTGTGGATGGCCAACCACTGGATGAGCCCTATCTCAGCGAACCCATTCGTTACTCTATGCCCCCCCGCCGTATCCCCGAGGATTCGGTCTTCGTGCTGGGTGACAACCGTGGTTTCAGTAACGATTCTCACTCCTTCGGTCCAGTGTCTCTCTCCGACGTGATTGGCCGGGCTTGGATACGGTACTGGCCTCCCGAGCAGGTAGGGCTGATCCACTGAACTTCCACAAGGTATCCATGGGCACTCAACAACAGGATCAAGGTGCGATAGAGCCCTATTCTTCTTCCTCTCCCTGGAGTGATACCACCAAGCGGATGGTTGTGGCCGGAGGGGTGGTGCTGGGGGCCTTGATCTTGTATCGCTTTAGGCAGTTGTTGCCCCCGCTGGTCATCGCCATCATACTGGCCTATGTGCTCAACCCTGTGGTGGGGTTTATTGTGGCCCGCACTCGCCTTCCCCGCACCACCGCGGTGGCCCTGCTGTACCTGGCTCTCATCATTCTTCTGGCCCTCGTGCCTGCCCTGTTAGCCCCCAGCCTGATCAAGCAACTGAAGGCCGTTGACCTGAACCTCCAGCAGATCGCCGAGGACTTCGACCGTTTCCTGGATCAACCCCTGTTCCTGCTGGGGTATCGCCTGGAGCTTAAGACAGCCTGGCACCAGATCAGGGGGGCACTGCAGAGCCTTCTATCCCCCATCGCTTCACACACCATGAGCGTGCTGGTGGATGCAATTACAAGCCTGATCTGGCTGGTTTTTATCCTCGTCACTTCCTTCTACATCCTCAAAGATCAACCGGCGATCATCCGCTACATCCACCAACTCGTCCCCCCGCGTTATCAGGCCGACGTGCACCTCTTGGGTGCTGAGATCAGCTCCATATGGAACACCTTCTTCCGGGGGCAGCTCATTCTCTGTCTGGTGGTGGGCTTTGTGGTGGGGGTCGTGATGGCCATTGTGGGGCTGCGCAACGCGGTGGCCCTGGGCGCGCTGGCCGGGCTGCTGGAGGTGCTGCCCAACATCGGCCCCGTCGTCGCTGCCATCCCCGCGGTATTCATCGCCCTCTTCCAGGGTTCGATCTACCTGCCGCTGCCCCCCTTCTGGTTTGCCCTGCTGGTCACGGGGTTGTATATCCTCATCCAGCAGGTGGAGAACAACTACCTGGTGCCCCGTATCATCGGCCGCAGCCTTAACCTTCACCCCCTGGTGGTCATCGTGGCGGTGGTGGCCGGAGCCAATCTGGCCGGCGTGCTGGGGGCGCTGTTGGCGGCCCCCACCCTGGCCTCCCTGCGGGTGTTGGCTGGCTATGCCTACTACAAACTTTTGGACCAGCCCCCTTTCCCATCGCCTGTGAACCGGGTCGCAGAAGTCGGCGAAGAGGGGACGAATCAGCCGCCAGCTTAAGAGGAGCGATGGAGCTGGAGGCTATAAGCTGGTGCGCTAGCTATCGTATCGCTGTTTGCTCCCTTTCCCCCCTTATGCTACAATATAGATAATCCCGACGGCAGCCTGGTTCACAGGGGGTGACCAAAGGTTGGATCTGGCGATTGTCATCGTCAACTATAACACCCGTGACTTGCTGCGGGAGTGTCTGGCCTCGGTGTATGGCAGCCAGGGCGAGTTCTCCTGCGAAGTGTGGGTGGTGGACAATGCCTCCACCGACGACAGCGCCGAGATGGTGGCCGCCGAGTTCCCCCAGGCGCACCTCATCCGCAGTGAGGTGAATGGCGGCTACTCCTATGCTAACAATTTGGCATTGAGGGAGATCTTGGATCTTGGATGCCACATCCCCAGCTATGTGCTGTTGTTGAACTCTGACACCCTGCTCCCTCCCTCCGCCTTGGCCGATATGTTGGCCTTTATGGGGGGGCACCCGGAGGCGGGGGCGGCTGGACCGCGATTAGTGCGGGCCAGTGGTGAGCTGGACCTGGCCTGCCGTCGTAGTTTTCCCACACCAATCAACTCCTTCTACAAGCTCTTCGGCCTGAGCAGGCTCTTCCCTCACAGCCCCCGCTTCGCTCGCTATAACCTCACCTTTCTGGATCCCGATGAGACGGTCGAGGTGGATTCCGTGGCGGGGTCTTTCATGATGGTGTGCAGAGAAGCCATCCAGCAGGTGGGGCTGCTAGACGAGAGCTTCTTCATGTATGGTGAGGACCTGGATTGGGCCTACCGCATGAAGGCCGCTGGCTGGAAGGTGTATTACAATGCCGAGGTGAGGGTGCTGCACTACAAAGGGGAATCCAGCAAGCAAAGCCGCAAAGCGCACTACGAGTTCTACCGGGCCATGTATATTTTCTACCAAAAGCATTATCGGGCCACGACGCCCCTCTGTCTCCACTGGCTGATTGTAGGGGGGATCGCGCTGCGCGGTGGCCTGGCCATGCTCCAGGAACTGATCCGATCGTGTCAGGGCACATTTGCCCGTTCAGGAGGCCAGGGATGACGAAGCGACGGGCGCGATTAATTTTCGGCATTCTCCTCTTCCTCACCGATGCAACTATGATGGGCCTGGCTTTCTACCTGGCCTATCGGCTGCGGCTGCTGACCGAGTACAAGCAGATTTTCCCCTTCTCCTACTACCTGGGGATGCTCTTCGTCCAGGTGGCTACGCTGCTGACCCTGTTTTTCTTCGCCAAGCTCTACCACCGTCAGCCTGCTATCTCCCGCGTGGATGAGATCTACGCCATCTTCGGCAATGTCTCGGTGGGCATCATCATCAGTTTCGCCGTCATTGCCTTCTTCTACCGGTATGAGCTGGAATACCCGCGCCTGATGATGCTCTACGTCTGGATGCTGACTATTATGCTGGTTACCCTGGGCCGGCTGTGTAACCAACTGCTGCGGAGAGGACTGCAAAGCCAGGGGTGGGGTCGGAACCGAGTGCTCATCGTCGGCACCGGTGAGGTAGGGCAGATGATCCTGGGGAAGGCTACGCACTCTCCAGGGCTGGGCTACGAGGTAGCGGGCTTCGTAGCCAGAGAGGACAAGGGAGTGCAGCAGGTTCAGGGGATACCCGTGCTCGGCTCCACCGCCGACCTGCCAACCATCATCGAGGATTACGGAGTGGATGAGGTGATCATTGCCCTGCCCGATGCCTCCCATCAGGAGATCCTGACCCTCATCTCCCTCTGTGAGCGGGAGCGGGTGAGCATCAAGGTCTTCCCCGACGTGTTCCAGATCATGGCTCAGGAGATTACGATCGGCGACCTCAATGGCCTGCCCATGGTCACGGTGCAGGATATCGCCCTGCGCGGCTGGAAGCTGACCCTCAAGCGGGGCATGGACCTGCTGGGGGCCACGGTGGGCCTCATTTTTCTATCGCCGCTGATGATGCTCGTAGCCCTGTTGATCAAGATGGATTCGCCTGGCTCCGTCTTCTATTGTCAGGAGCGTATGGGACTGGATGCCAAGCCCTTTTGGACCATCAAATTCCGCTCCATGCGTGAGGATGCGGAGAAAGAGACGGGGCCGGTGTGGGCTAAGCCCAACGACCCACGCCGCACGCGAGTGGGGAGGTTCTTGCGTCGCTTCTCCATGGATGAGCTGCCCCAGTTGATCAATGTGCTCTTGGGAGAGATGAGCCTGGTAGGTCCTCGGCCTGAGCGCCTCATATTTGTCCAGCAGTTTCAGCAGTTTATCCCCCGCTACATGGACCGCCATCGGGAGAAGGCGGGTATGACCGGCTGGGCGCAGGTGAATGGCCTGCGGGGAGACACTTCCATCGTGGAGCGCACCAAGTACGACCTGTGGTACATTGAGAACTGGTCCCTGCTGCTGGATATCAAGATCATCTTCCGCAGCATCCTGGCGGTGTTCAGGGTCAAAGATGCGTACTGAGACCACGCTTGACAAATATCAGGAATTGATGTGTCTTCTTTGTAGATACATAGGGAGGTGTTGATATGGAAACCCGTGTGCAGAAATGGGGCAACAGTCTAGCGTTGCGTATCCCAAAGCCACTTGCTACCGAGGTAGGACTGGAACATAATTCACTGGTGGAGTTGTCGCTGGTGGACGGAAAGCTAGTTATAACGCCTGTGGTTAAGCCTGCGCTGAGCCTCGAGCATCTCTTGGCCCAGGTAACCGAGGACAACTTGCACGGCGAAGTTGATACGGGTCCTGCAATGGGTGGTGAGGTGTGGTAAAGCCCAAGGTATATGTTCCTCAGCGTGGTGATGTTATCTGGATTACCCTACATCCTCAGGCCGGGCGTGAACAGGCGGGTCGCCGCCCTGCTGTAGTACTTTCACCTGACGCTTATAACGGCAAAGTTGGGCTAGCCATCCTATATCCTATCACGAGTCAAATCAAAGGCTATCCCTTTGAGGTGCTCATCCCTGCTGGCCTGGCTGTCACAGGTGTCATCTTGGCTGACCAAGTGAAGAGTTTGGATTGGCGCGCTAGAGATGCAGAGTTGATATGCACCTTACCGGCAGAGACAGTGACGGAGGTACTGCAAAAACTTGGCACGCTATTATCAATGTACTCCTGGGAGAGATGAGCCTGGTGGGGTCTCGGCCCGAGCACCCCATCTTCGTCCAGCAGTTTCAACGGTTCATCCCCTGCTACATGGACTGCCATCGGAAGAAGGCAGGGATGACCGGTTGGGCGACTGAAATTTATCCTTGCATCAAGCCCTAACAGTAAAGCAGGACACATGTCAGTCAAGAAGATTGCCGTGCTCGGAGCAGGCAACGGCGGGCACGCTATGGCCGCTCACAAGACCCTCGACGGATTTGAGGTCAGCCTGTTCGAACTGCCGCGTTTTGCGGACCATGTGCGCCAGGTTCTCGACACCGGTCAGATCACCATTGAGTGGCCACAGCGTAAAGAGACGGTCAAGATTCACCAGGTGACGACCGACATTGCTGCCGCGCTAAAGGGCGCGGAGATCGTTTTCGTCGTCACCCCCGCCTTTGGTCACAAGACAATGGCTGAGCTCTGCGCACCTCACGTGGAAGAGGGGCAGATCATCAGCCTGATGCCCGGCTCGGGGGGCAGCCTGGAGTTTGCCCGGATATTCAAGGTCCAGGGTGTGGATAAGAATGTGTTGCTGTGTGAGAGCTCTACCCTCCCCTACGGAGCGCGCCTGGCTGGACCGGGTCACGTCCTCATCCACACTGAAGCGGTGACCCTTCCCACGGGCGTGTTCCCGGCCCATCGGACCGACGAAGCGATGGGCAAGCTGCAAGAGGTCTATTCCACCATCACCCCGGCGACCAATGTGCTTGAAGTGGCGATCAACAATCCCAACCCCATCATCCACCCTGCTGCGACGCTGTTCAGTGTGACTCGCATTGAATACTCCGGCGGCGAATTCTATCTCTACAAAGAGGGGATGACGCCCTCCGTTGCTCGAGTCTATGAGGCATTGGAGCGAGAGCGGTTGGCGATACTCGACGGGCTGGGCCTCAAGCATCATCATTATGCTGGCCTTGATCCTCGGGGGTACAATCTGGGCCAGACGCTGGATGAGTGCCACGATCGCATCCTTAATACCTCCATGGATGCAGCCTTTGGTGCCAGGAGCATCGAGGCGGGTATCCAGATGAAAGGCCCGACATCGGTGCGAGACCGCTATATCACTGAGGATGTGCCGTATGGCTTGGTGCTTCTGGCCACCCTGGGGCGGCTCTTGAACATCCCCACGCCGATCTCTGACGCTGTGATCAACCTCTGTGGAGCGATCAACTGTGCTGACTACTGGGCAGAAGGCCGAGGGGTAGACGAGCTGGAGCTGGGAGGGATGAGTGTCGAGCAAATTAAAGCGTTCTTGGAAAACGGTGCCTGACGGACGAAACGATGAGTAGAAGTCTGTTGGGCCTACCCCCTATAGGGGACACTTCATATTCTGGTTTTTGCTGGAGGGAAACCCAATGCATGTTCTGTTGATCTACCCTGAGTTTCCAGATACATTCTGGAGTTTCAAGCACGCGCTTAAATTCATACGCAAAAAGGCCTCCTCACCGCCGCTGGGGCTACTGACGGTTGCGGCACTGCTGCCGCCAGAGTGGGCAAAGTGCCTACTCGACATTAATGTGACAAAGCTCACCGACGAGGACCTGGCGTGGGCCGATTACGCCTTTATCAGTGGTATGGTCGTGCAAAGAGAGTCGGCACGTCGAATCATTGCCCGGTGCAAAGAGGCAGGCGTCAAGGTCGTCGCCGGAGGATCGCTCTTCACGAGTGAGTACGAACAATTTGAGGAGGTTGATCATTTCGTGCTGAATGAAGCCGAGGTGACCCTTCCACCTTTTCTGGCGGACCTGGAGCAGGGGCACGCCAGGCGTGTCTACACCACATCCGAGTTCGCTGACATCCAGAAGACCCCGGTGCCTCTGTGGGAGTTGGCTGATCTGGACCAGTACGCCTCCATGAGCATCCAATTCTCGCGAGGCTGTCCTCACAACTGCGATTTCTGCAACGTGACGGCCTTGTTCGGTCACCGACCACGCACCAAGACCGCCCAGCAGATCATTGCCGAGTTGGACAGGCTCTACAATCTGGGGTGGCGTGGGCAGGTCTTCTTCGTGGATGACAACCTCATTGGGAACAAAAGGTGTCTCAAGACCGAGCTATTGCCGGCGCTGATCGAATGGCAGAAAGATAAGGGGGAGATACCGTTTAACACCCAAGTCTCCCTCAATCTGGCCGACGACGAGCAATTGATGCACATGATGGTCGAGGCGGGGTTTAATACGGTCTTTATCGGGATCGAGACACCGGATGAGGACAGCCTGACCGAATGCAACAAAAAGCAGAATAAGAACCGTGACCTGGTCAAAGACGTGAAGCGTATCCAGCGAACCGGGTTGCAAGTGCAGGGAGGATTCATCGTCGGCTTTGACAATGATACCCCCTCCATCTTCCAGCGGCAAATTGATTTTATCCAGAAAAGCGGGATCGTGACAGCGATGGTGGGCCTGCTTCAAGCTCCGCCTGGCACAAGGCTTTACGAGCGCCTGAGGCGAGAGGGTCGCCTGCTTTCCCACACATCGGGGGATAACGTAGATGGCACAACGAACATTATCCCTAACATGAACCTTAATACATTGCGCGAGGGATACAGGAATATACTGCGACACATTTACTCACCCGAGCCTTACTATCAGCGCGTCAAGACCTTCTTGAGAGAGTATAAGCCGCCAAAGGTTGAAGCCCCGCTGGACTTGGAGCACATGCTGGCGTTCTTTCGCTCCATCTACCACCTGGGTATCATAGGCAAGGAGCGAGTCCACTACTGGAAGCTCTTGTTATGGACGCTGTTTCGCCGCCCCGATTTGTTTCCGCTGGCCATTACCCTTGCGATCTACGGCCACCATTTCCGCAAAGTCTGCGAGTTGCACGTCCTTTAAGAACTCGACAGTGGGGAAGGTTCAATTAGGGGCTGAAATAGGTTGACACTTTTGGCACCTTGAAAAA
>CAYRNM010000031.1:2323-20349 GCA_964425465.1 uncultured Anaerolineae bacterium | reverse complement strand
ACCTCCCTTGGCGGCCTAATGTCAAACTAACTGTGCCACTTTCTGAACCATGCCGGGTTCGTAAAAGAATAAGTTCCCTCACTGACCCCAGTTTTCCCAGGGAAATCTGCCTCGGGACTGGGTCCGCTAAATGGGATAGCCTGCGCCATGACGAATTTCGTCCTAATTGCTCCCGCTGAATTGCCCAATCCAGCACTTAAGGCTTGGATTTGGTAATCCAAGTCAAGCTATCAACCGAAATCCCACCCAACGGACCCAGTGCCTCCGCCTCAAATGCGGGAAGTTATTTCTTTACGGACCCTAAGGTAAACGCCACGGAGATCTTGCCCTCATTGTCTGCAGCAAGAACGCCTCTTGAATCCAGCCCGCCGCTCAGGAGAATCCCCAAGCGATGATTCCCTGCGGTTCTCCTGGCCACCGCTTTTTGAAATGCATCCGCCAGTACCTTCACATAATGCTCTTCCGATCGGGCTTCGTCCGTGTATCGCATCCTCCAATACCGACCGGAGGACAGCATGCCGTTTCGAAAGCGGACGATACTGGCTGACGGAAGTATCTTAACATCCTCATAAAACGTTCGATCTCCCAGAACGCATTGGAACGCAAAAAACTCAAAGACCGCCTGCAGATATAGTCGGCGTGGCAGAGGTGGGAATTGCAAAAGCGGCCGGAGCTGCGTCCCGAATATCAGTCGTTCTCCATCACAGTAGTAAAAGAGGGGATGGGATGAGAAACGGTCGTTGACCAGGAGCAGTTCATGGGTTGTGCGATCATACAGCGCCAGGAGAAAGGAGCCATTCAATTTGGCGAATGCTTCAGGGCCATACTCTTCATAAAGATGCAGGCCATACTCCACATCATTCCCTGGCAGCCGAAAATGGTGCCCTCGCTCAATAAGTGACCTCTTCTCAAGGTCATAATCGAACACTTCACCATCCATCACAATGCATAGAGAACCGTCTTCATTGAATACCGGTTGAGTTTCCGGGTTGACTATTCCGTGATGCACGCGTGCTATCGCCAGATGACTATCATTCCATCTGTCAGTCAAGTCATCCGAAGCATACGTGATTTCTTTGCCCATATCTGCTATGAGCCTGTTGACATAGGCAAGATCGAGGGCATGTTCCGAACATATCCCCACTATCCCGCTCATAGATTTACCTCCTGATCACTCGGGCTACTTCTTTCAGGATTGGGTGACTCGAAAAAGCTCGCTGGAGCAAATAGATGGCACCGGAATAAACACTTACAGCAAGGAAAACCGCAGACTGGCGCAGGTCAATCTCTTCTTCCATTGGCGAATCTCCTCGAAATCACACCCCGCTCCAACCTCGCTTTTGGGCTTCTTGGTGTAGGATGGTCAATTGGCCGCCAGTTCAGCCAGTCCAGCCTGGATGGTGGGCACCACCTCCCCCTCGACCGCTTGCTTGGCCACCCGCACCGCGCTGGCGATGGCCTGGGCATCGGAGCGGCCATGGGCCACGATGACCACCCCATTCACCCCTAGCAAGACCCCACCGCCGTATTCCCGGTAGTCCAGGACTTTGGCCACGGCCCGGAAGGCGGGCCTAGCCAACAGCGCCCCCAGCATGGCTAAGGGGCGCTTCTTGATCTCCTCCTTCAGGACCTCCATGAGCATCATGGCCACCCCCTCGGAGGTCTTGACAATGACGTTGCCCGTGAAGCCGTCGGTGACCACCACGTCGGCCAGGCCGTGAAAGATGTCCTTGCCCTCCACATTGCCGATGAAGTGGAGGGGCGAGCCCTTCAGCAGTTGGTAGGCCTCCTGGACCAGGACGCTGCCCTTGCCCTCCTCCTCGCCGTTGGAGACGATGCCCACCCGAGGGGTCTCTATCCCCATGACCCTCTGGGCGTAGACGCTGCCCATGAGGGCGAACTGAAGGAGATATTCTGGCTTGCAGTCAGTGTTGGCCCCTCCATCGAGTAAGAAACAGCGGCCATGGCGAGTGGGCCAGACCGAGGAGAGGGCCGGGCGTCGGATGCCTTGGATGCGGCCCAATTGAAAGAGGGCTGCCGCCAGCACCCCTCCAGAGTTCCCCGCTGACACAAAGGCCTGGGCATCGCCCTCTTTGACCTGCTTCATCCCCACCACCATCGAGGAATCGGGCTTAGCCCTCACCGCTGTGGCGGGGTGCTCATCCATTTCTACCACTTGGCTGGCAGGGATGATAGGCAGACGTAGGTCCGTCGTATCATACTTGGCCAGCTCCGGTTCGATGGCCTCTGGCCGGCCCACCAGGAGGAGCTCTACATCCAGCTCACGTCCTGCCCGCACCGCCCCTTCGACGACCGCTTCTGGGGCGTGGTCACCGCCCATGGCGTCCAGAACAATCCTCATGGTATGCTCCCTTCTCTTCTTGTCTCTGCCATCTCGCAATTGTAGCTTCCTTTGGCGGAGTTGACAAATTGGGCCTTTTTTTCTATAATATGAGATGTGCCCCTGTGGCGGAATAGGTATACGCAGCAGGTTGAGGACCTGTGCCCGTTAAGGGCGTGCTGGTTCGAGTCCAGTCGGGGGCACCTCTAAGGGCGCTAGACCAAGGCGCTTCATTCAGCCTGGAGCTCAAGCTCCAGGCCATTCTTTTCCTTGGAGAAGGTGTAGGATGGCCCGAAGGCATCGCTTAACCCTTCCCCTCCGTGACTACCACCGTTACCGGGAGCTGACTCTCGACCTCGGCGGCCAGCGGTACACCGTTGTCACCAAGCCGGGCATCGAGGGGTGGGATGAGCCTGCCCCGGCGGCGCGGTTGTTGATGGAGGCGATGGAGGTGGGCCCGGCCGACCGGATTTTGGACCTGAGCTGTGGTGTAGGATGGGTGGGGCTGGCGGCTGCCCAGCGCGCCCCCCAGGGCTGGGCCTGTCTTCTGGATCGCAGTATGGTCGCTGTGGAGGCCGCGCGGCGGACCCTGGCCCTGAATGGGGTGCTTAACGCGGAGGTCCACCTGAGTGACTGCGGAGCTGCTATCCAGGAGCAGACTTTCGACCTGGTGGCCATCCACGCTCCCAGGGAGAGGGAAGTCGTCCACCAGTGCGTGCGCGATGCGGCAGCCCTGCTTCGCCCCAGCGGGCGCTGCTACCTGGCCGGGGCCACCCGCAGCGGGGTGAAATCGGCCATCCGCTACCTGGAAGACGTTTTCGGCCAGGCCCACCTGCTGGCCTACAAGGGGGGCAGCAGGGTAGCACTGGCGGTGAAGGGGACGGAGGTACAAGTCAACGAGGCAACAAGTCATGAGTATTACCGGTTCCGAGAGCTGATCGCCCAGGTGCGGGGAAAGCGATACAGTTGCCTCACTAAGCCCGGCCTCTTCTCCTGGGATAGGGTGGACGAGGGCACGAGACGGCTGGTGGAGAGCATGGAGATTGGGCCCCAGGAGCGGGTGCTGGACTTGGGCTGTGGTTATGGCCTGGCAGGGCTGGTCGCCGCGGACATGGCCCTGTACGGAGAAGTGGTACTGGTGGATGCCGACTGCGTGGCCGTGGAGGCCGCACGGCGGACGCTGGAGCAGAGTGAAGTGGCCCATGCCGAGGTGCGGCTATCCGACTGCGGCGCGGCGGTGTTGGACCGTGCCTTCGATGTGGTGATCACCAACCCACCCTTTCACCAGGGCCAGGGGGTGAGCTACGAGGTGGCCCGTCAGTTCATCCACGACGCGGCAGCGGTGCTGCGGCCAGGGGGACGATTGTACCTGGTGGCCAACCACTTCATCCCCTATGAGCGGGAGATGGCAGGGTTGTTCCAGGAGGTAGGCTTCGTCTATCGGGATCATCGCTTCCAGGTGTGGAGGGCGATCAAGTAAGTCAGTCGCCAAAAGTCTTTCTCTGGAGGACGGTCAAGGAGTTAGAGAGAACAAGTCGCCGATGTCGAGGCCATTTGCTCAGGGAGCGTATGGGTGGTAAATTTAGTAGTATGTTTTGCTAGTTGTTACCAGAGTGGACAATTCATGGACATTTCCACCTTAGAAAATTGGCTCTGGGAGGCCGCCTGCTCCATCCGCGGCCCCCTCGACGCCCCCAAGTACAAGGACTACATCCTGCCCCTCCTGTTCTACAAACGGCTCTCCGATGTCTACGAGGACGAACTGAGCCGGCTGAGCAAGGAGTTTGGCGACGATGCCATGGCCCGCCACCTGGCTCAGGAAGACCGCGCTCTGATCCGCTTTTACATTCCCAATGGCTACACCGGTCTACGAGAACGACACCTATGGTCGCTTCACGCGGGGTACGCCCCTGGCCAGCTCCGCCGACTGGGGCTGGATTCAGCACATGTATGCTTAGAGGAAGGCAAGATGGCGGTGGTGTTGGACACCGGCGACGTCTCCCACGGCAGCGGCAACCAGGGCAGCAACCGGGAGCGTGACATCCGCAGGACCTTCGTCGAGGGTGACCTGGTTACGAAGGGGGATCTCATTGAGGCGGTCATACTTTTGCCCGAGAACCTGTTCTACAACACCACCGCGCCGGGCATCATCATGGTGATCAACAAGGCCAAGCCTCACCCTGGTGAGATCCTGCTCATCAACGCCTCCAAGCTTTGCGCCAAGGGCCGGCCAAAGAACTACCTGGCCGATGAGCACATCCGCCAGATTTACGAGATCTACCGGGACTGGCGGGCCGAGGAAGGGGTGAGTGCCATCATCACCACCCAGGAAGCGGCCCGCAACGACTACAACCTGAGCCCCTCCCGCTATGTAGCCAGCGACGACGTAGAGCCGCCCTGCCATTGGAGGAAGCGCTAGTGCTGTTGGCCCAAGCCGAGGAGAACCGGGCCGAAATGGACACGCAATGGGATCAGGTGCTGAGTGCGTTGGGATTTGAGGAGTGGAGACATGGCTAAACCAAGGATTGAAATTCCTGCAGACAAGATTGCCAATTTCTGCCAGCGCCATCATATTCAGAGCCTTGCCCTCTTTGGCTCTGTCTTGCGGGAGGATTTTCGACCCGACAGTGACGCGGATGTGCTGGTGGAGTTTGAGCCAGATGCACAGGTGGGCTTTATCGCCTTGAGCCGGATGCAGCGGGAGCTTTCCGAACTTCTGCAACGGCCGGTGGACCTGGTGCCCAAAGAGGGACTCAAACCCAAGATCCGGGACGCCGTTCTGTCCAGCGCGGAGGTCGTCTATGCGGCGTGAGGAACTCTATCTCACCGACATCGTGGAAGCGGCGGACGCCATTTAGCGTTTTATCGAAGGGGTTCAGCGCGAAGACTTTTTCGACGACGAACTGCGCCAGAGCGCCGTGCTTCAAAAGCTCATCGTGATCGGTGAGGCCGCTGCTCGATTGCCTAAGGAATTCACAGAACGGCATTCTGAGATCGAGTGGGCCGACATTGTTGGGTTTCGCAACATCGCCGTCCACAAGTATCTCGCGGTGAACTGGTCTATCGTCTGGGTGGCGGCGACGCAAGACGCCCCTGATCTGCGGCGCAAAGTTGCTAGGATTCTGGTGGAGGAATATGCAGATGACTGAAGCCAGCAACGGCTTCAAAGAGACCGAGATCGGCCCGATCCCGGTGGAGTGGGAGGTGGTGCGGCTGGGTGAACTGATGCGCTCCCAGCGCTTGATGGCACAGAATGGCTTCCCCTGTGGTGAGCACAACCAACAGGGCAGGGGCATCCCTCACCTACGACCGTTCAACGTAACCATACAAGGCGAGATTGATCTTGAGACCCTCAAGTACATCGAGACACATAGAAACGTTACCCCGTACCTCCTCAAGCCAGGTGACATCATTTTCAACAATACCAACAGCGAAGAGTTGGTTGGCAAGACCGCCTATTGGGATCACACCGGCGACTTTGTGCTATCAAACCACATGACGATCTTGCGAGTTCTGACCTGGAAGTCCTGTTCTTCTGCGCCGACGACCAGGTCCACAAGTTCGTCCTGTGTCCCCATCAGATTCGAGCCACCGAACGCATCGTGCGGCGCGTGGAGACGGGCGAGGCCAACACCGGTTTGATATGGCACACGCAGGGTTCCGGCAAGTCGCTGACCATGATCGTCGCCGCTCACCAGTTGCGCCGTCTCCCCTCGCTGGAGAACCCCACCCTGCTGGTCGTCGTGGACCGTCGGGAACTGGAAACGCAGATGGTGCAGAACCTGGAGGCCTTCGGCTTCCCGGCGGTGGTGCGGGCCGAGAGCAAGCGCCACCTGCGGGACCTGCTGGCCTCCGACTACCAGGGGCTCATCATCACCCTCATCCACAAGTTCGACCGCATCCCCCAGGATCTGAACCACCATTGCAACGTCATCGTGCTCATAGACGAGGCCCACCGCAGCCAGGAGGGCGACCTGGCTGTCCACATGCGCGCCTTCCCAAGGGCTGATAGACCTGGAGAAGCTCAAAGAGCGGTTTGTGGACTTGCTTACAGCAGCACAGGCAGCCATTGCACTCATCAACCTCTCGGACGAACCGGGGCGCACCGCACGGATCATTGACCACTTCTTCAGCGAGGAACTCCGGAAAGCCTTCGTCAACCTGTTCAAGGAACTGCAAACAACCTACGAGATCCTTTCCCCTGATCCTTTCCTGCGAGACTATCTGGACGACTATACCCTCATCGTGCAGGTTACCAGGTGGTCTACAATTACTTCAACCCGGAAGCCGAGAAGCGGCACATCCAGCGGGAACTGCTCCGCAAGGCCGATGCTCTCATCCGGGAGCATGTGGAAGCGTCGCCCGTGGTGGACACCCTGCCCCTCTACCTCATCAACCGAGACATCGCCAACGTCGTTCGGGCAGACGATGTGAGCGAGCGGGTCAAAGTCACCAACCTGTACCGTAGCCTAACCATCTACATCAAGCAGAACCAGCGGGAGCAGCCTTATCTGATCCCTCTTGGCGAGCAGGTCGAGGAGGTTATCCGGCGGCTGCGGGAGCGCCTGATCAGCGTACAGACAGCGCTGGAGCAGTTGAATGGCTTGGCCGAGCAGTCTGTGGCCGCGGAGGCAGAGCAGGCAGAGAGCGACCTGAGCGGCGAGGAGTTCGCCCTGTACTGGGTGCTCAAGGGCCAGAGGGTGCCAGACCCGAAAGAGGCGGCCCGGACTGTTCAGCAGACTTGGCCGAGCATCCCGGCTGATCCTACAACCCCAGGGTGGAGCGCGAGGTGCGGGTAGAGCTGTACAAGAACCCTAACCCTGCCGTTGCAGAAGGGTGTTGGGGAGGCACTGGAGCCAATGCAGGCGGAAGCCCGACGGGTCAGACTCCTTGCTGGCGGCCTGGATGCCGGACTGGAGGGAGCGGGAGTGAAGGCTGATGGTGCAGGGGCTGTCCCAGGACAGCGGGCATTCATCACCTCGCTGGAGAAAGCCCTGCTGGACCTGATCTATCTGCAGCAGGGCGGGGATTCGCCGCACTACCGGCGGGAACTGCCCGGTCTGCACCTCATCTGGTCCCTTTCTGGACTGAACACCACTGGTTAAGATAAATAGCGACCGACTGCAAACGCTGGCCTAAGATAAGATAGTAGCCGAAGGGGTCAGATAGACGCAGGCGGGAGACAGCCCTGAATCTGAGCGATGATCACCTCAGCATCGCCCGGCCGTTGCACGAAGTCCAGCCCATCGGTGGGGACGGTGAGCACCGGGCAGAGGTCGAAGGTGGCGGCCCACTGGTCGTACAGCTCATTGAGGCTTCCCAGGTAGGAGGCGGGGGTGGCCAGCTCATACTTCCGCCCCCGGCACCGGATGCGGGCCTGTAAGGTAGGGACAGAAGCCTGGAGGTACACGATCAGATCGGGGGGCTGGAGGCACCGGATGAGCCCTTCGTAGAGGGTGTGGTAGCTGCGGTAGTCCCGCTCCGACAGGTCACCGCGCCGGTAGAGGTTGCGGGCGAAGATCTCGGCATCCTCGTAGATGGCCCGGTCCTGCACAGCAGGGTCGGGGCAGGACAAGATGCGCAGGTGGTCCTGGAGCCTCCGACCCAGGAAGAAGATCTGGGAGTGGAAACTCCAGCGGCGCATGTTGGCGTAGAAGTCGGCCAGGTAGGGGTTGTCATCCACCGCCTCGAAGAAGGGTCGCCAGCCCAGTCTCTCGCTCAGGATGTGGGTGAGCGAAGACTTGCCCACCCCGATGTTGCCGGCAATAGCGATGAAGAGAGACATGAGACACCTCGCTCCAGCTATTGGACTGTGATGGGTTTATCCAACAGGACCCGATCTCCCGGCAATCGCTTCCCCAGGGCATCGAACACGGGCAGCCGGGCGCCTGTAGCAGCGTCGTACATCCCCACCTCCAGCCGGTACTCCCCCGGCGGTGCGTCCTGTCGAACCTGGAGGGTGTAGCGGTCGGTCAGCACCTCACCTGGCACCCAACTGGTGGTGGGCCAGGCCCCCTCCCCCCGGCGGACTGTCCCGCTGTCCCCAGATCCGCTCGGCCCCATCCAACAGGTGCACGAACACGGTGTAGGAGGTGGACATCTCCCCCTGAGCCTGCCAGTAGAGGGTCACTCCTAGCTCCTCGCCGGGCAAGAGCTGAGCCGTGGTCAGGTCGTACCCCAGCAGCGCGACCCTCTGCCCCAGAAGCACTTCCTGGCGATGCTCCATCTCTGGCAGGGCGAATCGGTGCTCTCGTCCTTGGACTACCACTGCTCCCAATGGGAGGGGTTGGGGTACGAGGGGCTGGTCAGCGGCTCCATCCACAAGGGTCAGGAGCAGCGAGTAAGTGCCCGGCTGGGTCGTGGCCGGGAGGGGAAGCTCGTACCGGGCCCGGATCCGTTCCCCGCTCGGCCAGCGGCTGGTGGGGTAATGGAGACCCGCGACAGGGGCTCTGATAGAGGCCGCCACCTGTCCCCCGGCATCCTGCAACTGCAACTTCACTGCGCAGTCCGCCCTGCCCTCCCCCTCTGCCTCCCAGAAGAGCTCAAGCGGTAAGCTCTCTCCGGGGCGCACGCTCTCAGGCCAAGGGCTCCACCCTAGCAGGGCCAGCCCTTCAGCCAGGAGCTCACGCCGTGGCTGAGGGATGGCCAGTTCCTCCAGTGTGGGTGATATGGGGCAGGGGATCACCTCAATGTCGGCCAGGGTGTAGGGCACCTGTTGCCATGTGCCTCCTGCCTCTCGGTAGGGGAGTGGCTCCATGGTCAGCTCGTGGTAGAGGGTCAGGCTGAGGTGGTAAGGACCGGGGGGCAGGCCTGGGATCAGGGGGATCAGATGCCGGGTCAGGTGGCGGGTCCCGGCAAGCCATCGGGATGTCTTGTGATCCTCATCGTCCATCAGCGGGTGGTCGAGCCTGCCCCATGACCGTCCCTCCTCATCCCTTACTCGCCAGGCGATTTTGAGGTCTTGCTCCAGATCCGCAGAGTTCATCCACTCCAATGTCACCCCCACCTGCTGCCGGAAGTCCATCTGTGCAGCGGCCAGCCCGGCGCGGAGCAGGTGCAACTCTTGGCCAAAACTCACATCCTGAGGTTGGTCAAGCGGGGTGAGGACGAGGGAGGGAAGTTGATAGGTGGTGACATGGGCCAGTGGGAGTTGGGCCTCACCCCGCTTCCGGCAGCGCGAGCCCAACTGCTGGTCGAGCACTCTCAGTGGCTCCACTTCGTAGGGCTCATGCACGTACCACAGCCGCCCGCTGGGTTGCTCCAGGCGGCGCAGTGTGGCCAGGGGATCATCGGCCATCCCCAGCGCGATGGAGGCTGCACCCAGCCACATGGTTACCACGCCCGGGTGCTGGGCCTGATAGGTGTCAGCCAGGTTCCTCGTGTGGAGCGCTTCCGCGAAGCGCCGGGCCCGTAAAGCCCACAGTTGCTCGTCAATGGTGAGGAAGGAGTGCAGGGAGGCCAGCAAGATCAGGCCCAGCAACGTCTCCCTCCTGGTGGGCTTGCCAAGGAGCTTGTGTTTGTGTATACTTCCACATGTGGTCATGGGTTCATCCTGTAGCATGATGGTTGGCCTCACACCTGCGGGCTCTTCACACAGGCGCCCATATTATGCCACAAGGATGGGCCCTTTCCAAACTGACAGCGAACATCATAAGGGAGTGAGCGAATGGCAACTCATATCAGAGAGATGGCCAAACAGGCACTGGACGAACTACCCGAGGATGAAGCATTGGAAGTGCTGAGCTTTATCGGTTACTTGCGCTGGCGGCGGGAGGAGATAGACCCATCCTGGTTCTGGACTGAGGAGTGGCAGACCCGTTACCGGGAGGCCAAAGCGGACCTGGCAGAAGGACGATTCCAGGACTTCGATAATGTCGAAGATTTGATAGCCGAACTGAAAAGCCAGCCAGAGGCGTCAGGATGAAAATCCGGCGCACAGATCGCTTCAAGAAAGAGGATAAACGACGAAAGTGTTTGTGGCCGTTGACATGGAGGGCATCGCGGGGCTCGTCCAATGGGACGACGCTCAAATCGAGCTTCAACGCCGATTGATGACCGAGGAAGTCAATGCCGCCGCCCGGGGCGCGTTTGCTGGCGGTGCGACTGAGGTGTTTGCGGGAGAAAGCCATGGCTCCATGCGCAACCTGTTGCCTGAGCTCCTGGACTCCAGAGTGAGCTTTCTTTCTGGGCAGCCAAAACCCATGAATCATATGGCTGGCGTTGACCGTTCCTTCGATCTGGCGATGTTCGTGGGATACCATGCTAAAGCGGGTACCTTGCACAGCGTCATGGCTCACACCTTTGCCGGCAACATCTTTTCCCTGTCCTTCAATGGCCTCGAGATAGGCGAGATCGGCACCGACGCGGCGCTGTGTGGCTTCCACGGCGTACCGGTCGGCCTTGTGGCCGGTGACCGAGCGGCGTGCGAAGAGGCCCGCTCGCTCTTGGGTCAGGTGAAAACCGTAGCGGTGAAAGAGGGGGTAAGCCGTTCCGCCGCTCGCTGCGTGCCGCTGCTGAGAGCACGCCAGATGATTGAAGAAGCCGCCGCCGAAGCAGTACAGCACGCCTCGGATTTCAAGCCCTTCGTTTTCGAGGGCCCCGTTACGGTTCAAGTGACCTTCATTGATCCGTCGTATGCGGATACAGTCGAACACCTGGACTTCGTGACCCGCGTTGATGGAAGGACCATCCGCCTGGAAGGGAAGGATGTTCTCCAGGCTTTTGAACGGTTCAACGCGCTGCACTTTCTGGCCCCTGTCGTGCGATAGCCCAGTGAGAAAACAGTGAACCCATACCCCTGGGAACAACCCTTCTGTGAGGCCTTGAGCCAGGATGATCTGGCCTCCGCAGTGAAGGCCCTGTACGAGATGGGCGGGATCGAGAAACGCCGTTATCCACGCGATCGGGAGTTCAGGCGTGCTCTCGACCTGCTGCGGGAGGTCGCACCCAATCCGGAACAGTGTTGGTCCTGGGGCGTGAAGCTCATCGAAGACCACCTGAGCACCACGTTGGGCGTCAAGCTAGTCATCACCTTCTTCCCCGATCGCTCTGATGATATTGCAGCCCTCTGGCTTTGGCTGGCGGAACACCCCGATTGGGAACGGCGCGAGGATGCGGCGTGGATGTTGAGTGAGTTGCTGGTGGCCGACTTCGACATCGTCTACACACGATGCCTAGAATGGGTGCACCACTCCTCTGAGAACGTGCGCCGGGCCGTGGCGGTGGGAGTAAAGATCGCTGCCAAAGTGCGTACCCCAGAGTGGGGCGAGCGATTTCTTGACCTCCTTGAGCCGCTATTGAGCGATCGGAGTGTCTATGTGCGCCAGAACCTGTGTCCCTTTGCCATAGGCGATGGGCTGCTTCGTTGCTATCCCGAGTTGACGCTGAAGCGGTTAGCGGCGTGGGCCAGGCGCTCCGATGAGCAGGCACGTTGGAATGTGGCGATGGCCTTCTCCGCCGCCGAAGCCGTCCAGCATGTTGAAGCTGCCCTGCCCATCCTCACCGAGTTGGCTGCCGATGAGAGACGCTTCGTCTGGCGCGCTGTGGCCTCGGCGATGCGGAACCTGGGACGACGCCAGCCCACACAAGTGGTGCCCATTCTTCAAGGCTGGCTGCGCGACGAGCGACGATGGCAGGTGGCTGAGGTGGCACTGCGATACCTCTGAAAGGACTTCGATTCATGGGAATGACACTGGCGGAGAAGATCCTGGCCGCTCATACTGAGGCCGACGCCATCCGGCCGGGACAGTTCATCAATGTGAAGGTGGACGTGGTGCTGGCCAACGACATCACTGCCCCCATCGCCATCCACGAGTTCGAGCGCATCGGTGTGGGGCAGGTCTTCGATCCGCAGAAAATCGTCCTGGTCAACGACCACTTCGTGCCCAACAAGGACATCCAGTCTGCCGAGCAGTGCAAGCGGGTGCGCGATTTCGCCCGCGCCCAGGGGATCGCCCACTTCTACGACGTGGGCACCATGGGCATCGAGCACGCCCTGCTGCCAGAGCAGGGGCTGGTGCTGCCCGGAGAGGTGGTCGTGGGGGCCGATTCTCACACCTGCACCTACGGCGCACTGGGGGCCTTCGCCACTGGCATGGGCTCCACCGATATCGCCGCGGCCATGGCCACCGGCCAGATATGGATGCGGGTGCCGGAGACGGTGCGCTTTGTCTACCACGGCCAGCTCCAGAAGTGGGTGGGGGGCAAGGACCTGATCCTCTTCACCATCGGCCAGATCGGGGTGGACGGTGCGCTGTACAAAGCGATGGAGTTCACCGGCGAGGCTGCTCAGTCCCTCTCCATGGACAGCCGGCTGACCATGAGCAACATGGCCATCGAGGCCGGCGGCAAGGCAGGGCTCTTCCCGGTGGACGAGACCACGCTGGCCTATGTTGAGGGGCGCGCCCAGCGGCCCTATACGGTCTACAGGGGCGACCCGGACGCCGAGGTGTCGTGCATTTACGAGTGGGACGTAAGCGAACTGGAGCCGCAGGTGGCCTTCCCCCACCTTCCCAGCAACACCCGGCCCCTCTCCGGGGCGAAGGGGATAGAGATTGATCAGGTGGTGATTGGCTCCTGCACCAATGGCCGCTGGGAAGATCTTTCCGTCGCCGCCCAGATTCTGAAGGGACGGCGCGTGGCGAGGGACGTGCGCTGTATCATCATTCCCGCCACGCAAAGCATCTATCTGCACGCGGTGCGCGAGGGGCTGGTTGAAACCTTCATCGAGGCCGGGGCGGTGGTGAGCACGCCGACCTGCGGGCCCTGCCTGGGCGGATACATGGGGGTGCTGGCCGCCGGCGAGCGGTGCGTGTCCACCACCAACCGCAACTTCGTGGGGCGTATGGGCCATCCGGAGAGCGAGGTGTACCTGGCCGGGCCGGCCGTCGCGGCAGCCAGCGCCGTGCTGGGACACATCGGCGGGCCGGAGGAGCTATAGGATGGGCGAGTTGGAGGGCAAGCGGGCCATTCTCTTCGACCTCATAGACACTGTGCTGTGGCATGATCGGGGCAGTTCCCACGACCATGCCGACCTGGCCCGCGACGCCTTCCAGGCCATCTACGGCGGCAATGCAGAGACACTGGCCCGATTCTTGGAAGCCTATCATACCCTCCGCAAGCGGTACCTTCACCAGGCCCAGGCCTCGCTGCGCGAGGTCAACTTCATGGCCCGCATGCGCGACACGTTCACTGCCCTGAGCCCTGACTATCTCCCTTCCCTGGACCAGTTCGTCGCCCGCTACATCGGTGGCTACATCGAGCAGCTCTCTCTGCCCGAGGGGCATTGTGATCTGCTGGACCGGCTGCACGGACGCTATCGCACCGCCCTGGTGACCAACTTTCAATACTGGCCAGCCATCTATGGCCTTCTCGACCATTTCGAGCTGGCCAGCCTCCTCGACGCCGTGGTCATCTCCGGCGAGTTCGGCTGGCGCAAGCCCCACCCGGCTATCTTTCAGGAAGCGTTCAGGCGGCTGGATGTGAAGGCGGGGGAGGCGGTCTTCGTGGGCGATGACCTGGAGGTAGACATCAAAGGAGCGGCTGCCTGTGGAATGGATGTGATCCTCCTGGATCGAAGGGGGCTGTACCCTGACTATCCAGAGCTGCGGGTGGCCAACCTGTCGGAAGTAGTGGAGATTCTGATAGTCTGGTAGTCTATTGGTCTCCGGGCCGATAAGGTGACCAACTGACCAAGCGACCAAAGAACTAGAGATTTGACATCGCTGAGGTTGTATCTATAATCTCCTTCGCAGAGGATCAATCGTAGCGGGATCAGCGTCAACTCGCACTGGCGAGGTGGAGGTGGTACATGGAACTGCAAGAGATCATTCAGGATATCCATGCTATGAACCAAGAACTGGAGAAGTTCGAAGCGAAATATGGCATGTTATCGAGGGATTTTTACGAGCTCTACATCAGCGGTGCACTACGGGACGAGGAGATTGAGGAGATCAACGATTATGGCCGTTGGGCAGCTTATTACCGGATCAAATCCCAGCGCGAGGCGGCATACGATAAGCTGATGAAAGAACGTCTGGCCGAGCTTCGTGCCTCAGCCCCTTCCGGCGCTTTGGTGCTGGCCCCCGATTGACGATGCTCTCCTCACTGCATAGCTACAGCTACTTCGTTTACACCCTTCCTGACAAGTTCCCTTCCGTCCAACGGTCTACCCTTGTGCTCAAGCCGAGAAGTGCGACCGTGGCTGAACTGGAGGGTGAACTGGAGTTCAGTCGGGGGATTGTGCTGAGGGTTCTTGAGGTCATCAACTTTGCTACGGCGATCCTTGAGTACTACTCGTATGAGGTCTGCCGAGGCTCTGACAGATTGTACTGGTATGATCCCCAGCCTCATCCCGATGATCCTGCTTTGGCCAGTACTCATCCCCATCACAAACATGTGCCTCCCGATATCAAGCATCATCGCCTACCCGCGCCAGGGCTGAGTTTCAACTATCCTAACCTCCCCTTCTTGATCCAAGAAATCGAGCAGATTCCCTCGCCTCCTACTTGTACGCTTGTATTGAGGCATGGATTGTGAGGGTACAATGAACAAGACACCGTACAACGCTTGGTTTCAGTGCATCCGGGGCTGCGAGGACCACTATCCACTGACCGAGGTGATCTACCACTGCCCCCACTGCGGCGGCCTGCTGGATGTGGAGCACGATGTAGAAGCCCTCCAACGACGCTCTGCTGCCGCCTGGATGAAGCTCTTCGATGAGCGCATCCGCACCAACGAGTGGCCCTACGGCTCCGGCGTGTGGGGCAAAAAAGAGTGGGTCTGCCCTCAGGTGGAGAATGAGAATGTGGTCTCCATGTACGAGGGCTACACCAACTGCTTCCTGGCCGAGCGGCTGGGCCAGGAACTGGGGGTCAAGGACCTGTGGGTGAAGCTGTGCGGCAACAGCCACACCGGCTCCTTCAAAGACCTGGGGATGACGGTGCTGGTCTCTATGGTGAAGCAGATGCGGGCCGATGGCCAGCCCATCCGCGCTGTGGCCTGCGCCTCCACCGGCGACACCTCTGCAGCGCTGGCTGCCTACGCTGCCGCAGCGGGGATCCCGGCCGTGGTGTTCCTGCCTCGAGGCAAGGTCTCCACCGCCCAGCTCATCCAGCCCATCGCCAACGGCGCGCTGGTGCTGGCCCTGGACACCGACTTCGACGGATGCATGGCCATCGTCAAACAGGTCACCCAGGAACCCACCATCTACCTGGCCAACTCTATGAATTCCCTGCGCATGGAGGGCCAGAAGACAGTGGGCATGGAGATCGTGCAGCAGTTCGACTGGGAGGTGCCCGATTGGATCGTCATCCCCGTGGGCAATCTGGGCAACATCAGCGCTCTGGGCAAGGGGCTTCTCATGATGAAGGAACTGGGCCTCATTGATCGGCTGCCGCGCATTGCCTGCGCCCAAAGCGAGAAAGCCAACCCCCTCTACCTGAGCTTCCTCACAGGCTTCCAAGAGTACCGCCCGGTAAAAGCCCAGAAGACCCTGGCCAGCGCCATTCAGATCGGCGACCCGGTGAGTTACGAGCGGGCGGTGAAGGTGCTCAGGCAGTTTGAGGGCCTCGTCGAGCAGGTCTCGGAGGATGAGTTGGCCAACGCCGCAGCGCGCGCCGACCGCACGGGGATGTACTGCTGCCCTCACACCGGCGTGGCGCTGGCAGTGCTCTTCAAACTGGTGGAGCGGGGCCTCATCCGCTCTGATCAGCGGGTCATCGTGATCTCCACCGCGCATGGGCTGAAGTTCACTGGCTTCAAGGTGGGCTACCATGAGGATACCCTGTCCGAGGTGATCGCCCGCCACCGAAACCCGCCGCTGGAACTGCCGGCCGACATGCGCACCGTACAGGAGGTGCTGGCCCATGAGCTTCCACGTCGGGAGTAGAGCCGTGAAACTCATTGATCTCAGCCACGTCATCGAAGAGGACATGAGCGTCTTCCCCTCACTGCCTCCGCCCCACATCGGGACTTACTTCACCCATGCCGAGTCGCGGCCCCACTACGAGGGCCGCGCCTGTTTCGAGGTCACACACATTGACATGGTCACCAGCCTAGGCACCTACTTGGATGCCCCCTACCATCGTCATCCCGGTGGGGCGACCATTGACCAGTTGGCCTTGGGGCAGTGCGTTTTGTCCGGCGTGGTGGTGGATGTGCGGGGCAAAGGGCCACGGGAGCCGATCCGCGACATGGATCTGCCCCAGGCCCACCTCTGCGGAGGGGCGGCGCTCTTTTGCACCGGTTGGGACCGATACTGGAAGCAGCCGCTCTACCATCAACATCCCTTCCTCTGCGCCGAAGCCGTCGAGGCACTGGTGGAGCAAGCTCCATCCCTGGTGGGCATTGACGTGCTGAACATTGACGATCCCCAGGACAAGAGCCGTCCGGCGCACACCCAGCTCTTGGCACACGACATCCTCATCGCGGAGAACCTGTGTGGCCTGGAGCAACTCATCGGCGGGTCCTTTCTCTTTGTCGCCGCGCCGGTGAAGGTGCGCGGCGCGGCCGCTTTCCCTGTGCGGGCCTTCGCCCTGCTGGGACTGGGATCAGGAGGTGTCGAGACATGAAAGCTTTGGTCAAGTACGCGCCCGGCCTGGGCAACGTGGAACTGCGCGAGGTGGCGGAACCCTCGCCGGGGCCGGGCGAGGTGCTGATTGCAGTGAAGGCCGCCGGCATCTGCGGCTCCGACCTGCACATCGCCCACGGGGACATCCAATTGCTCCTGCGCCCTCCGGTGGTGATGGGCCACGAGTTCGCAGGCGCCATCGCCGAGTTGGGCCCTGGTGCCGAGAGGCTCCACGTCGGCCAGCGGGTAACCAGCGAGACCGCAGTGCGCACCTGTGGTCACTGCTGGGCCTGCCGCACGGGGTGGACCAACGCCTGCGGCCGGAAGGAGCTGTTGGGCTACGTCTTCGATGGCGGCTTCGCCCCCTACTGCGTCGTGCCCGCCCGGCTGATCCATCCCCTGCCGGAGAATGTGGATTGCGTCGCCGGTGCACTGAGCGAGCCACTGGCCTGCTGCGTGCACGCCATCGTCGAGCTGGCCGGCGTTCAGCCAGGGGAGACGGTCCTCATCGCTGGACCGGGGACCATGGGGTTGCTGAGCTTGCAAGTGGTCCGAGCCGGAGGAGGGCGGGTCCTGATCTGCGGCACGGAAGCCGACCAGGAACGGCTGGCCCTGGCCCGGGAGTTGGGCGCATATGAGACGATGATTGTTGAGAGGGACGACGTGATAGGGCAGGTGCGAGCGCTGACGAGGGGTGACGGGGCGGACCTCTTCATCGAGTGCTCTGGAGCGCCGGCCGCCGCCCGGCTGGGACTGGAGGCGACGCGCCGGTGCGGGAGGTATCTGCAGATCGGCCTCGCCTCGCGCCCCTTCGAGCTGGACCTGGCGCTGGTGGCCTACAAGGAGTTGCGCGTCTTCGGCTCGCTGGGGCAGCGGTGGAGCGCCTGGCAGCGGATGATGGCCCTGCTTGAACAGGGGTTGGTGCAGACCCGGCCCCTGGTCAGCGACGTCATGCCCCTTTCGGAGTGGCGGGAGGCCTTTGACCGCTTCGAGCGCAAGCAGGCTATCAAGATCGTCCTGCAGCCCAGTGTAGGTTGACTATTGCGCTCCGCGCCATTTGGTGTATAATCCCTGCGGCTTGGCCCAGAGCCTGGCCGTTTGCTCCGTTGTGGAAAT
>CAYRNM010000031.1:0-2223 GCA_964425465.1 uncultured Anaerolineae bacterium | reverse complement strand
TGTATAATCCCTGCGGCTTGGCCCAGAGCCTGGCCGTTTGCTCCGTTGTGGAAATTATCGAAAGGATATGATGAACATGGCATCTGTTCAGACGGCCTCGGGACGGTACCCCTCGCTGGGGGGGGATGTCTGTCCCCCCTGCCAGGTGGCCTGCCCGGTGCACACCGACGTGCGCGGCTACGTGGCCGCCATCGCCCGAGGCAACTTCGAGGAAGCCTACGCCCTCGCCAGGGAGCCCAATCCCCTGGTCTACGTCTGTTCCCACGTGTGCGCTCATCCCTGCGAGGAGGTCTGCCGCCGAGGCGATGTGGATGAGCCGGTGGCTATCGCGGCCCTAAAGCGCTTCGCCACAGAGCAGCATGACCTGAGCCTGGGCCATGGGCCACCCAAGCCCAAGGTGGAGCCCAGGGATCAAAAAGTGGCCATCATCGGCGCTGGCCCGGCCGGCCTGACGGCGGCCCACGATCTGGCGCGTATGGGCTATCAGGTCACCCTCTTCGAGGCCCAACCCCAGCCTGGGGGCATGCTTCAGGTGGGCCTGCCCACCTACCGCCTGCCCCGCGAGTTCATTGACCTAGATGTCCAGCCCATCCTCGACCTGGGCGTGGAGCTGAGGACCGGCGTCCGCATTGGCGAGGATGTGACCCTGTCCGACCTGAGGGAGCAGGGGTACGAGGCCATCTTCATCGGCATCGGCGCGGGGCTGAGCCGCAGCCTGCCCCTTGAGGGGATAGGCATGGAGGGTGTCCTGCTGGGCGTGGATTTCCTGCGGGAGGTGAACCAGGGCCGGTCGGTGAAACTGGGGCGCAAGGTCCTGGTCATCGGCGGGGGGAATGTGGCCGTGGATGTGGCCCGCTCCGCCGTGCGCCAGGGAGGGCCCGGCGATGAGAAAGAAGTGCACATGATCTGCCTGGAGTGCCGGGCCGAGATGCCGGCCCATGAGTGGGAGATCGTCGAGGCGCTGCGGGAGGGGATCATCCTCCACCCCTCGCTGGGCCCCCATCGCATCCTGGGCCGGGATGGGAAGGTGGCCGGCCTGGAGACCATCGTCTGCAGCTCGGTCTTCGACGAGCAGGGGCGCTTCAACCCCTCCTTCGTCCCCCATACTGAGAGCGTCATCGAGGGGGATACCATCATCCTGGCCATCGGCCAGGCCTCCGATCTCTCCTTCCTGCGCCCCGAGGATGGGGTGAAGCTCACCACACGGCGGACTATCGAGGTGGATGAGCGGACGCTGGCCACCAGTGTGCCGGGCGTCTTCGCTGGTGGGGAAGTTATCACCGGCCCCTCCAGCGTGGTCGAATCCATGGCCCTGGGACACCGGGCGGCGGCGGCCATGGATGCCACCCTGCGTGGCGAGGACCTGGCAGCCTTTCAGTGGAGTGAGCCGCAGGAGCTGGGGGAGCTGGCGGAGAAGACCATTAAGCAGATCAAGCCCCTGAAACGAGAGGAGATGCCCAGCCTGTCCCTGGAGCAGACCCGCTTCTGCTACGAGGAGGTCGAGTTGGGCTACACGCTGCCCATGGCCGTCCGCGCGGCCCATCGCTGCCTCACCTGTGGAGCCGGGGCGGCCATTGATACTGACACATGCGCGACCTGCCTGACCTGTGTGCGCCTCTGCCCCTATGAGGCGCCGGCCCTTCGGGATGGCACGGTGGCTATAGAAGTCACCCAATGCCAGGCCTGTGGCCTGTGTGCCAGTGAGTGCCCGGCCAAGGCCATCCGCATGGCACTCTACGACGATGAGCAGATGTTGGCCCAGATCGAGGGACTGTTCGCAGACGCGTCCCGCGGCAACCCGGAGCCCTTCATCGTCGGCTTCTGCTGCCGCTACTGTGCCTACGCTGAGGATGAGTGGGCGGAGAGCGTGCGGGCACAGCTTCCGGCCAATGTCCGAACCCTCGATGTGCTGTGCACGGGCAAGATAGACGTCCTCTACCTGCTGAAGGCTTTCGAGCTGGGGGCTGATGGCGTGTTCGTGGCCGGATGCCTGGGGGAGGAGTGTCGGCATACGGAGAGAGGGGTCCAGCGCACCAGGGCGCGGGTCAAATACGTGCAGGGGCTTCTGGATGAGATCGGCCTGGGTGGGGAGCGGCTGGCGGTGTATGACACCTCTGCTGCGGAGTGGGGCAGGGTCCCGCAGATTGCAGCCGAGATGGCGGATCGGGTGCGGGAGCTGGGGCCGAATCCACTGCGGAAATGGAACAGGAGTGCATAGTCTCC
>CAYRNM010000030.1:16075-20407 GCA_964425465.1 uncultured Anaerolineae bacterium | reverse complement strand
TCATCCATTCGATAGCGAAGACCACCAGGCCGCCCAGCAGTCCGCCGAAGACCGCCCCGGCCAGGGCGTTGATCTTTTTCTTGGGCGAGTAGAGGCTGTACCCCCGGTTGTAGACGTTGTCGCGGATGCGCACATCAATCCGGTCCCGCTTGTCCTGCTTCTGGTTCCAGTCCTCCCGATCCTCGACAAAGACCTCGCCCACCGTCTGAGCGATCTGCTGGGCCACCAGCGGATCGTAATCCCGGGCCTCAATTTTCAACGTGAAGGTGGAGGCGTCAGGGCTGACAAACAGCTTAGACAGCAGCCGATCGGCGGTCATGTCCAACTGTGCTCGATCTATCACATCCGTAGCCACGGTGTAAGTGTGGATGTTCTCCGCGTAGCCGCGCAGCAGGTCCTTGAGCACGTTGCTCAACCCCCAGTCGGCCCGTGCGGGCTGCACACTCAACTCAATGGAGGCGCTGTAGACCGGCGTCTGTTGCAGGCTGAAGAACAGGGCACTGGCCCCACCAATCAGGGCCACTAGGACGATGATCCCCCCCCGTCTCCAGAGAATCTGAAGATAGTCCTGTAACTCCACTCTAACCTCCCAATTGATAAAATCGTTATCCCTTATTTTACCACATCTCCCCTGGTTGGTCAAAAAGATCACCTGGGTACGGAGTGCGGACGCAAGTCCGCTCCAATTCGCAGGCTTGCGCCTGCACTCCAGCAAAACCTAGGGCATAGGCCGCTGCCAGAAAAAGCGACGACGTCGGGGGTGAGGGGGCAGTTCACCCAGCACCGCGATGCCCAAATCTTCCACCTCTGAGCGATCGTACACGGCGTCATCCAGATAGTGCAGCACAAAGGCCAGCGCCACCCCCGCCACTAATGCCAAAAGGAGACGCAGGGGGAGATCTAACCGCTCCCGGAGCCCGGGGCCGAGGGAGACGATGAGGGGGGGATCAATGGCCCGGATATCCACCCTGCCCTCCCCCAATTGGCCGAAGAACCCGCTGCTTCGCTCGGCCAACACCTGCTGTGCAACAGTGGCAATCCTATTCAGTTCCTCCGCGTTGTCCCAAACGATCTGCAGGGTGAGCGTCCGGTGTTTTGTGGAGGCGGAGAAGGCTCCCGCCAGGGGATAGAAAGGGGAAGCGCCTTGGGCTCGGAGCGCGGCCTCCACTTCTGCGGCAAAGGCTACGCCTCCCACCACCTCGGCCAGGTCATCCACCAGGTACTCGGAGGCTAGCCAGGTATAGTAGTGGTCGTAGGCGTAGTACTCCCCCGTTGTCGGCTCGGGCTGCAGGCTCACCGTGAAGCGCGAGGTGGCCTGGAAGCGCGCGGGCCTAGGCGAGCGTGTGAGGAGGCTAGTGACGAGGACGACTAGCACCAGCCCCACAATCAGCCACAGGCGACGGCGCACAATGCGCCAGTATTCCCGCAGTTCCATGAGGTCTCCCCGTTCCCTAGTCCGCGCCCCGTGTCGCTTCCCGCACCGCCGCAGCGATGGCCCGGGTGTAGTCCGGCCCGCTGCCACAGCAGGAGCCGAGGATGCGCGCTCCGAGTTCCAGATAGGTGGGCACATAGGCCGCCAGGTCATCCGGGCCAAGACTCCAGGTAGGCACGCCGTCCACTAGCTCTGGCAGGCCAGCGTTGGGCCGGGCGATGAGGGGAAAATCGGGCAGGGCAGGGTGCATCTGCTCCAACGCAGCGCGGATCACCTCCGGACCATCTCCGCAGTTGGCACCCAGGGCCACCACGCCCATACCGCTGAGCTCGCGGGCCGCCTGCTCTGCTGAGACCCCCATCATGGTTCGGCCTCGGAGGTCGAAAGTCATGGTGGCTACTACCGGCAAGCCGGTGCGCAGCGCCGCCTCCACGGCCGCCCTTGCCTCCTCCAGGTCGCTCATGGTCTGCACCAGCAGGATATCCACGCCCCCCTCGGCCAGCGCCGTGGCCTGCTCAGCGAAGCCCGCCACTGCCTCCTCGTAGCTCAGGGTGCCCAAAGGCTCCATAAACTGGCCGCTGGGGCCTATGTCTCCGGCCACGATCACCTCGTCGTCGGCCACCTCGCGGGCCAGTCGGGCGGCAGCCAAGTTGAGCTCGAAGGTGCGATCCCCCAACCTCTTCGCTGCCAGGCTGAAGGGTGACCCCTGAAAGGAGTTGGTGGTGAAGAGGTCTGCCCCGGCGGCCTTGTAACCCCGGTGCACCTCCTTCACCATCTCGGGCCGCTCCGCATTCCACAGCTCAGCCGCCTCCCCGGCGCCCAGCCCCGCCCGCTGCAACATAGTGCCGATGGCTCCGTCGAAGATAAGGATCTCTCCGCTAGCCAACCGCTCCTCAATATTTCGTCGCATGGCTCATCCCTTTCGTCCACTCGCCATTCCGTCCATCCGTTCATTCGCCCATTCGCTACCCCTGCTGCTGTCGGAAGAAGCTAATATAGTGCATGGCGAACTCGTCGCGTCCCATGAGCAGATCGCTGATCAGGATCGCCCGGCGCGTGTGGGCCGGATCGGTGATGGCACAGGTGAGGCCCTGGCAGATGGCCATGGCCAGGAGGAGGTCGTTGATCGCCGCCCGGTCGGGGAGGCCAAAGGAGATGTTGGAGGCCCCCAGCACCAGGTTCACCCCCAGTTCCTCCCGCACCCGCCTCATGGCCTCCAATGTGACCGCCGCGGCCCGATGGTCGGCGCCGACGCACAGGGCCAGGCAATCCACGATCACATCCTGGCGGGGGATGCCCATCGCTTCTGCCCGCTCCACGATCTTCCGGGCCACTCCCAGCCGCTTCTCCGGCGTGTCGGGGATGCCCGCCTCATCCATGGTCAGCGCGATCACGGCAGCGCCATATTCCTTGACCAGAGGGAGCACCGCCTGCAGTGATTTCTCCTCTCCGGTGACGGAGTTCACCAGCGGCCGGCCGGGGCAGAGGGCCAGGGCTGCTTCCAGCGCCTGCGGGTTATCGGTATCAATGGCCAGCGGCACATCCACCGCCTCCGCCGCGGCCGCTACCGCACGAGGGAGCATCTCCACTTGATCCACGCCCGCTGCCCCCACGTTGACGTCAATCACTGCAGCGCCCTGGGCCACCTGGGCCTGAGCTTCCTGCCGCACCAGGCTGAGATCGCCCTCCCGCAGTTGAGCGGCCAATCTTCTGCGCCCTGTGGGGTTAATGCGCTCGCCGATGATCACCACCAGCCACTCGGGGCTGATGGTGACGCTCTGTGTACTGCCACGAAGGATAGTCTCCACGATGCGATTCCTCCTCAGAATTCAATTCCCAATCGTGCTTTCACCCCTCGCTGGTAGGGATGTTTGATCGCCACCATCTCGGTAACCAGATCGGCTCGTGAGATGAGTTCCTGCGGAGCCCCACGGCCAGTCAATACCAGCTCCACCTCGGAGGGCCGTTCCTCCATAAGGGCCAGTACGTCTTCGAGGGGAATCAACTCTAGCTCCAGGGCCACATTGATTTCCTCCAGGACGACGATGTCATATTCGCCACTGGCCAAGATCTGGCGTATGCGCTGCAGTCCTCGGCGCGCGAGCGCGGCTTGGCGGGGATCTCCCCTGGTGAGGACGAAGTCGGCTTCCCCAAATTGCTCGATGGTCAGGTAGGGCTCCAGCAGCTTGGCCGCTTTCAGCTCCCCCGTCGGCCGGCCCTTCAGGAACTGCCCAATGTAGGTGCGCAGCCCATGGCCTGCCGCGCGCAATGCCAGCCCCAATGCGGCCGTGGTCTTCCCTTTCCCGTCGCCGGTGTACACCTGAACCAGGCCCACCCTCTTGTCCGCGGGCATATCCGTCAAATGTCACCGGCCTTTCTTACGGAAGTGCGTGCGGAAGGGTACTGCCGGATAACTACAGGTTTCCAATCTCTGTAGACTCCCATCAACCAATCCGCCTCGCTCTGGCCCTGCCCCCTCACCTCAAATGCTCCCTCGTGGTGGATTAGCGCCAGGCCCTGGTCAAACCATCGGTGGCTGGTTGGCGAGCACTACACCTTGGAAAGGTGTAGTTTGCGGCGGGTGTCCTCGCCAATTCTCAGTCGAGATGGTTTTCGGACCTCCGCTGCTGGAGAGTATACCATTGCCTTGGGCGGGGGTCAAATGGACTCAGGGGGCAACGAGTAGCGAGCGAGCTGAATCCCTCGTTGCCCCGGCGCCTTGTCAACTCGTTACCCTCCGCCATTTGACAAAATGGTGGAGGACGCTATACTTATGTCAAGGATAAAGGCTACACGAAGGAGGGGAGACGATGGAAAGCCGACAGTTGTCTCTGTTCGAAGATAAAGGCGACCAGGGAGCCTTTGGCCCACCAGTGGCCCGGCCGGAGATGGACCTGACG
>CAYRNM010000030.1:0-15975 GCA_964425465.1 uncultured Anaerolineae bacterium | reverse complement strand
AGGCGACCAGGGAGCCTTTGGCCCACCAGTGGCCCGGCCGGAGATGGACCTGACGCGCGATTCCTCCCTTGCGGCCATTGTCGGCGCATTCCACGACTACATGGCGCGACAGGATTATACCGAAAACACCATCCGCGCCTTTCTCAGCGACCTGCGCATCCTGTCCCGATACCTGGGACCCCAGCGGGCGATAGGCACCATCAGCACCAAGGACCTGGATGATTTCCTCACCTACCTGCGCTACTACCGGGGCAAACCCTGCAGCCCTAAGTCCTACGCCCGCCGGGTGACCACCCTCAAAGCGCTCTTCGGTTGGTTGGCCGAGGAGGAGATCATCCCCCGTGACCCCGCCGCGCCCATTGTTCAGGAGCAGGTGACGAGCCCCCTGCCCCACATCCTCTACGCCGATCAGGTAGAGCAACTCCTGAACACTACCTGTCGTCTGAGGGAGGACTCGGATGACCCAGACCCCCGTCCTCACCTGTTGGTATCCCTGCTCCTTAAGACGGGCATCAAAAAGGGGGAGACCGTGCGCATCCACCTGAGCCACATAGACCTCTCAGACCCCCAGGGCCCAGCCCTTTACATCCGCTACGCCACCTCTCGCCAGCACCACAAGGAGCGAAAGCTCCACCTGCCCGATGATTTTGCCCCGACACTGGCCTGGTACTGCGAGCGGTACCAACCTCGGGAGCGGCTTTTCGAATGCACGGCCCGCAATCTGGAGTATGTACTGGAGAATGTGGCGGAGCAGGCGGGTCTGTCTCAGGGGGTCTCTTTCGAGATACTGCGCTGGACAGCAGCAGTGCAGGATTATCGGGCTGGCATGGACCCCGACAAGCTGCGTCAAAAACTGGGGCTGTCGGAAGTCACCTGGCGCGATGTCCTGAAAAAAATCCAGATGCTGGCTGGGCCAGCCTTATGAAGCGAATCAGCGAGTCAGCGAATTATTCGCCCATTCGCTCATTAGGGAGCCGCTGGCAGGAACAGCCGGAACAGGGCCCGATATTCCTCATTGTGAGCCAAGTAGTCGTTGCTCCAGCCCCCCACGGCGAAGACGGAGGTGCCATCTGTCGCCACGCCGGGGTTGCGCCACTGGCCGATGAAGGGTGTCTCAAAGCTGTTCCAGACGTCCTGGCGCGGATTGTACCATTCGTTGGAGAGGATCTCCCACTCGCCGCCGATTCCGCCGCCGAGGGCGTAGAGGCGGTCCCCCACCGCCGCTACCCCCAACCCTCCCCGTCCCACCTTCATCGGGGCGCAGGAGCTCCACTCTTCCTGAGGATCATACACCTCGCAGAGTGGGTATTCCCGTGCTCCATCGTAGCCCCCCACCACATAAATGCGCCCCGCCAGAGCCGCCGCTCCCAGGAACCCCCGGGGTGTCTGTAAGGGCACCTCCTCGCTCCAAGCATCCGCCTGGGGATCGTACCGGTACACCGTGCCCACGTAAGAACGCCCGTCCCAGCCGCCGAAGAGGTAGAGCTGTCCCTCGAAGACGGTCAATCCGTAGGCACAACGCGGTGCCGGCAGGGGAGCAGCGGAGGACCATCGATCGGTCTGGGGGTCGTAGATCTCCAGCACGTCGGTGACCTCACCCTCAGCGGTGTATCCGCCAGGCACATATATCCTGCCCTCCAGCACAGCGGCTCCGATGTTGGCTGCCGGGGTAGGCTTTTCGGCTAAAGGAACCCAGGTATCACTTTGCAGGTCGTAGCGCGCCACCTGGCCCGTGATCCCCTCGGCCGTATCGCCCCCGACGGCGTAGAGCTGCCCCTCGTAGAAAGCGAGCGCTAGTCGGGCTCGGGGCAGGCTGAGAGGCGTTCGCTCCTGCCAGCGAGAGGCCTCGGCAGGCAGGGCGGGGTGAGCTATCGCCGAGCGGTCAGTGAACTCGCTGCCCGGTCCGGACATCGGCTGAGCGGCGGGCATCCGTACCCACACCAGGAGCGCCAAGAGGAGGGCTGCAGCCAGGACCAGCAAGATGCGTCGAGGCCAGGAAAGAGGCTCGATGGGGAGCGGCTCAAAGCGGACGATCTCCCGTGGAGCCTCTGCAACCTCGCCCTCGGCCAGCACCCCTTTGACGGACACCCACCCCTCGCGCAGGGCGACCATCGTGGCCTCTGTGCGGGAGGCCACCTCCAGCTTGGTGAAGATGTTGCGCAGGTGCACCTTGACCGTATTGACGCTGATGTACAGCTCGCGGGCGATCTGCTGATTGGTCGCGCCGGTAGCGACCCGCTCCAAGATCTCCTGTTCCCGCTCGCTGAGGGGGCACTCTAGGTCAGGCATGCTCTACTCGTTCCCCACCTCCCCCGCCCCATCCGAAGCGCGACAGGCGTAGATCTGCGGCTGGACGCCAATGGTGGCCTCGTATTCCGCTGCCACCTGCTCGCGGAAGGCGGGCACCGCCTCCTCCGTGACCAGGCTCACCGTGCAGCCCCCGAACCCGGCCCCCGTCATGCGCGAGCCGTAGACCCCCTCGATCCTCAGCGCTGCCTCTACCATCACATCCAGCTCCTGGCAGCTCACCTGATAGTCGTCGCGGAGACTTTGGTGCGAGGCGATCATCAACTCACCGAAGGAGACCAGATCGCCCACCTCCAGCGCGGCCACCGCCCCCTCCACCCGCGCGTTCTCGCTAATGACGTGGCGGCACCTCTGGCGGATCACCGAGGGCAGCTTTTCCGCGTGCTGAGCGAACTGCTCGGGCGTGACATCGCGCAGCGCACGGACACTAGGGATGTGCTCTCCCAACAACCGTGCTCCCTCCTCACACTCCCGCCTCCGGGCGTTGTACTCCGAATCCACCAGCCCCCGCCGCTTCATGGTATCGGCCACGATGATGGCCGCGCCACGGGGCATGGGCACTAACCAATAGCCCAGGCTGCGGCAGTCAATGAGCAGGGCCTGGTCGCGCCGGCCCAGGACGGAGATGAACTGATCCATGATGCCGCAGTTGGCCCCCACGAACTGGTTCTCTGCCTTCTGGCACAGGAGCGCCAGCCGCACCGGGTCCAGCTCAAACTCGCTGAGGAGCTGCCACGCGGTGGCCATGGACACCTCTACCGCCGCCGAGGAGCTAAGGCCGGAAGCGATGGGCACATCACTGGTGATGACTGCCTCCAGCCCCACCAATCCTACCCCCTCCTCTTGCAGGGTCCAGGCCACGCCCCGTTGGTAGTTGCTCCAGCGCTGTTCCTCATCGTGCCGAATGTCATCCAGTGAGAAGGTGGACTGGGCCTCGAAATCGAGGGCATAGAGGTGCACCGTCCGATCCGACCGGGGTGCGGCGGCCACGACCACCTGGCGGTCAATGGCCACCGGCAGAACGAATCCGTCGTTGTAATCGGTATGCTCGCCGATGAGGTTCACCCGGCCCGGGGCGCGGACGATGATGTGAGGCGCTTTTCCAAAGTGTCGCACAAAAGCATCTCTGGCCCCCGCCGCTTGTGTTGCCAGATCGCCCATAAGCATCTCCTCTCAGGTAGCTTCTCCACAGTTCATGATTGTAAAACTTTCTGGGCTGATGTCAAGTGCGGAGATTGCCTCGCCTGAAGGGGGATGGTATACTCACAATGAAGCGTGTTGCGTATTGCGCGTTCATACCCCCAAGAGGAGGGACACATGAAGATCTCAACACTCATCAGTTTGATCCGGGCCGAGTACTCTGGCCAGGCAGCCAAGGAATATGTGACTCAGATCTCCCGCTTCCATCGCATGCAGGCCAGTCCGGGCTTCCGCCAGGCGGCGGAGTGGTGCCGAGCGGAACTGGAGCGGGCCGGGGTGAAGGCAGAGGCGCTCTCCTTCCCCGCCGACGAGAAAACCTGGTGGTGGTCAGCCCAGAGCTTTCAGGAGTGGGATTGCGCATCGGCCACACTGCACCTCATCGAGCCCCAAGATGAAGCGCAGAAACTGTGCGACTACAGGGAGTGCAAGCTCTCCCTCATTCAGCGCAGCACCGCCTTCAACGGGGAGGCGGAGGTAGTAGTGCTGGAGGATGGGGAGGAGTGGGAGGAGTACGAAGGACTTGACGTGGCGGGCAAGATGGTGCTCACCCGAGGCACCCTGGAGCGAGTGCGCCAGTTGGCGGTGGAGGAAAGGGGGGCGGTGGGCGTGCTCTTCGATGGGATGCGGACCTTCCCACCTGTGCGGGAGTGGGGGGACCTGGCCGATGAGCGCCAGTACACCTCTTTCTGGTGGACGCCCCAAGCCACACAGTGCTTCGGCTTTGTCCTCACCCCTCGACAGGGGCAGAAGCTGCGCCGGTGGGCACGGCAGGGGAAGCGGGTCCGCGTGCGAGCTCAGGTGGACGCACGCCTCTACGATGGCTCACTGGAGGTGGTCTCGGCCCTCATTCCAGGGGAGTCAGAACAGGAGATACTGCTGGTAGCCCACCTGTGCCACCCCCACCCCTCGACCAACGACAACGCCTCTGGCTCGGGGGCACTGCTGGAGGCCGCGCGGACGCTGCAGAAGCTGTTCGAGGAGGGCAAGCTGCCTCAGCCCCTCCGCTCCCTCCGCTTCCTATGGGTGCCGGAGATGACGGGCACCTACGCCTACCTGGCCTCCCACGAGGATCGCATCCCCCACATCGTCGCCGGCCTCAACCTGGACATGGTGGGGCAGGACCAGGCCCTGTGCGGCTCCTCTTTCCTGGTGGAATGTCCACCTCAGGCCCTGGCCACCTTCGCTGGCCCCCTCCTGGCCCGACTGCGGGAGGAGTTTTTCGACGAGGGGAGGGCCTGGGGTGGGACCGGTGGCTATGCCCTCTTCCGCCACGCCGTCATCCCCTTCTCCGGCGGCAGTGACCACACTATCCTCTCCGATCCCACCGTCGGTGTGCCAACCCCCATGCTCATCCAGTGGCCCGATCGCTTCTACCACACCACCGCCGACACGCTGGAGAAGGTAGACCCCCACATGCTGCACATCGTGGGTAGCCTATCCGCCGCCTACGCCTATTGGCTGGCCACGGCAGGCAAGGCGGAGGTCACTTGGCTGGGCCATGAGCTGGATACCCGCTTTCGCACCCGCCTGAGCCGCGAGGCGCAGGGACGGGCGGAGCAGATCCTCACCGCCCCTGAGAAGGAATCAGCCCAAGCCGCCCAACAATGGCCCGCGCGGGCCCAATACCTGCTGGAGCGGCATCGGGCAGGGCTGAACACGCTGCTTCGCCTGTGGCCGGAAGCTGGGCCCTTGATTGAAGAACTGGAAAAGCGGGCCGAATCCGCCGTGGAGGAGGAATCCGCCCGGCTGCAGGGGCTGATGAAGGAAACCTCGGCGGCAGCGGAAGGGGAGCCTTCCAAAAGCGAGAGCAAAGCGGCAGAGATGGTAGTTCAGCGCTGCTACCGTGGCCCGCTGCAGATGCACCCCCACCTGCACAAGCTCAGCCCTGAGGATCGAGAGGCCCTCTGGCGGCTGGGGCAGGAGCACAAGGAGTTCGCCCGCACCCCCCTCACCTTGGCCCTCACCTGGTGCGACGGGAAGCGTACCCTCCTGGAGGTTGCCGATCTGGTGGAGCAGGAGTGCGGCCAGCGGGATGTGGAGGCACTGGTAGGCCACTTCGAGCTGCTGGAGAAGATGGAGTTGATCCAGAGCTGGACCGCCGTTTAGCGCCAGCGGGGGGACACCTTCGACGAGCTGGACCCGGCGGCACTGGGGCGGGCTGGGGAATTTGTGTGGGAGCTATTGAGAGAGGTGGATGAGCTTGGAGATCAGCGGTGGTTCGGGTAGGGAACACTCGGCAGACTCGGTCGCAGTCCTGCACTATTGGAACTGCATTCCGGTCAGGCCGCTTGTGAGTCTTACCGGTGTGCTGGATCCATGCCCGTGCTCGAGGCTATAACACGCTGGCTGCCACGATGGCCGTCATCTCCTCCTGCAATGCCTCAGCATTCGGCAACAGACTCCAGACAGGTTCCTGACTCTCCTCCACTTTGTTGGTCACTTCGAGTTGCTGCAGTAGCTGGATGCGCTCCCGCATGGCTGGATGGCTATCGTAGGGGGAAGTCGGCCAGCTCATCACCTCATCTATCCTAGTCTTGAGCTCCTCTCCCAGCGGGTCAGGTTGGAGGGAGGGCAGAGTGTATAGGTTCTGCAGGCTTCTGTCGCCCTCTATCGCTTCTTCTATCTCATGGGCTATCTGCATCCTAAAAGCTAGACTCTGGTAGACGATGTGCCTCAACCCGTCTACAACGTTGTCAACACCGTAAGCCATTGCTGCGTAGCGGTCGGCCAATATCTCCTGCAGGCGCGACGCACCGAGTGTGATGCGCAGGAAGACACGGTTGAAGCCATTTACGAACAGCCAAGCTGGATTGTGCCAGACACCCTGGCCACCCGCCGCAAGGCGGTAGGCCATCTGATGCATCGAGAGCCGCACCCGTAGCGCCAGATCGCCGCCAGCCGTGTCGCGAGTGGAGAAGTGGCCATACTCATGCGCCAGGATCGCCTTAAACTGGCCCTGGGTCATGCCGGGCAGCGCTCCCAGGCCAAGGATCAGGCACCATTGGCTGGCACCGCGCAGCTTCTCTATCAGACCACCTCGCTCTGTGACGCCGACCGAGGAGACAGGTGTGACAAAGATTGCATCTACGGGGCGCGTACTGACGCGCTTCGCCACTTCCTCCGCCAGCGACCACAACTGCGGTGCCTCGTCACGTGAGAGTGGACGATCTGGCTCTGCCTTCTTGACCTGAGTGAAGACGCTGCGCGTCACAGCATACAAGGTGTAGAGGGCAGCCGCTCCCACAAGGAGAGCCGGCTGCAAGAGGGAGATACTCCTGGCCTCAAGGAAGAAGTAGAAGATACCGGCGGTTGCTGCCACCACGACCAGAATCAGGAGTGGAATGGAGACATAGAAGTAGAGGGACGCAATGGCGATGACGATGCGGTAGAGCGTGCGGACGATGCGCTCAGCCCCTCCCACCTTGAACTGAGCAGCAGGTTGGGGACGACACACAGCCGCCAGTGTCAGTCGACTCAGCAGCATGCCCACCATGAAGAGAGATGCCAGGCTGCCCAGCCAGGTGACGATGACGTAAGTGCCCCTGTGAAGCCAACAATGCAGGCGTGCCTGCTTCGCAATCTCACTGTCGACCCTGTCGAGCACCGCTTGAACATCCTCGGCGGGCATACCCAGTTCCCGAGCCAACAGCAACTCCCGCTTCGCCTGTTCCCACTTGCCGTCCTCAGCCGCTATGATGCCAGCGAAGAAGTGCCCAAGTGGAAAATCGGGCAACACCTGCACCAGCTTCGTACTAGCCTGACGGATGGCGTCTAGATTGTTGTTGGCCAGCCCGGCAAATAGCAGAACGATATTAACATCGTTGTCTTCTGGCAGCTCCCGGGCCGCCACCCAGGCATGCCTGAGGGCCTCGGTCGCCTTGTCTAGGTCCTCAGTGGCTAGTAAGGCACGCGCCAGTGCCATGTGGTTGTAGGGTGAGTCCTCGGCAACATAGGCCTGACGAGCACGCTCAAGCGCAGCTTCGATATTGCCAAGTCTCAGCTCGACATAACTAAGCCGGCGCGCTGCATCGGGAAAGTCAGGAGCTAGATCGAGAACCTGTTCGTAGCCTTCCTTCGCTACTATCAGATCGCCCGCGTCCATAGCACGGGTGGCCTCCTGAAAGATGGGCGCGCCGTCGGCGTTGATAGCCGCCAGGCGGTCGTAGATTTCCTGCTCGAAAGCAGGGTCTCGCCCAGATGTCTCCTGCTCTGGCTCACCTTGAGCAATAGCCAGCGGAACAGTTGCTATCGTGACCAACAGGTAGGCAATAATGGTCATGGAAGCCTTTTTCATGGCAGGACTCCTTGGGACTGTACCATCCGCGGGCGGTGCAGACAGCAAGAGTCACTTCCTTCAGGCACGGGACCAACCAGCCCCGCACCCATTCTTTGTCGGCGTGGCTGTAGGAGATAAAAACGTCGAACGACACCTTCACGCGAAAGGGATGAAGAGGGAAAAGCTATGAAGGTGCAGCATAACCCTTTCTACTATGGCGGCATCATTAAGTAAGGAGAGCCGGCTGTTCGTGGGCCGGGAACGAGAGGTGGCGAAGATCTGTGAGGCCATCCGCGCCTCAGCCAGTGTCTCCATGGTGGGCGAACGGCGGGTGGGCAAAAGCTCACTGCTTCTGTACCTGGCCGATCCCTCGGTAGAGCAGAAGAACGGCCTGTATCCAGCCCGATACATCTTCACCTACTTCGATTTTCTGGGCTATCCCACCATCACCCCCACCGAACTGTGGCATCGGCTGCTGGCCGAGACCCTCAGCCAGCTCCGTGTCCCAGCTCCTTCGACTTCGCTCAGGGCAGGCTCTGGGGGCTAGCCCAGGGAGAGAAGCGCTACTCTCCTTTATTCCCTGCCCCGTTGGGAACAAATTCTACGAAAGCACGCACCCCTCGCCCCAATGGGTACTTCTCATCCGCATCTTGTTCGTAACCTGTCACGACCCAGGGCAGCAGATCGCTCGGCTGAGCCGGTTACGTACAGTTCAACACATCTCGAAAACGCCCCCTACAGGTCCAATGACCGCATTGCTTTGGAACCATAGCCACCAAACCTCAGCTTTGCTTAGGCACTCAGGGGCGACCTCTTCGACTACCAGAGCTTGCCTGGGAACTCAGGAGAGGAATATCAGCTATCAGTCGGCTTCGCCTCCCGCTCTGGGTGAGAGAGACTTCTACCCCCGCTTTGTCAATATCTATATGCCTGGAGATAGCGCTTATGAGCTCATCCTTTAAGGTCTCCAGGAGTGAAGGGGAGATCTCAGCCCGATCATAAGCCAATACCAACTGTAAACGCTCCTTAGCAATCTCCCGGCTGGAAGGGCGGCGACGCCCCAGCAGTCTATCTAATATCTTCATCGCTCCTCCTTGCCTTATCTCGTGGGTCGCATGAATCGGGTCAACCGCTCTAGGAGGCTGGGTGCCTCCTCAAGCACCATAAAAGGTACATCCTCACCCAGAAGACGCCGGGCGATGTTCCAATAAGCGAGACCAGCCGGGGTTCTCCCATCCAGGGCGACGGATATTCCCCTGTTGGCGTAGACGAGGACTTGCTCGTCCTCAGGGACGATGCCTATCAGCCCGATAGCCAGTACCTCGAGAACATCTTCTGTCCCCAACATGTCGCCACGCCGCACTCTCACTGGGTTGAGGCGGTTGATGATCAATTGAATAGGCCCCTTACCCGCCACCTCCACAAGGCCAATGACCCGGTCCGCATCACGCACTGAAGCCACCTCGGGAGTGGTGATGATGAGCACCTCATCAGCGGGAGCAAGGGCGTTGTGGAATCCTTTCTCGATGCCCGCCGGAGAATCAATAAGCATGAAATCGAACTCCTCGCGCATCCCATCGCAAACTCGGACCAGATCCTCGGGGCTAAGATCCTCCTTGCTCCGGGTCTGGGCCGCAGGGAGTAAATACAACCCCGAGACACGCTTATCCCTGACCAGAGCCTGTTGAAGGCTGCAAGATCCCTCCACCATATCCACCAAGTTGTAGACGATGCGGTTCTCCAGGCCCATGATCACATCCAGATTGCGCAGGCCTATGTCGGTGTCTATGGCAACCACCTTCTTGCCCTGCAGAGCCAAGGCCACGCCTAGACTGGCTGTGGCCGTGGTCTTGCCCACCCCTCCCTTACCCGAGGTGATGGTGATAACCTTGCCCATCATTCTCCTCCTTTCCTCTATTATGGCAGCAGATTACCCCTAGACTCCATCCAAGGCTCGGCTACTATCCGACCATCCTGTATCCTTGCTATCTCGGGCCCTATAGGGACTTGATCTCCTCTGTCCGGTGACCGGGCGATGTAACCCGCTATGCGCACTTGGATGGGGGTGAGTTGTAAAGCGCAGACCACAGCCTCCTCATCCCCCTGAGCTCCTGCATGGACTGTGCCCCGCAACTTCCCCCAGATCACGATGTCACCCTCAGCGACCACTTCAGCCCCAGGGTTGACATCGCCGATGATAACCACATGTCCTGGGTGAGAGAGAAGTTGACCAGATCGCAAGGTGCCGCGAACAAGCAGGCCGGAGCTCCCCTCATGGAGATGAGATTCCTGCCGAGGAGCCTGGGCCTCCAGATCCGACGCTCGATCGGCGCCCTTGGGTCGAGAAGCCTTCTCTATCACAGCTCCCAAAGAGATCTGGTAGTAGCCCAGGAGGGCCCTGATGTGCTCTATCTCCTCGGCCGAGAGCTCCCGAGGTCCCATCTGGAGGGCTATCTGCCCTCCCTTGAAGAAGGCGGCTTTATCTTCCAATACCCTCTCCAGTTCGGACAAAAGATCAGCCAGCTCCCCCTGACCCAAAGTCAGCACTAAACCTTCACTCATGCCTTTGATGGCTATCTTGCTTGAATCCACAGCCCTCACTCCTTGTGCATGTTCGCCTGTCAGGTAGCCACCAGCTCGCGATCAGCCATCGTCCCTTCTCCCCGCGCGACTCGCCAGTCCGCCAACAGCAGCACACCCAGAGCCGCAGCGCCTGATCCGACCCTAAATGTACCCCCGCAGGCCGATAATGGACATGATAAGCCGATTAGCAGCCAGCAGCTCTCAGCACGGCCTCGGACGTTCGCTGCGGTCCTCATCCGCAGCATTCCCCTCTTGGCTGCCGCTGGCGATAGCAGAGCGGGCCTCCCTGACGACAGTGCGCCATGCAGGGATACCTTTTTGCCCGGCCAAGATGCCGCCTGCTCCAGACAGTGGCATAACACTCGATATGCTTACCAGTGCTGCGGTTTCAGGCTTGACCAGCACCCTCCTCCGGCTCCACCGGCTCCAGGCTAGCTAGTAGGTCGGCCTTCTTGACGTAGAGCCGTTGGCCGCCTGGCTGCCGATAGGCTGGTAGCACGCCTGCCTTAATCCGTCTCTGAACAGTACGAACGTGGACATGCAAAATCTCTGCCACCTCTTTCAAGGTCAAAAGCTCGTTGCCCTCCATGATCACCTCCAGACAGGATGAGTACGGGGAGAGGTGAGCTTGTCTCCTCCTCACTCTGAGCCAACACTAATCACTTCCCCTTGCACCAGGCGTCGTCGATTTTGCGGCTGAACCACACCTGGCCGTCCCCTCCCGGCACTTCATAGCACATCGATGACGCGCATTGAACTGGATACCCCCTTCCGGTTCACTCCGAAAGCTCACTGACTTCCCCTCGGTGGGCTTTAGCATTCTCTGGTCTTTCATTTTTGTGTACTATGTTGTCTTTTTTTGTCTCTTATGATAGCATATCTTCACTTATTTGTCAAGGGTTTTTCGTTGGAGATTACCCGCAAATCACCCACCTTTGAAGTTGAAATGCACCCCTTTTGCTTGTTTCGATTGACTACACTCGGCTATCCGAGTATAATTCAGACTGACTGTGGCCACCAACCAAAAGGAGCAAAGGTGTGGATAGACCAGTGATCATCTGCGGTGGGCCGGACATCGAGGCTCGGACACGGGCCTATCTGCAACTGGTAGGTCGCCGTCGGGTGAGCGTGGCCTCCCAAATCGGTGAGTTCTCGGAGGCTATCGTGGATGTCCGTGGCGGGTTGGCCTCCAAGCGGCTGATCCCCGCTTGGCAGCAGCATGGCTGCACGGTCATCAGTGATAGTCCTCTGGCCCGCACCCTGGCCCAAAGCCAAGAGCTCATCGAGCGGGGCAATCTTCTCCTCACCCTCCCCTCCCTCTATGACCACCGCTACCAACTCGTCCTCCAACAGACCGCTCAAGGTGCCATCGGCGATCTCATCACGGTCCGACTCATCCGGCTTCTTCCCATGCAGAGCCCCCTGTGGAATTCCATCACCTTCACCTACGTGCTGGACCCTCTGGCCGTGCTCCAGGCGTTGGGCGGCCCGGTGGAACGCATCATGGTCCAAGAGCGGGCTCTTAGGCGAGGCCGACCCGACACGCTCTTCGCCGTGGGACGCTTCAAAGGAGGAGCTATCTTTTATCTGGAGCTGAGCGCTGCTTATCCGTCCAGATACCAGTCCGAACGCATCGAGGTAGTGGGTGCCGAGGGGATCTTGGAATATGATTCTGATCGAAACCGCAGCCTGCGGCTGCTCACGACTGCAGGAGGTGCACTCCACGATCCCCTCTACGAACCACCGCTCTTCAGGATGCTGAGGGACTATCTGCGCTGTATGAATGATGCCTCGGCGATGGAGGAGCACTGCGAGCGGGCACAGGCAGCGTTGGAGCTTCTCTTTCGGACCATCGTCAGTGCTCAAGCCCACGAAGCGAGGTGAGCGATGCCCCCCCTGCGAATGGCAGCTCTTGATTACTCCCACGGCCATCAGTACTCCTACACCCGGGCCATGCTCCAACTTCCCATGGTGGAGTTCGTGGCCCTGGCCGACGCCGACCCGGATCGGCGAGGCCAGGCTGAGGCACTGGTACGACAGTTCAAGGCCGGCGTGGCCATATGCGAGGACTATCACGACCTGCTGGCCCGCGAGGATGTGGAGGCGGTGGTGATCTGCTCACCCAATGCGGATCATCACCGCATGACATTGGATGCAGCCCAAGCGGACAAGCACGTACTGTGCGAGAAACCGCTGGCCATCACCACCGCCCAGGCTGAGGAGATGATCCACGTCTGCGAAGAGGAGGGCGTCTTCCTGGGCACAGCCTACCCCTGTCGTTTCGCGCCGGTGATATGGGAGATGAAGCATCGGGTGGAGGCTGGCGAGATCGGCCAGATCCTGTCTCTGAGCGCAACCAACCACCTATGCAGCATGCTCAGCGGCTGGTTCGTCGAACCCGAGCGGTCGGGCGGAGGCTGCATCCGCGACCACATCGTCTATGCGCTGGACCTGTGCCGCTGGTTCTCCGGGCGCGAGCCGGTGGAGGTGTACGCCGAAGCCGCAACGCTGGCCCGGCCGGAACTAGCAGTGGAGGATGTGGGAATGCTCGTCATCACCTTTGAGGGCGGGCTGATCGGCACCATTGACCCCAGTTGGAACCGTCCCCCGAACTGGACCCGCTGGGGGGACGTGACGCTGCGCATCCTGGGTACAGAGGGGGTGATCGAGGGGGACATCACCGCCCAGGCCATCTCCTGCACGACAGATACCACCCGCTGGCTGAGCTACGGCGAAAGCATGGACTACTACCTGCTGAAGAACTTCGCCGAGTCAGTGCTGGCCGGGCGTCCGCCGCTGGTGACGGGCTGGGACGGGCGCATGGGCGTGGCCACTATTGAGGCCGCCTACGAATCCATCCGCACCCATCGGCCGATGCCCATCGCTGGCTAATCATCCCCCGATGTGATGCCCGGCGGTGATGGACCTCTTCTTCGTGCCAGCTTAAGTTTACCACGGCGCGGGTGCAAACAAAGCAGGCCACCCCTTTGCTCCCCGTTGGAGGAGCAAGCGTCGGTGGCCTTCTTCGTTTAATTATGTCGAGTTGAGGTGACCCGCACAGGACTCGAACCTGTAACCCACTGATTAAGAGTCAGTTGCTCTGCCAAATTGAGCTAGCGGGCCAAGCGATACATATTATAGACCAAGGGTCCTCCTTTGTCAAATGTGGACACCTTCAGTTTCTAAGTATCTTCAAGTGGCATCCTGGAGAGCAACCAGCCACTGTTGAGGGGGGCGGCGTAGTCAAAGGCAATGGCCTCCCGCAGTTTCCCCACTGTCAATCTTTTGCCCATCACAGCCCGTTGCCGCAGAAGCTACATCACCTCCGCCAGAAAATGAGGCCCTCCTCACTGGTTTGCACCCGCAGAAAGACCACAGGAGAGTATAGGCCATGGCCCCTGCCCACAACAGGCGCTCGTTTGTCACCCATTTCCGCACCATGAACTCATCCAGGTGCAGTTCACCTTTCATGGTTTCGAAGGTCGTTTCGATCACCCAGCGGTATTCATAGAGCTTCACCACCGCCCGCACCTGCCACAGCCTGTCCACCGGCAAGCTGGTCGCCAGGATGCGCGGCTCCCTGGCACTGGCGATGGGGAAAAGGGTCACCAGGTTGACTTTCAGATTGGGTTCTTTCAGGTCCTCTTCTTCCCGCAGTTGGGCACTGCCTATCATCGGCTCTTCGATCTTTGCGGATTCAGCTCCCAGCGCCCGGCGAAGCGGTACAAATCCCGCTCAGAGGCCCAGGTCTGCGGGTTCGAGGTCCAGCTTGAGAAAAAGCTGCTCGACATCGCCCCAGAAGCGCCGGAGACGGTCATGCTGGCCGAAGATGAAGCGGGGCTGTATTTGCAGGCCACAACCGGGCTGGCCATTCAGCATGAACTCCACGCCCGAAATGTTGACCTGCGTCATCTCCTCCCCTTACTTATCAAGAGCAGGCGATCAGAAATCCAGCACCGCCATTTTACCCCAAGCTGGCCTGTAGCGCAAGCAGACGCTTGACAACAGTAAGTATAAGACGTATAATAGTGATGTATGGCCTCCCCTGGTCAGGTTGAAGCCGGGACAGAACAGAGCGGCGGATAACTGCTCAGGCGACGGCCCTCTGTAGTTTCTACTTTTTAGCTGTTCACATTGCAAATGATTTTCAAAAGCAAAAGGAGCACCTAGTGAGTGAGGAATGGATACCTTTGACCGGTCTGGGCCCTGGGCAGGTGGGAGTGGTGCGGCAACTAGCCGGAGGGCGGGGATTTGTGGCGCGCCTGGCCTCCCTGGGCTTTGCGCCGGGGGTAGAGGTGCAGATGTTGCAAAACTTCGGACATGGACCCCTCATCGTCCTGGTACGTGATACCCGCGTCGCCCTGGGCCGAGGTGAGGCGATGAAAGTGCTGGTGGAGGCAATGCCCCATGACCAATAACCAAATCCGCAATCAGATCACCGTAGCCTTGGCCGGCCAGCCCAACGTGGGCAAATCCACTGTCTTCAACCTGCTGACGGGCCTCTCTCAGCACGTGGGGAACTGGCCAGGCAAGACGGTCGAGCAGAAGACAGGGGTCTATGATCACAACGGCACCCGGGTGCACATCGTGGACCTGCCAGGCACCTACAGCTTGACCGCCAACTCTCTTGAGGAGCGGATCGCCCGCGATTACATCATCCGCGAGCAGCCGGATGTGGTGGTGGCCATCGCCGACGCCTCGGCCCTGGAGCGCAACCTGTACCTGCTGGCCGAGCTTCTCTCCCTGCCGGCACCGGTGGTACTGGCCCTGAATATGATAGACGTGGCTGAGCAGCAGGGGATGCGTATTGAGCCCCACGTGCTGGAGGCCGCATTGGGCCTGCCGGTGGTGCCCATGGTGGCGACTAAGGGCCAGGGCGTGCGGGGGTTGATGGAGGCGGTGGATCGGGTATCTAAGAATACGGCTGCTTACGCCCCCAGCCGCCCAGAGATTCGTGCGGATCACCAGGCGGTGTTGGCTCAGATACAACGGCTCATCGCCGGGGCCGTGCCGGAGCCCTACCCCGAGGACTGGGTGGCCCTCAAGCTCTTGGAGGGTGACGAGGAGATCACCTCCATGATGCGAGAGCGATTGGACGAGGATCGCTGGCAGGAGGTGCACACCATCCTGATGCAGCACGAGGATGCCATCCTGGCCGTGGCCGGCGGGCGTTACGAGTGGATCGGGCGGATGGTTCGCGCCGCCGTGGTCCGCCCCCGGATCGGCCAGGTCACCCTGACCGATCGGGTGGACCGGTATGCCACCCATCCCTTCTGGGGGCTGCTCATCCTGCTGGGGATGCTGGGCCTCGTCTTCTGGCTGACCTACACCGTGGGCGCGCCGTTGCAGGAGCTGCTGGACACCTACCTGGTGCAAGCCGGGGCGGAATGGGTGCGCTCGGCTTTGAGTGGTGCACCAGCCTGGTTGGTGGGGCTCCTGGCCGACGGCGTGATCGGTGGGGCGGGGATGGTGATCACTTTCCTGCCCATCCTGGTCATCTTCTTTGCCGCCTTGGGTTTTCTGGAGGACGTGGGATACATGGCCCGCGCCGCCTACGTCATGGACCGCTTCATGCACCTGATGGGGTTGCATGGCAAGAGCTTTCTGCC
>CAYRNM010000029.1:17310-20861 GCA_964425465.1 uncultured Anaerolineae bacterium | reverse complement strand
TCGGGCAAGACGCTGGCCGCCTTCCTGTGGGGGATTGACCGCCTCTACGCGAAGCTGGTGGCGGGGGAGGAGCCGGAGGGGGTGGAGTTGCTTTACGTCTCGCCCCTGAAGGCGCTCAACAATGACATCGAGCGCAACCTGCGCGTGCCCCTGCGCGGTATCCGACAGGTGAGCGAGCGCGACTTCGGCATCGAGCCCCCCCGATTGCGCGTGGCAGTGCGCACCGGCGATACCCCTCGCTCAGCGCGACAGGCCATGGTCCGCCAGCCGCCCCACATCCTCATCACCACCCCCGAGTCCCTCTACCTGCTGCTCACCAGCCCCCGCGCGCGGGAGATGTTCCGCACCGTGCGCACGGTCATCGTGGACGAGATCCACACCCTGTGCGGCAACAAGCGGGGCGTGCACCTGGCGCTCAGCCTGGAGCGGCTGGAGCACATGGTGCGAATCGGCGAGTCGGCGAGTGAGCGAATCGGCGAATCAGCGAATCGGCAAATACAGCGGATCGGGCTTTCGGCCACCATACGGCCCCTGGAGGAGGTGGCGCGTTTCCTCGGTGGGTACGAGTCAACGGGCCAACAAGGAATGAGTAACGAGGGAGAAAGAACTTCCTCGTTACTCGCTGACTCATTGCCTCGTAACTACCGCCCGCGGCGGGTGACCATCGTGGATGCGGGGTACGAGAAGCCCCTGGATCTGAGGGTGGTCACCGTGGTGGAGGACTTCCGCGATCTGCAGGGCGGCTCCATCTGGCCTTTGATCATCCCCCCCATACTGGATTTGATTAGGCAGCACCGTACCACGCTTATCTTCTGCAACAGCCGCCGCCTAGCGGAGCGCACCGCCGACCGGCTGAATGAGCAGCTCGCCGCCGAAGCCTCGGGCCGGGCGGAGGAGGGGTGGAGCGCGATGATGACCCGCGAGGGGGTGGCCCAGCACCTGGGCTTCAGCGCGGCAGGGGCGACCGTGACCCCCATCCGCGCCCACCACGGCTCCATGTCCCGCCAGGCCAGGCTGCAGATGGAGGCCGATCTGAAGGCTGGCCGGCTTCCAGCCCTGGTGGGCACCAGCTCGCTGGAACTGGGCATTGACATCGGCTCCATTGACCTGGTGGTGCAGCTCCAATCGCCCAAGAGCGTAGCCCAGGGCCTTCAGCGGGTGGGCCGCTCCGGGCACCTGGTGGGGCAGACCAGCAAGGGGCGCATCTTCGTCACCCACCGAGAGGACCTGATGGAGGCCGCAGCGGTGGCGGGGGGGATGTTGCGCGGTGAGGTGGAGCCCACCTACACACCCCGCAATTGCCTCGATGTGCTGGCCCAACAGATCGTGGCCCTGGCCAGCGTGGAGACGTGGAGCGTGGAGGCGCTCTACGCCCTGGTGCGCCGGGCCTACCCCTATCGAAACCTCTCCCGCCGAGCCTTCGCCTCCGTGCTGCAGATGCTGGCCGGGAAGTACCCCAGCGAAGCTTTTCGCGATCTCCGGCCACGCATCGCCTGGGATCCAGTGAACGATCGGATCAGTGCGCTGCCCGGCAGCCGGATGGTGGCCCTCGCCAATGGGGGCACGATCCCCGACCGAGGGACCTTCGGGGCCTACCTGCCCGACGGCCAGACCCAGATCGGCGAGCTGGATGAGGAGTTTGTGTTCGAGACACGGGTGGGCGACGTCTTCGTGCTGGGATCGCAGGTGTGGCGAGCGGTGGAGATCACCGACGACCGGGTGGTGGTGGCTCCCGCTCCGGGCGCGCCGCCCCGGCTCCCCTTCTGGCGGGGGGACCTCCCCTGGCGGCCCTATGAGCTGGGGGTACGCATCGGCCAGTTCCGCCGCGAAGTCGCGGAGCGGGTGCAGGCCCTCGATTCCTCCTTGCCTCCTTCCCAGAGCAGAGCCTTTGATGGAGTAGCGGAGCTAGCCCCGCGCCAACGCGCAGCAAGCTGTGCTATTCCTGAAGGAGGGCAGGAAGGAACCTCTGAGAAGCTTATACAGTGGCTGCAGCGGGACTATGCCCTGGATCGCCACTCGGCCCGCAACGTGCTGGAGTATGTCCGCCGCCAGCTCGACTCCATCGGCGCCATCTCCTCCGACCGAACGGTCATCGTGGAGTGCTTCTCCGACGCGCTGGGCGATCCACGGCTGGTGGTGCATTCCCCCTTCGGGGGCCAGGTCAATGGCCCCTGGGGACTGGCCCTGGCCGGGGTGCTGCGAGAGCGGACAGGGGTGGACGTGGAGGTGCTGGCCAACGACGAAGGCCTTATCTTCCGCTTCCCCGAGGCGGATGTGGATCCCCCGCTGGATGTGGTAGCTCAGCTTACCCCTCAGGAGGCCCGCGAGCGCTTGTTGCAGGAGCTTCCCCGCTCCGCCCTCTTCGGTGCTCAGTTCCGCATGAATGCCCAGCGGGCGCTGCTCCTGCCGGGGATGCGGCCTGGGAAGCGAACCCCCTTCTGGCTGCAGCGGTTGCGAGCCAGAGACCTCCTGCAGGTGGTCAAGCGCTTCGAGGATTACCCCATCCTGGCCGAGACCTATCGTGATTGCCTGCGTGAGGTGATGGACTGGCCCCACCTGGAGGAGGTGCTGACTCGGATCCAGCAGGGGGAGATCGAGGTGCTGCCCGTGGAGACGGTGGTGCCCTCTCCTGTGGCAGCAGGGTTGCTCTTCGACTTCATCAACATCTACATGTACGAGTGGGACGCGCCCAAGGCGGAGAAGCAACTGCAGGCATTGTCTTTTAACCGTGAGCTGCTGGCCGATCTGCTGGAGGAGGTGGACCTGGCGGAGCTGCTCCGGCCCGAGGCGGTGAAGGAGGTATCAGAGCGGGTGGCTCGAAGGGCCCCCACGGCACGTGCCCGCTCCGCAGAGGAACTGGCCTGGTTGCTAGGAGACATGGGGGACCTGACCACGTCGGAGGTGGAGGAGCGTACTGCAGGCGATGGCCCGGCTTGGCTGGCAGAGCTGGCCCATCAGGGACGCGTGTTGCCGGTTCAGATTCCCAGCTCGGCCGGCCCGGTCTCTCGCTGGATCAGCGCCGAGCACTACCCCCTCTACCGCGATGCCTTCGACTTGCCCCCGACGCCGCCCATCCCCCAAAGGCTGCTCACCCTACACTGTCAGCCTGAAGAGGCGCGGCGAGAGATCCTCCGCCGCTTCCTGGCCCACTCCGGCCCCGTCACAATTGAAGAGATCCGGGCCCGCTATGATCTCCCCGCCGATTGGCTGGAGGGCGAGCTCAGCCACCTCGTCGAGTCCCGGGAGGTTGTCCGTGGCCGATTCCAAACATCTGAATACCCCTCCGTCCAGTATGCGGACCGCCGCAACCTGGAGCAGATCCACCGCCGCACCCTCACCCTCCTCCGGCAGGAAGTTCAGCCCGTCCCCCTCTACGCCTACGCTGCCTTCCTAGCCCGCTGGCAGCACCTGCACCCCCAGGCGCAGCTCTCCGGCGCGCGAGGGCTGGCACAGGTGCTGCAACAGCTCCGAGCTGTGCCTGTGGTCGGCCCAGTGTGGGAGCGCGAGGTGCTCCCCGGTCGGCTGCGCGATTTCGATGCCGCTCAGTTGGA
>CAYRNM010000029.1:0-17210 GCA_964425465.1 uncultured Anaerolineae bacterium | reverse complement strand
GCGTCAGGCGCTCCAACTGCTGAACCGCTACGGCGTGGTGACCCAGGCCGCGCTGGAGAATGAGGAGGGGCAGTGGGCTTGGGATGATCTGTACCTCCAGTTTCGGCTCTTGGAGATGCGGGGCGAGGTGCGGCGGGGGTACTTTGTGGAGGGGCTTTCGGGCCTGCAGTTTGGACTGCCCGAAGCGGTGGAGGAGCTTCGAGAGGCGGCGAGGCCGGCGGGGGATGGTGAGCCCATGGTGGTAATGAACAGTTGTGATCCAGCCAACCTCTTTGGCCCTCAGGACATTGGGGGGCCGGTGATGGCCACGGGAGAGACGTTGCACTTCTCCCGTCTTCCCTCCACCTATCTGGCATTGCATCATGGCTGGCCCGTGCTTTTAGCGGAGGGAAATGGCACAGCTCTCACCACGGCTCAGGGAGCCGATGAGGGGTTGATCCGGCGGGCGCTCCCGGCGCTCCTCCCTCGGCTGGCTGCAGCCGGTAAAAGCCGTCGGGTAGTGGTGCAGAGGTGGAATGGGGAGGATGTGGCCGGCAGCCCAGGCCAGTGGCTCCTGGAGTCCGTGGGCGCGGTACGGGGCTATGGGGGGATGGAGTGGGAGATCAGGCAGGGGCCGGAGTGACCTCGCAGGCGCTGAGTCATCTTTGTGACGAGCTCTTTCTTAGCCGCTTCCCCCCTCTGCACTCGACGACAGCATACCCCGTGATGAGCAACACCGTGAGGGATGAAAAGGCCACCCCCACATAAAAGGTCAGTGGCAGGAAGCGAAACACCACCCTGGATTCGCCCTCCGGCAGCGGCACGGCCCGCAATATGCCGTCGGCTTCGTAGAGTTTGGCCGGCTGGCCATTTACGTAGGCCCGCCAGCCAGGGTAGGTCACCTCGCTCAGCACCAGAAGCCCCGGCGCGCCCAACCGGGCCTGTAGTCCAATGCAGGCCGGCGTATCGCTGGTGATGACCACTCCGTCCCCCGCCCTCGGCGCAGGCTTCAACGGGATGGGTTCCCACAACACGGCGGTGCGGAAGGGATCGAAGTCAGGGGAGCTGAGGATCTGATACAGCTCGTCCCGATTCTGAGCCACAGCCACCTCTCGCACCACGAAGGCCCGCTGGGGCTGCCAGGGCAACCGGTAGAAGTGCTTCAACGACTCTCCTTCTCCCTCCTTCCCTAGCACCTCCACGTCCGCCATCTCCCGCCCCTGCCAGGTGACCAGGCTTCCCCGCCAGGTGACGACGTACTTGGCCCCCATTAGCTTCCAACGCACATCCTCCGGAGCACGGTCCAGGAACTCCTTGTAGTGGTTCAGACGAATAGCTACCCCCCACATGCCACGCAGCTCCCTACGGCCAGCAACGTTGCGGATGAGGGGGAACTCATCCTCCTGCACCCGGAACCAGCCGGGGTCAGCCTTGATCTGCTGAAACAGGGAGCTCACCTGATGGGGATCGTGGGGCTGGGCATAGTAGCGGGCCCGGTTCAGGGTGAACAGATCAAAAACCACCAGCATCAAGGCCAGGATTCCGAGTGCCGACCGAGATCGTGGCCGGTAGCATCGCAGGGTGAGAAGCGCTGTTGCGAAGGCCAGGCAGAGGAACAGCACCGCTAGGTGATCGGCCAGCTTCTGACTGTCGCTCACGTCCAGCTCCATCCGATGGAGGAGGACGGCCGCGCCGATGAGGAGGAACACCACCGGGAGGGCATAGCGCACATAGCGGGCAGTGTGGTGGACCCACTTCCGCTCCCAGCGCTTCAGCGGAGAGAGCAAGGCATCTAGTCCATAGGCCGCCAAAATGCTCAGTCCAAATGCCACCAGGTAAGCATGGCGTTCCTGGTCGCGGAACAGGCTGTAGCCGGGCAGTGCCAAGTAGGCCACCTCAAAGCCGAAGAGATTCTTGCCGAAGGAGAAGATCAGGGCCACGATAGTCAGCCCAGCCCAGAAGGGAAGGTCCCGTTTTCGTCCCGTGGCACAGGCCAGGAAGGCCAGCACCAGGGGGAAGAGGCCCACGTAAAGGGGCTGCCAGTAGCTCACCAATCCGGTGACCACGAGTTGCACCACGTCCTGGGGAGGGAAAGCCACCGCCGCTTTTTCGAAGGAGATGCTGGCCCGGGTGGAATGGCGCCACCACTCCAGGGAGGGGAGCAGTTGCACCGCGCTCAGGCCCATCGTCAGGGCCAGCACCAGTCCAAGGCGCTTCAGTGCCACAGGCCATGGAAGGCGTGTGCGCCAGCACTGATAGGCGTAGTAGGCCAGCGTGGCATAGAAGAGCTGGATCAGGTTCTGGGGGTTTCCAGTCAGGAAGGCTAAGGTGAAGGCCAGGACCGTCAGCACCAGGTAGCGCTTCTTCCCCGTTCTGGTCAAGAGTTTCACACTCCAGAGGGCCAGGGGGAGCCAGACGGCAGCCTCCAGAAAGGTGATCTGCTGGAGGGGATAGGCGGTGAGGTAGCCACCGTAGGCGAAGGCGAGGCTGCCCAGCAGGGCCGCCAGCCGATGTCCCACTTCCTCTCGCAGGAAGAGGTAGCACAGGAAGCTGGCCAAAAGCACATGGGCCATGGCCTCCACCTGGATGGCCTGCAGGGGGAGCGCGCTCCAGCCCAGTACCAGCCCGATCAGCAGCTCCAGGGCCACGGGCGGATAAAACAGTGCCGACTCCGGGTCGGCCTGGAAGGGGTAGACATCGAAGACGCCCCGCCCCCAGAGGGGGAAACGCCCGGCCTTCAGCTCGTCGAAGGCGAAGGAGCGCAGGAGGTAGAAGTGCTCGGAGAGGTCGCCCCGCGGGAAGGCCACCCGATCCGCCTCCACGGGGGTCAGATAGCGCCAGAAGAAAAGGCCCCACAGGAGGAGCAGAACCAGGGCTACGTAGAGGTCACGCCTATCAAGTTTGGACATGCTTCCCCCCCTCTGGCCTCAAACACGGTGCCGCGCCTGATCTGAATGCGCAGGTCAGCTTTTGCAAAATGCTCCTCGGCTGCGCTGACACAACGTTCTCTGAACTCGTCGAGGTCATCAGAGCAATTCCTCAATGGATTTTCAACTGATCCAGCCAGTGCCTTTTTTCGACTCTCAGGTCCTCCCACCGCATGGCATCTTCTTCCAGAGGATAGGAGAACTCGTCTCTCAGTTCTCCCGCCGCCAGCTTCCCCCTGAACTCCTCATAGCTCACCCCATATTTGATCTCCAACTCCAGCATTTCCCTCTCGCATTCTTCCAGGTAGCAGCGGAGTTGACCACAGATCAGCCGAGCCAACTTTTGGTTGAGTGTCTCACCTTCCAACCTTTCCAAAGCCAGACGCAGTTGAGGAGTAACCTCGATCACTGACATTTGTCCTCCCTCACTTTATCACGCATCAGCTATTGTACCACCTCCACCGGCACCAGCAACATGCGGGAGCCAATGGGACTGCCCTTCTCTGAGACAGGCAGCCGCTCGCCTGTGGCCAGCAGGTACATCCCCACCTCAAGCTGATACTGGCCCGGCGGAGCATCCGCCCGTACAGGAATCTCAACCTCGTCACGGATCACCTCGCCCGGAGCCCAAACCGAGGTGGGATAGTCACCTCCTAAGGGCTGGCTGTCCCACTGGCCCCCCATCTGCCCGTCGGGACCGATCAGGTGGTTGAAGACGGTGTAGTCGGCGGGGAAGGGTTGCTCGACACGCCAGTAGAGGATGCAGTCCAGCTTCTTGCCGACTTGCACCTGCTCCTCCAGATCATAGCCCACCAAAGTAACCAGCCCCCCCAGGCTGTAGTCCGTGGAGTGCGTGGGCCTGTACAGGGGCCAAGGCCGGGGGATCACCTTGATCCGCCCTATCTCCACATGCCCCATCACCTCCCCAGAGGGACTGACGGGCGGCAGCCGTTCCATCTCCGCGGAGGTGTAATCGTACAACCCCACCTCCACCCGAGCCAGCACGGGGACATCCCCCTGCTTCTTGAGGGGCAGATCGTAGGTGTCACAGTAGGCATCGCCCGGCTCCCAGAAGCTCGTGGGGCGCAACCCCAGGGTGGGGTAGATATCCGTCTGCCCCAGCTTTTCCCCTTCCCGTCCGAAAAGGTGGATGAACACACTCCAATCCCGGTCCATCTTTTGCAGACCCTGCCAGCAGAGCGTCACCTGGGCCTTATCCCGCAGGTGATAGGGGCCCGGCTCAACCCGGCCGGCGAGCAGGCGCACCCGGTCGCCAAAGGTGATGTCCAGGCGAGAGAGATCCTCAGGCACCTGATCAGCGGTGAGGGGCTGGGGCGGTCTGTAGGCGGGCATGATGTAGACGAAGGGGCAGGCCAGGGCGAAGGCCAGAAATCCCCCGCCCAAAGAGGCGGCCAGCGTACCGTGCCAGCGCCGGGGGACCCACTGGCTCAACCCGTAGGCCAGAAGCAGGGATACGGAGCCGGTGGCGGGGAAGATGAGCCGCCCCTGAGAGGCCTCGATGAGGTTGGTCCAGATGAAGAGGCCGAAGATGATGAGCACCAGCCACAGGAGGGGCACCCACAGCAGGGCCCACACCCGTCGCGCCTCTCCTCCCCTCCGAGCCCGAACCAGACTGAGGATCAGCCCTGCCAGGGCGATGAGGACCAGGAGGTCAAGCAGACTGTAAATCCACTCGTGGACCTGGATGTTGACCCCGCCGAAGAGGGCCCAGTAGGCGTCACGGAAGCTCCCCCACTCCCCCAGGAGCTTCAGCCAGGGAAGCTCCTCCCGTGCCCCGTGGCCAAATTTCAGCCACACCGACCAGCCGGAGGGGTCGAAGTACAGCCGCCAGTTGCGCCAGTAGAACCAGCCCGCGATAAGCAGGAACCCGGCCAGAACGATCCCACCCCCCTGGCGGAAGATGCGCGGCTCCTTCCGCTGGCGGGCGACCACCCAGAGTACGATCAGACTCAAGGGCAGGAGACCTGGCCCACTCATCTTGGCGATGCCCCCCAACCCCACCAGCAGGGCCAGGGTGATCAGCCGGTCCGGCGTTGCTTCCTCTTTTTTGACGATGCGCACCAGCAGGTACAGCGTCCAGGTGGCGATGGGGACGATGAGATTGTCGTTGTTGACGGAGGCGGAGATGAATAGGATCATGGGGACAAAGGCGGTCAGGGAGGCCGCGGCCAGGGCCAGCTCCCGATGGTCGGGTATGATCTCCAGGCTGAGGAGGTAGATGCCCAGTATGGTCGCACTTTGCAGAAGCACCGACAGGATGCGGATGAGGTGCACTGCCAGGACGGTGCCCTGCCAGGGGAAGCGCTCCTGCTCGGTGTGGACGATGATATTGCGGTTGCCCCGCCGGTCCGCCCGGCCGATGTAGCTGTGAGGGTTATAGCGCTGGAGCTCCTTTAGGTCGTCGGTATGGATCCAGAAAGTGGGCACTGCCATCAGCGCATAGTAAAGAGGCGGCTGCCCTCCCTCCTGACGCCACTCTGTCTCCGTCTCCGGATCCTGCACCGGCAAACCCTTGCCCTCAGCGAAGCGCTTCACCATGGGATAGTGCCACAGCTCATCGGAGGCCTCGAAGAAGGGGGTAGTCACGCTGTACAGCATCCCCATCAGCACAAAGGAGATCAGTAGCAGGGTAAACCACCTGTGCTCTCGAATGGCTCTCAAAAGCCGTTCAAACAAGTTCTGCACTGTCAGTTCTCCACAACCTCCACCGGTCCCAATGGAATCCGATCCCCCGGCACCCTCATCCCCTCCGCATCCCTCACTGGCAGCCGTTCGCCGGTGGCTAGCAGATACATCCCCACCTCAATCTCGTATACACCCAGCGGAGCCTGAGGCGGGGGAGAGAGGAGATACCGGTCCTGGATGAGCTCCCCCGGCCCCCAGAAAGAGGTGGGGTAGTCGCCGCCCAAGGGCTGAGCATCGGCCTGATCCCACATCCGCCCCTCCGGGTCCAGGAGATGGACAAACACGGTGTAATCCTGGTCCCCCTCCTCAAGCGCCTGCCAGTAGAGGGTCACATGCCATTCCTCCCCTGGCCTAGGCTCACGGGGACTCAGGTCATAGCCTCTCAGGGCGAACCGCTCCCCCAGTTGGAAGTGCAAGGGGTTCTCGATCTCGTACGGCGGCCACTGGTGAGGGACTATCTTCACCCGACCGGCGATCACCTGCCCTATAGGCTGTCCTACGTTGTCAGAGGCAGGCAATCGCTCCATGCTCCCCCGCTCGTAGAGGCCCACTTCCACGCGGGCTGCTATCGGGACGGTTGCCTGGGGCGAGATGGGGACCTCGTAGTCGTCGCAGAGGATGTCCCCCACCTGCCACAGCGTGGTGGGATAGGAGCCCACTCCGGGGGTGATGTCCAGTTGTCCCACTCGCTCCCCGCTCCAGTCGAAGAGGTGAAGGAAGACGCTGTAGTTTCGATCCATTTCGGCCAGCGATTTCCAGCAGAGGGTGGCCTCCGCCTTCTGCCCCGGATGAAGTGGTTGCCTTCCCACCCTGGCCCCCAACAGTTCCACCTGGCCGCCGAAGTTGACCTCCAGCCGGTTCAAATCGTCAGGCACCTGTTCTGGGGAGAGGATGGGGGGGTAGGAGTAGGCGGGCATGATGTAGACAAAGGGGCACAGGAGGGCCAGGAGAAAGAGGCCTCCAGCCACCGCCGCGGCCAGAAAAGAATGGAGTTTCTGGGGCACCCACTGGCTGAGTCCCAGGAGGAGCAGCAGAGAGATAGCGGAGATACCCGGAAAAAGGTATCGCCCCTGAGCGCCGGGCTGGACCTGCATGAATTGCCACAATGACAGAAAAAGGACTGCAAGCCATAGCACTGGTATCCATAGTCCGTAGAGCGTGTTCCGTGTTCCGTACTCTGTGCTCCTCAGCTCCAGGTTCCCTTCCCCTTGATCCTGGTTTTGCTCACTCATACCCCGGACTGAGGAGTGAGGGCTGAGGACTAACTTCAACAGCCCCAGCGCCGCCACGCGGGTCAGTAGCCGCAAAATGCAGTAAATCCGCTCCTGGACCGGGATGTTCATCCAGCCGAAGACAGCCCAGAAGGAAGTCTCCAAGCTGCCCAATTCGTAGCGATAGAGTTGCCCCAGAGTGGGGGTAGGCTCCCTGCGGGGCACCAGTTCCAGGTGCACCCTCCACAGAAGGGGATCACCGTAGAGCAAGCCGTTGCGCACGTACCACCAGCCGGCTATTATCATAGCCACGCCAAAGGTCATCCCGCTCCATAGGACGAAAGACCGGAGTGAGCGGTGCCGGATGGCCTTGAGGAGGATGGCCAAGGCCACGACCGGCAAAAGCCCTATGGCGTTCACCTTCGACAGCAGGGCCAGGCCCAGGAAGCTGCCTAACCAGAGGGGCTGCCACCCTGTCGGCTCTTGGTTCAAAAGCCTCACCGTGGCCCACAATGCCAGAGAGCAGAAGCCCGCGACGGCTCCGTCGTTGCCCAGCCGGGCGCTGATGAAGAGGAACTGGGGGTTGAAAGCGGTGATGGCCGCTGCGCCCAGGGCCAGCCATCGCCGCTCGGGGAAGAGCTCCAGTGCCAGGAGATAGGTGGCCCACACGGCCCCGCTCCCCAACAGCAGCGATACCCAGCGGCCTATGTGCACCCCCAGCGAGGTCCCCCGATAGGGGAAGGCCTCTTTCTGAGTATGGATCACCGCGTTCTTGTTGCCCCTCAGTCCCCGCACACCGTAGTCGAAATGGGGGTTGTACCAGGCTGCGTCCTCCAAGTCCTCCATCCCGACCCAGGATGCAGCCAGCCCTGCCAGAGTGTAGTAAAGAGGCGGATGGTTGATGACGTAGGGTGAGACAGGGTTCTCCTCGCCGTCCACATGGATCACCGGCAGCCCTTGCCCCTCGGCCATGTATTTCACGTAGGTGTAGTGCCCATCCTCATCCGGGGCCTCGAAGAGCGGAACCGTGATGCTGTAAAGGGTTCCCAAACCGAAGAAGGCCAGGAGAATTAGGACGATCCTGCTGTGTCGCCTGATAAAACCAATAGTACGCTGGCCCATCAATCCACAAACCTGTATTTGAACAGCGTCCAGATAGCTACAAGCCCATCCCGCCACCTGATTTTCTTTCCTTCCTCGCTGGATCGGCCCTGGTAGTGGATGGGCACCTCGTGGATCTGGTAGCCCCTTTTGCTCAGCTTGGCCGTGACCTCGGGGCAGAACTCGAAACGGCGGGCCCGGATGCGCAACCCCTTGATGACCTCGGCCCGGAAGACCTTGTAGGCCGTGGCCTCATCGGTGATCCCCGCCCCATACAGCACATTGGCCAGGAATGCAAAGACCCGGTTGCCGATCCAATTGGCAACTTGCATGCCCTCTATGCGCCCCCTGAACCGGGAGCCATACACCACCTGTGCTCGTCCCTTCAGGATCGGCTCCAACAAGGCTGGGTAATCCTGGGGATCATACTCCAGGTCCGCGTCTTGGATGAGAACGAGGTCGCCGGTGGCTATCTCGATCCCCTTGCGCAGCGCTGCCCCTTTGCCCAAATTGGAGGCAAAGGAGTGGACGATCACTTCCTGGCCAACAAAATCCCCCAGGATATCCCCCGTCCCGTCAACTGAGCCATCGTCAATCACGATAATTTCCTTCTCCACCCCTCCCAGTTCCACGGCGCGGACGCGTGCGATGACCTCTTGAATGGTGGCCCTCTCGTTGTAGACGGGGATGATGATGGACAGTTTCACGCCATGCCTCCTCAAGGGGACTTAACTGTCAATGAGCCCAGCAGCACCCGGTCCTCCGGCAGCCGTTCTCCCTGTGGGTTGAAAACGGGCAACCGCTCCCCCGTGTCCAACAGGTACATCCCCACCTCAATGGGATACTCGCCCGGCGGGGTGTCCTTGGGGACGAGCCACTCGTAGCGGTCCTCCACCACCTGGCCTGCTGTCCAATGGGAGGTGGGATAGGCCCCTCCGCAGGCCTGGCCATCCGCCTGGGCGATCATCCCCTGGGAGCCGAGCAGATGGGTGAAGACGGTGTAATCGGCGCCGATGGGGCCCAGGGGCTCCCAGAAAAGGGTGAGGGCCACTCGGGCACCGGGCTGCACCTGTGCGTCACTGAGTCTGTACCCCAGGAGCGCAATGTCCTCCCCCAGCCGGGCCCACTGGTGATGCTCGATCAGAGTGGGGTCGAAGAGCGGGCGCTGAACTGTGAGGGTCGCCACAGGCAGTCGGGGTCCCAGTAAGCGCCCCCCCTCGCGGGGGTCATAGAGGCTCACCAGGAGCTTATACTCCCCCGGTGGCAGCCAGGGCAACAGTGTTAAGGGGTGTCGGCCCAGGATGACTGTACCCCCACGCCAGTCCGTCTGACTGCGAAGCCCATTGGCCAGCATCATATCCCACTGAGCCACTTTGTTGCCTGCCGGGTCGAAGAGCTGCGCCGAGACAGCGGGCATGTGCTCCCGTCCCTCGATCTCACTGCGCCAGGCCAGGAGCACGTTGACCGTGTCTCCCACCGTGTACTGGCGTCCGCGGGGGAGGATCACATGACTGAGGGTCAACCCCTCCTCGAAAGGGTGCTCTACCGGCAGGAGGTTCCCCTTCAGGCCGGGGATGTCCACCTCGCAATGCGTAATGCGTGATGCGTGAGATTGAGCCAGCACTTGAGCCTCGACGACAGATAAGGATAAGTTGCCAACTTGTCCTGCTATTGTCAGTTGAGAATCCAGGGCTGGTGGACGGGGTAGGACCAAGGGGATGACCGTTGTCCCTGGCCCGAGGGTTAGCGGCAAGGCGGCTTCCTGCTCCCCTCCCTCTGACTGCCCTCTACCATCTTGCCACTCGAACCAGAACCGGAAGTGGCTAGGGCGCAGGCTGACGATGGCTCGTTCCTCCTCTGTCCGCACCAGCAGGTAGGCATAGTAGGGGCCGCTGGGAGGTACAGTGGGAGGGCAGTAGATCTCCAGGGCAGGGGGCTGGGCCTCGATGGATGGCAAGGCGTAGACCTGATCGCTCCCCAGCCATCCCACAGGCGCCAGCTCCTCTGCGAAACGGCCCAGCCCCCGCTCCAGCACATATTTCTCCTCTCCCGACAGCTCATCCCAATGGATGATGATGTAGCGCACATCCAGCCCCCGCAAATAGGCCAACGCCTCACGGGAGGGGAAATGCAGGAGGTGGATGATGTGCTCCCTAAACAGGGGCGGATACATGCCGCTATAGCCCATGATCAGGGGCTGCCAGTGATATGCAGAGAAGTATTGCTGGTGGGCCAGCCGCTGGGGTGAGACGCCATCCTCGAGGAACCAGATGGAGCTTGCCGAGGGCAGTTCGACAATGGTGGAGCCCGGTGGTTGAGCCGCCAGCCAGCGGTAGACAGGCGGCACCTCGGCCCCCACCGCGATGGGGCGGGGGTGAAGTGGCGCGGGACAGTAGCTTATTACCATCAGGGCTAAGGTTGCCAAGGTCAGCCCAGGCCCCCACCGCCCTGCCCGCCTGTACAGCTCCGCAGCCCCATACCCCGCTAGCACCGCAATCCCCAGCATCACCAGCAAGCCCAGCCGCGCCGGGACGCGCATGGCGGAGAAGCCAGGCAGGTGGTATAAGAAGGCGTAAGGCAAGGGCTTAAAGATGGGCCCCCGTCCGCCTATGAGCCGCAGCTCTGGCCCCAGAGACAGCGCCCAGGCCAGAGTGATCAAAGCGATGTAGAATACCTTTTCGAGCCGTATCCGTCGTTGTAGAAGGCCCCATACCGCCAGGCCCAACGCCACCAGGCCTGGGAAAAAGGTGTGCTCCGACCGCCTGCCAAAGGCGTTAAAAGGGGGGAGATGGCCCAGGAGCGTGCCCTCGGCCGCTGTGATCCAGGCTACTAGCCGTGCCCCGGATTGAGCCTCCAATTCAAACTCCCCCACCGCGGCCCGAGCCTGAAAGTAGGGAAAGGCCACCGGGATGAGGATCGAAAGCACTCCCCCCGCCGCCAGTGCCCCCCACAGCAGCCGCCGATCCAGCCTCAGTTGACGGGTGAGCAGCATATAGATCAAATACAGGAACACCGTCAGTGCGGTGTAGAAAGCATAATAGATACAGGAAAGGGCCTGCAGGATGAAGAATCCGGCCGCCAGTACCGCATCACGGGGACGGTGTCCCCGACGGACGCAACGGCGCAGGTACAGAAGCACCAGGGGCAACCACTGAGCGCTCAGGAGCTGGAGGTGGCTGATGTGGCCCCAGCGGTAGTGGGCAAAGGCGTAGATGACGCCAGCGACCATTCCCCCTGTCCAACTCCTTGTCTGGTCGTAGGCCAGGAGATAGGCCGCCCAGCCGCACAATAGAAAGGAAAGCAGCAGAAAAAGGTTATGCACCCAGACAGGGTTGCCGGTCAGAAGAAGGAAAGGGGAAGCCAGCACCGCAATGGACAACAGGTTCTCCGAATAGGCCAGGGTGTTGGGGTAAGGGCGAAAGTTGTTGGCCTGGAAGAGATACAACGGATCTCGCACCAGTTGATGGACATCCCAGGCCACGATCCAGGTGTTGAGCAGGGGATCGCCGTAGTTCTCAACAGTGTTCCAGGCTCGGAGGGCCAAGGGGTAGGTCATCACTATGGTGAGGAGAGCGAAGAGGAGCAGGGCAAGCAGGTGAGGATGAAGAGAGGGCTGTGACCTACTCACGCAACAGCCTCTCGTAGAGGGCTACCGTCTGCCGAGCGATGGCCGGCCAGGTGAAGTCCTGGGCCAGGCAGCAGGCACCCTCTCTCAGTCGCTGACGGAGGTTGGCATCCCCTGCCACATCCTCCACACGCCGGGCCAGGGTAGCGGGATCGTCAGGCGGGGCCAGCAGCACATTCTCCCCCTCGCGCAACTCTGGGATGCGCACCGAGGGACGAGTACTGACGATGGGGCAGCCATGGGCCAGGCAGGCCATCAGGCTTCCCCGGCGGAAGGAGATGCCGTCCCGATAGGGCAGTACACACAGGTCGGCGGCCATCAGATGGGCTGAGACCTCCGACTGAGGTGTGAAGCCGGTCCAGTGGACCTGAGCGCTCAGGCCCAATTCCTCGATCAACGTTTCCATGCACTGAGCATAGGCGATGTTGGTGGGGTCACTGGAGCCTACCTTGCCTCCCACCATCAACAGATGCATGTCATGGCCATCCTCCACCAACAGCTTGAGGGCCTGCAGGAGCGTCTCTACCCCCTTGCTGGCGTTGAGAAACCCAAAGTAGCCCAGGAGCTTCGCCTCTGGGCCTACCCCCCATTTCCTGCGCCAGGCCTCTCGATCGTACCCTGGAGGGGGCTGAGGGGTGATGTTAGAGCCGATGGGGATGCGCGTCATCTTGGCACTGAACCCCCACTCTCGCAATACCCACTCGTCCTCCTGATTGGTGGCGACCAGCGCGTCGCACCCCTGGGCGATGGCCTGCGTGACCCACTGCCGCATCCGTCCGGCCTTGGGGAAGAGGTAGGGCACCCGCAGGTCGTGGAAGGTCACGACCAGCCGGGGGCGATGGGACAACAGGTGCAATCGCCAGGGGAGAAGGTTGACCGCCGGGTGCATCCCGTAAGCCGCCGTCTGATACTGGATGTGGAGCACTTGTGGCTGTCCCTGTCTCACCAGGTGGATGATCGGTCCCCAGCACCCCCACCCCCACCGTCCGATGAGGGGGTGAACCATCAGCCCCTCCGGGACGCTATCCCCTGGGGTGGAGGTCATGACGTGCACCTCCACTCCCAGCGTCGCCAGCGCCTGGCCCAATTCCTTGGTATAATCCCCCATCCCCCCCTGCAGGGGGGGAAACTCACCGCTGAGCAGAAAGACCCTCATTGCTCTTTCCTCTATCCAGTGCGCAGCCTTGATCCCAATACCTGCCAATAGGTTTGCATCCGCTGCATACGCAGGGGCCGCTTGTGTCCCACCAGCCATTTTCCCCCCTCCTCCAACAACTGGTAGACATAAGTGAGGAGCAAGAATGCACGGAGGATGGCCCCTGCCCACCGGCCATGATGCTTGCGGAAGTAGTGGATCTTGGCTCCCTGGAAGTGGATGTGACGGGCGGCCAGGGCCTGCTCGCTGGATTTGCCCTCATGGTGGATCACCTGGGCGGTGGGAAGGTAGGCCACCCTCCACCCCGCTGCTTTGGCCCGCCGGCACCAGTCCAGTTCATCGGAGTACATGAACGCACTTTCATCCAGAAGCCCCACCTGCTCTATGGCCTCCCGCCGAAAGAGGATGCAGGCCCCCACCACCCAGTCCACCTCCTGGACGGCGTCATCAGGCTGATCGTTGATATAGTAGCAATCCAACACCCGGTTATGGGGGAACCACTGCTGCAGGATGGTGCTCTCCAGAAAGGCTGTGGTCAGGGTGGGAAAACGCCGTCGTGAGGACTGAATGGAGCCATCGGGGTAGCGGAGCTGGGGTCCCAGAGCGCCGACCTGGGGATGTCCCTCCATGTAGTCCACCATGATGTCCAATGCGTCCCCCACCACCTCTGCATCGGGATTCAGCAACAGCACACACCGCCCTCGGCTGGCCCGAATGCCCTGGTTGCTCCCCCTGATGAAGCCCACATTCTCCTCATTGGCGATGAGCTGAACCCACGGAAACTCTCGGCGTAGCATCTCTACGCTGCCGTCCGTTGATCCACTGTCCACGACGATCACTTCACTTGCAACTTGCAACTTGCAACTTGCAACGATGGACCGCAGACACCTCCGCAGCAGGTCACACACATTCCAGTTGACGATCACGATGGACAGATCAACCACGCTATCCCTCTGGCAGTCCAAACACACGACAGACGTTGGCGGTGGTGGCACTGCGACCTCTTCCAAGGGGCGGCTTTGCAGCTCCGCAATGGCCTGGGCCACGAAGCGCACGTAGGCCGTCTCATTTCGCTGGCCCCGATAGGGCTCGGGGGTGAGGTAGGGACAATCGGTCTCATAACCACATCCGCTGCCGCTGGCGCAGCAGGGGCCCCAGAGCCATGCCTACGACGAAGCCGCCGATATGGGCGAACCAGGCGATGCCTCCTGTGGCCGCCAGGCCGAAGCTCAGAAGGCCATTGAAAAGCTGGAGCACAAACCATAGGCCCAGCACCACGATGGCTGGGAGTTGGACAATGCGAATGAAACGCCAGAGCAAGAGCACGGTGTCGATCCGCGCTCGGGGGAACATCAGGATGTAGGCCCCCAGCACGCCGGCGATGGCCCCACTGGCGCCGATGGTGGGCACCTGGGCATTGGGCTGCACGAACACCTGGGCACCCGTGGCGACGATTCCGCTGAAGAGATAGAAAAACAGAAATCGCAGCCGGCCCATCGCATCCTCCACATTGTTTCCGAAGATCCACAGATACAGCATGTTGCCCGCGATGTGCATGAAGCCGCCGTGGAGGAACATAGAGGTGAGAAAGCTGGCCGCCACCTGGAGGGAGAAGGTATGGGTCACCTCATAGGGCACCACCCCCATGATGTAGATGGCCTGATCCAGGGTTCCTTCGGCCATCCACAGGAGCTCGGCCAGGAAGGCCAGCACATTGAGAGCGATGAGCGCGGCGGTCACCCAGGCAAAGCGACGGGTGGGCAGGTTGTCACGAATGGGGAACATACCAGCCTCCTGAATCCCTTTTGGCCAGTGGGAAGCTCTTTCAATCGGGTGAGGGATATTGTACTTCTTTATCCTTTCTCAGGCAAGGGGGAAAGTTGCGCAAAGGGTGCAAATAGGGTATGGTCATAGGACAAATGGCCTACGTTGTGAGATGAGGGACAGGATAAGTGGCTGACTGGATCACCAGTTCTTCGAATCCAAAGGTGAAGGCTATTCGTGCTCTGCGGATGCGCAAGTACCGGGAGCGGGGGAAGCACTTCTGGATCGAGGGCCTCCACATCGTGCACGAGGCACTGGCGACGGGCGCAACGGTGGAGTGCCTGGTCTACGCGCCAGAGCTTCTGACCAATGACCATGCCAAGGCATTGGCAACCCAGGTCCCTCCGGACCGACGGCTGGCTGTGTCCTCCCGAGTGTTTCAAAGCCTCTCCGATCGGGAGGGTCCTCAGGGGTTGGGAGCTGTGGTGCAGATGGTAGACCTCCCTCTGGAGGCCCTTCCCCTCAGCGAGGAGCTGCTGCTGGTAGTGGCTCACCAGGTGCGCGACCCCGGCAACCTAGGTACCCTCATCCGCACGGCGGACTGCGTCGCCGCTTCCGGCGTGGTGGTGATCGAACCCGCCGCTGACCCCTACGATCCGCGAGCCGTGCGAGCCAGTATGGGCTCACTCTTCGCCCTGCCCCTGGTGCGCCTGGCCGACGAAGCTCCACTTTGGCATTGGGCCTGGGAGGCCAAGGCCGCCGGCTGGCCCCTTCAAGTTGTAGCCACCTCTGCTCATGGCAGGGAGGACTACCGCGCCCTGGATTACCGGAGGCCGACCGTGATGGTGATGGGGAGCGAGGGGCCGGGCCTGCCGGACTCGGCCAAGGCCCAGGCTGATGCCCTGGTCCGCATTCCTCTTCGCGGACGCGCCAGTTCTCTCAATGTGGCGGCGGCAGCAGCGGTGCTCCTGTATGAGGTGCTCAATCAGCGGAGCGGGGAGAGGAAAAGCTCGATTTCCACGAGCGGCTGACACTGGGAGAGGAAGCCCCCTGCGTTCGACGACGCTTTCACCATCTATGAGCTCCCTGTCTTCATGCTGATTGGCATACATGGGGAGTGAATTAGTGAGGCCCCAGGAAGACTGCCTGGGGCCTCAGCTATCGCCGTAAGAGCTGTAGCTGGTCAGGGAGTGACATAGACCACGTCGTGCTGGCGACTGGTCACAGACAGGGATAAAGAAGCAGAGGCTCCGGCAGGCGGTGAAGCTCACCAGAACCTCTGCTTCGCAACTTGTCTCGAAGAGTCAAGGGGAAAGCTTGGGCACTACGACTCTTGGTCATCAACGCCAGCAGTGGCGGCAATCCGGTTCAAGCTCAGCCTGAGCCCCTGTGCAGCTCGACCACCGGGGCCGAGACAGCCAGCCCCATCAGCGCCGCCAATCCCATCCACGGCGCCAGCTTGCTCAGCAGCACAACAATGTTGTCATCAAGAGGGCATTAGGTCAATCAAGGCGAGGATTGCGAGAGACTCAACTCTAAAACCCGCTTGGGCACATCCAAAACTAAATGGCAGTGCTTGAGGAAAGACATCCCCAGCAGCCCCTCAACGCCCAGAGCAGGGGGAAGATCGAGGATTGCTGCCTCGATACGCTCAACCACCAAGCCATAGATATCTACCCGCGCCAGTGGGGTCAGCGGGACAAACTCCACCTGACTGGCAGTTACTATTGGAATCCGTCTGGCATCCTCCAGTTCAAGGGCCAGCCTCCTCGCGATGTCAGGCGTAATCACCGTATACTTTGCCCGGTGTCCAGCATCATCCGCACCAATGTCCTGTCGTTCAGCCTAACATTGAGCAAGATGACATTTTCAGCGGCCCACTGAGGCAACTTCAGGCTTATCTTCTGTATCATAGAAGGTTATGCTGAATCCCTTAGCCGTTACCGGCCCATTGAAGAAGACGTAGATGTCTTGATTTGCAGGCAGGGCGTGCACGATGGCCCAAACTGCCTCACGATGCAGGCTGTGGGCCATCAGATACCCCTTTTGGGGATCATACCGATCCTCACCCTCTGGGATGGCCAAAGCGATCCACTGGTTAGGGTAAGTTGCCTTAAGTTCATTGAGATCTCGTATCTCCTCCTTGCTTTCCTTCAACTTCAGGGCAAGTTCGATGAGGCGATCCAGCTCGGAGGGATCGAGTTGCTCGAGGATGTCGGTCAAAGCTTTTTGGGGCATAATCACCACCTCGCATCTCGATTGCCGATTCCAAGGGCGATATCTATCAGCATTTTATCATCTATTCGCTCCCTAGCCTAAGTTTTGCGCAATCACAGGCCAAATCGTTGTTCGGCGTGAAAATTGTCAAGATTGCCTGAGTCATGACAGCAGTTCTGTGGTATCCTTAGTCTTGAGGAGGATGCCACAATGAACTACAAATCAACACCCACCCAACTGAGCGTTGAGACTGATCATGTTCGTTTGCCGACTCAGCACGGCTTGATGGTCGCCTGGGGCCAGTTTGCTCAGCATATTGGTCTGATCGAGGGCTTGATGCATGTGCCAGTGCCGCAGAAAATGATCCGACATGCGCCCCAGAAGAAACTCTTGGAGTTCCAGATGGCGATCCTGGTCGGCGTCGAATACTTGCAAGATATCAATGCCGGAGCGTGGCCGCAAGACGGCGTGGAATCTGCCTGACCTGCTTTCAGTATCCTCTCTCGGATCGAATGGAGTGCAAC
>CAYRNM010000028.1:0-21043 GCA_964425465.1 uncultured Anaerolineae bacterium | reverse complement strand
ATATTTCCGGGGTCCAACAGATGGGCGATGATCTCTCGGTACTGGCCGGTGTAGGCCACAAAGACGTGATAGCCTTCTTTGCCCGGGTAATGGGCGAAGTACCCTTTGCGGGCGAAGACATGACCTCGCTGGGGGAAGACTAACTCAAACTGGCGGAAATCGAGGCCCCGTTTCCCTTTGGCCAGCAGACCCAAGCCGTCCAGATCGATGACCACCACCTCAGCCTGGCTGACTTCTCCATACTGCCGCAAGGTTAACCCCTGGATAAGGGTTAAATCCTCCAACTGCATCGGTGTGAAGCGGCGCAAGAAGCGGTTGATGCCGCTCTGATCCGGAAACTGCTCCTGGCCGAGCAGGTTGGCCGCCTGTCGGTCAGGCCGCAGGTCGGTGTCGATGTCCTGGTTGTAGGGACTACCGATGGCGATATTCATCATCTGGGTCACGGCTTTGTCAGGAACAGTGTGTTTGACCTCCTTCATGTCCAAGTGCAGAAGCCCCAGATGGTCAAAGAACCCGATCTGCTGGGCATACATTTCCAGCGGGATCAGGAGGGCAGCGGTGACATGGTCCTTCGCTTCCGCAATCTCGCAGAACATGGTAAAATCGGTCATGGGCAAGACTCCTTTCAGGGAACAGGGTGATCGGTACCACCCTGAATGTAGCCTGAAAGTGTAGCCTTGTCCAGTCACCAGCGGTTTTCTGCAAACGCTAGGTTAATAGTTATGCGGCCCAGCCACTGAGGTAGCATCTTGGTTCTAGCTAGAAGAGCGGTAGAAAGCGTCACGGACGAGAGCATCTGGAAGCGCATCGCTTGGATGTACGCCTCTTTCTTTGTCCTTCTCGTGCCTGTAACGGTGCTGAGCTACCTCCTCTTGCCTGAGGGCATTCTGAGAGGTCGCCATCCTATTATCAGCGCGCTCGAGCTCTCGCCCGTCTTGTGGGTTTGCACACTCCAGATATTCGCCTACAATCTGGTGTTCGCGCTTGTAGTCGTCGGGGCCAACTTGATCGCCCGTCAGTTACATTGGAACCTGGTCCCAAGAGGTCGTCACCGCGGCCCTGCCGCTCCACCAGAGGCTCCTTCGCCTCTTTGACGTCCTACACCATGCCGGCTTCGTCGAGCTATCTGCGTACCTGCTGGCAGCGGTAACGTCCTTCAAGTTCACGCTGGTTTACACCGACGGGAAGAAGGTTGTGGCCAGTAGGAGTTGGCGCGATGTGACATTGACCCCCTCCGAGAGGGTACTCGTCGTGCTCGCGTTCTTGCTTGTACTGTGTGGTGCGATTGTGGAGTCCTACGGGATCGCCCAGGTGAGAGGATAGGGCATCGTTCGAAAGGACGCCCTTAACGAGGGTCACGCTCCTTGACCTCGCGATCTGGCGGGCCGCCTCCGTAGGGAACTGGCTCATGTCGATACCCATCTCGGCCAACATCACCTCTGCCGTTCTTTCATCGACCCCCGGGATGGTGTCCAGAAGCGCCACCGCCTCAGCCCAGGTCAACGGAGTCTTCTGACCTTCTGTCGTCTCTGCGACAGGAGCTTCAGTGTCCTCGGTGGTACCCCTCCCCGTGGAGGGGTTGCTCAAGGTCTCGACCCGCCGCGCGATTTCGGCGCTGAGGTCCTCAATCTGTTCCTCCAAGAAGTCAATGTGGGCCAGTTGTTTAGCCAACAGGAATCGGTGATGTGGCTCCATGAGGCCGGTCAGGGCCTTTTCCAACTCGGGGATCTTGTTGCGCAGCCTCCGCGGGCTAAGTTGGCCAGCCAGGCCGCATCCGTTTCCCCACCACTCAGCCCGGTCAGCATCTCCCGCGCCGAAATGCCCATAATGTCGCTCACTACCGAACCCAGCTTGATGTTGGCGCTTTCCAGTCCCTTTTGCAAGCGATTCACCACGCGCGTGCGTTCCTGTACCAGCTTCGTCCGATACCGCGTCAAATCGCGCAGTTTCCGCTGGGGCTTCGGCGGTATGAAGCTGGGCGTCAGCAGGCCATGCAGCAACAACTCCGCCAGCCATTCCGAGTCGCTGACGTCAGTTTTGCGCCCCGGAACATGCTTGACATGCTGGGCGTTCACCAACAGCACCTCGAAGTCCCCTTCCAGCAGGTTGTACACCGGCTTCCAGTAGTCACCGGTGCTTTCCATCGCCACGTGGGTGCACCCCCATTCACTGAGCCAGTCGTGCAGCGCCAGCAAATCGGGCGTGGTGGTACCAAAGGTCTGGGTCTCCCACACCAACCTGCCATCCTCGGTGACCCGCATCCGCGTGACCACAACGGTCTTCTTGTGCGCGTCCAGTCCTGCAACCCGCTTGTAGATAATGCGCAACATAGTTCACCTCCTCAGAGCAGATTGGCTGGTCAGATACCCATCACAGAAAGACTCTGCTCCACGTGCTCACAGCAACAATTGGCGGTGCCTCTGGGTATCCGGATCAGACTGCTTCTCAGGCTCGCGGCACCAGATACACATCGACCTCGGACCAGCGACTACTCATAAGTGTACCACGTTCGGGCCTTCAGGGAAATCGCCGCGCAGATGCAATCATTTTCGTCATTGGAGGTGAACAGGTGTTCATGACGACTGCTTCCAAAGACTTGGAAAACGACGGGCAGGACTATAGGCTGCCGCCGCGCCCCTTCGTCATCCAGAACCTCTCCGAGTACAAGACCTATCAGTTCGCCGACACCGAGGAGGAGAACCGGGAGAAGTACGATGACCAACCTGATTGACTACTGGGCAGTGGACTACGACTACGACGGGCGGCACTTTGTCTCCCGCTGGCAAACCTACCGCACCCGAAAGGATCGCAGCCTGGAATTAGAGTTTGCGGTGGAGGAGTCCGAGGTGAGCGGCAATCAGATGGTGCTCAAGGTGGTGGACATCTTTGGCAACGATACCAACAAGCTGGTGGAGGTAGGAAGCGAGTGAGCGACCGATCGCCCGGCCCGCCGGCGGTAGGCCGGGAGGGGAGAAAGGAGCCAAGCAATGGAAAGGGCTTTGGGAACACTGTCAGCAAAAGAGTTCGAGGAACTGGTTGAACACACCATAGACAGACGCTTTGAGGTCTGGCTTACGCAATTGATGGATGCCTTGATGGGTTTGCAGGATGAAGAAAACGCGGAATTGCAGCCCGAGTTTGCAGCTTCCCTCAGACGTTCTCTGGAACAGGCGCGCTCAGGAGAAGGGGTTGATCTGAAAACCTTTCGAGAGCAGATCGGACGATGAGGACTTTTCAAGTCATCCTGACGCTCGAAGCGCAGGCGGATATAAAGCGCCTCGATCCTGCCCTTCAGACACGCCTTCTGGACAAACTGGAATGGATGGGGCAAAACGCAGAACTGCTACACCATCGAGCGCTCCGGGGGAAGGAATGGAGTAGCTGTTTCAAATATCGTGTTGGTGACTATCGAATCATTTACCAGATAGACCGGCCTGCCGAAAAGCTGGTTATCCTGAAAGTTGGACATCGCCGAGAGGCCTACGGATAACGATGCTGTTTTCCAGAAAACTGCTGCGGGAAATCCAGACCTGGCGGGGAAACACCACCCGCTGGGAGGAGACCAACTACAAAGGCACCACCCCCATCACCAAACGGCTGCTCCAGTACTGGTTCTACGAGGAGCACTTTCTGGAGTAGGGCCTGGTTTTCGACTACTGGCGCTGCCAGCGCGAAGCCATCGAGGTGTTGATCTACTGCTACGAAGTGCTGAAGGTGAGGAGCGTTAAGGAGATAGTTTCCAAACTAGACCTCGATCTGATAGAACAGGCCTCGCTCTTGAAGGAATTCCAGGACCGGCTGTTCAGCCCGCCAGAGCTATTGGAGCGACAAAATCAGATCAAGGAAGCCTTTGTCGAATATTTGACTAAATCGTCCACCCCCAAACTGGCCTTCAATATGGCCACGGGTTCCGGCAAGACGATGGTCATGGCTATGGCTATCGCCTGGATGTACCTGAACAACTACAGCCGCACCTTCCTGATGATCTGCCCCAACACCATCTTCTGGATCGCCTGGCACTGGCCTTTGAAAACCTGGCGATATTCAAGCAGTTCCCCATCGTGCCGCCCGAATGCTGGGCCAACGACAAGGTGTACGACTTCAACTTCAAGAACGTGCAGGTGGTGAAGCAGAACGAGGGCAGTGCGGAGTTCGGCACCGGTGTCATCTTTCTAACCAACATCCAGCAGCTCTATGACAAAGAGACCCCTCGTGGACGAAACCAACTGCAACTGCTGCTGGACAATGCCCGTATCGGCGAGTTCATCAACCCGTTGGTCAACCGAGTGCTGAGATACAACAATGTCACTGTCATCAACGACGAAGCGCACCACAGCGCCGCGCCGGAATGGTCGCGCATCATCCGCTACGTTCACGACAACGCGCGGGGTTTCCACCTGCAACTGGATTTTTCGGCCACCAACAAGTACTACGCCGACGGCTCCCCCTTTGAACACATCATCTATGAGTATGGCCTGAAGCAGGCCATAGACCCCGACGGCATCGTCAAGGATATTGAGATCCAGACCTACGCCAATATGCAGGACAAGATCGTCCTCTGGTCGGACGAGAGGCAAAAGCAATTCCTCGTTGAAGAAGGCCTCAAGAAACTGGGAGAGCTGAAGCAAACTTACGCTGACACGCCAGCCAAGCCGGTCCTCTTTATTCTCACCAGCACCACCGACGAGATTGGCAACGCTATCATCGAGGACCCAGATAACCCCTACACCAATGAGGAGGTTCTGGTAATTCATACCAACAAGACCACCGGGGAGATTCTGAAGCGAGACCTGGAGACTGCGCGCAGAGTTGCCAGGGAGATAGATGAGCCTGGGAATAGGATTGAGGTCATCGTCAGCGTGCTTATGCTCCAGGAGGGGTGGGACGTCAAGTCGGTTTACTGCATCGTCCCCTTGCGGGCAGCCGGCAGCCAGATCATGGTGGAGCAGATCATTGGTCGGGGGCTGCGGCGTAGATTCCCTCACAAGAACCGCGATGACGAGTACGAGGTGGAAGAGAAGCTATGGATCATCGAGCATCCCAACTTCAAGCGGTTCTGGGAAGCCGAGAAGAAACGACACGGGTACGACTTCCACATTGATTCGGGCCGACCAGAGAAGCCAGTGGAGACGATCAGGGTCGATGAGTCCAAGCTAGCGTACGACATTGAGGTGCCCATCCTGTCTGGAGGAACCTATCAGACCCGAGCCCTTGATGCCACGTTGATCAACGTGGACGCGATGCTTGCCCCAAAGTTCTACGTTACGGCTTTTGACGTCAGCAACCCCCAGCGTGTACACAAGCGACTCGGCGAACGCGAGGCTGGGGGAGAGCAGGTCGAACTGAGGTTCTATACCTTCTATAATTTCGTCAAAGCCAAGCTGGTCAATATGATCGTCAAGGATAACAAACTGATCGGGACGGACATGAAAGCGGTCATTGACAGGAAGCTGGATGAGTACATTGCTGGGAAGCTCTTTTGCGACTTTGATAGGGATAACCCCGAGCACGTCAGGCGGCTCAATCTGGAGCCCGTTGTAGACGAAATCCTGAAGGCTTTTCGAGATCAGATTCGCAAGATAGCTGCCACCGTGCGGGACTTTGAGCCCAGCCTGAGAACAGTAAGAGTTTCAGAGACCCAGCCAAAGCAAACCTCAAAGGACACGTACATCCCCAAAAAGTCGGTGTTCAACCAGGCGGACTATGACAGCGAGTTGGAGCACGAGTTCATGGAGAAGCTGGACACGTGGGAGGGCGTCGAAGCGTGGAGCCGCGTGGTGCCCTTCAAGATCCCCTACTACGATGAGGAGTACGGCTTTCACTACTATATCCCTGATTTCATCGTGAAAGCAGATGGACGATATTATCTGGTCGAAACGAAGGGGGAAGGCTTCGCCAAACAAGAGGATACCAAATCCAAGCGGGAAGTAGCTGAGGAATGGACTGCAAAGGCGAGGGAGAGCATGGAAGTGGAGTGGGCCTATCTCTTTGTGTTGGATGAGAAGTTCAATCAGTACAAGGCCCTGAGTTCGTTTGATGCCTTTGCCAAAGTGGTAGCGACACCTTCGATATCCAGAGTATGAATGGCGAAGGGATCCAGGTGAGCCATGTGTCGGAAGCACGACGGGTGCTGGTCCTGGCCCTCGATGGCCTGGACCCCAAGCTGTTCGCCCGTTTCAGCGATGAGGGCCTGCTACCCCATCTGACGAGATTGCAGCGGGAAGGGGCCTGGGGGCAGCTCCTCCCTGTCTTTCCCCCCGTGTCTCCTGTGGTGTGGACCTCTTTCCTCACCGGCCTACGCCCTGCCAGCCACGGCATCCTCGATTTCGTCACCAAAGCGTCGGGCGAGTACGGCCCCACCATTGGCCTCTATCGGGTGACAGCCGGCCCCGATAGCCTGTTCTATTATCACAACCACCGGTCGGCCCCCACGCTCTTCCATCTCCTGCCCCCGGGCGATGATTTCTGCTTATGGCTCCCCGCCACCTTCCCCGCCGAATCCCCACCCGCGCGCATGCTCTCCGGCCTGGGGGCTCCCGACCTGCTGGCCACCCTGGGGACCTCAGCGTTTTACACTACCCATCATCCGCGTCGGTATCCCTCCTCAGAGCCAGGCTACGTCCATCCCCTGGAACCCTCACCAGGAGGGTGGCAGGGTGAGGTGCAGGGGCCTGGCGATACTCACCTTCCTTTCTCCCTCCACCGAACGGAGGGGGGCGTGAACCTGCGCTTGGGTGGCGATCCGGTCCGACTCATCCCCATCGGCGAATGGTCTCCCTGGCTGGAGCCCCGTTTTCCGCTGGCCGGCCATCCTGTGCGCGGCCTGTGCCGCTTCAAGCTCCTCCGGGCCGGTGAGGAGTTGACACTCTACAGGACCCCCTTGTGGTGTCATCCGGCGGAGCCCCTGTATCCTCTGGCTCAACCGCCGGAACTGGGCGCGATCCTGGCCGCTGAGGTCGGCCCCTTCCCCACGGCAGGGTTCGCTGGCGATCAGTTGGCTCTGCGCGAGGGGCTCATCGGGCGTGCCACCTACTTGGAGGACGCCTACGCCCTCTGGGAGGCTCAGGCCGCCATCGCCCGAGGTTTCGTGGCCGGACAGAACTGGCGGCTGGGAGTGATCCACCTCATGGCCGCCGATGCCCTTCAGCACCTCTTCTGGCGGGATTTCGACCCTCTCCACCCGGCCCACGATCCGCAGGAGTCCCCCCGATGGAGAATGGAGATTGGAAAGGGCTACCAGTGGCTGGATCATCTGGTGGGCGAGTTAGAGGCCCTGGCTGGCCCGGACACACTGTGGGTGATCCTCAGCGATCACGGGGTGGTCCCTTTGAACCGACAGGTGGACGTGAATGGCTGGCTACATCAGCAGGGGTATCTCGTCCTGCAGAGGGAAGAGGTAGATTGGGCCCGAAGCCGGGCCTTTGCCTTCGGCCATGGGGGGATTTGGTTGAACCTGGTGGGGCGGGAGAGAAGGGGGTGTGTGTCTAGCGCGGACTATGAGATGCTTCGGACGGAGTTAGTGGCCGCCCTGCGCGGCTGGCGCGATCCGGGAGCGAACAGGCCCATGCTGCGGGCGGTTTGGCGCTGGGAGAAAGCCCATCCTGGCAAAGGCGGCGATCCAGCCCTCCCCGACATCGGCTTTGCCCTGCACCCTGGCGATGGGCTGGAACGCAGGAACCTGCTGGGCCGCATTGGGGAAGAGGGACCACTGATCCGCCCCAACCGCGGGGTGTGGTCAGGAGGGCATGAGGGGCCCTATCGGCCTGCTGACGTACCGGGCCTGCTGATCCTTCACGGGCCGGACATCCCGGCCGGGGTGGAGCTTGGGGGGGCGCGCATCATTGACCTGGCGCCCACTTTGCTGCGATGGTTGGGTGTGAGGCTGTCCTCCCATCTCGATGGGGAGCCCTTGCTTCAACCCTGACTGCCCTGTAAAAGCTGGATGACCTCCGCGTCAGTGGTCTGGCTGAAATCCATGTAGAAACCGCCCACCGCCCAGAAGAAGGCCGGGGTGTGCAGACAGACCATCCGGTCCACCATGTCAGCCAGCTCCTGCACGGTATCGGGAGGGCCTACGGGGAGGGCGATGATCAGCTCCCGCAGCTCCGTGGCCTTGAGGGCCTGAATGGCAGCCCGCATTGTGGCACCCGTGGCCACGCCGTCGTCAGTCAAGATGACTGTCCTGTCCTTGAAGTCGGGGGGCGGCCGATCCCCCCGATAGGTTTTCATCCGCCGTTGGATCTCGGCCTGCTGCTGTTTGATCTCCGCCTCCAGATAGGAGTACGGCACACCCAGGGCAGCGATGAGAGGCTCGTCGAAAACCACCTCGCCTGAACTGGCCACCGCCCCCACCGCCAGCTCGGGGTTGTGTGGCGCGCCCAGCTTGCGGGCGATGAACACATCCAGCGGGGCATCCAGCGCCCGGGCCACTTCAGCAGCCACTACCACCCCTCCGCGAGGAATGCCCAGCACCAGCAATCCCTTTCGCCCCTGCAGGAAATCCAATCGCTCAGCCAACAATTGCCCTGCCTCGCGGCGATCTCGAAAGCGCATCTTAGCTCTCTTTCAACTCAATCTCCCGCAGGGTGGTGTACACCGCCCCCGTAGGCCGCAGGTCGCTGCGGATGAGGCTGACCCTCCTCGCGGCCCCTGCACCCAGCGATGCCACCTCTGTCCCCTGAATGAGCTCCCCAATGGCCCGCCGCTCCTCCGCGGAGGCCCGGTCGCGGAGGCGGCCCAGGGTGAGGTGGGGGTGAAAGGCCCTCCCTTCGCGTTGGAAACTCAACTCCGCACAGGCTTCCTCAATCGCCCCCTGCAGCCCGGAGAGCGCGCCCGTGGGCTCCTGGACCCCCACCCAGATAACCTGGGGGCGACGAAGGTCGGGGAAGCAGCCCAACCCGCCGACGGTATAGGTGAAGGAGGAAAGGGGAACACAAGCTGAGCTCAGCGCCCTGACAATTCCCTCAATCTGATCCACCGGGGTCTGGCCCAGGAACTTGAGGGTGAGGTGGATGCCTTCGGGCTGAACCCAGCGCACGGCCCGGGGAGGGGCTTGCTCCTTGAGCTTCTCCTGCAGTTCCACCAACCTCTCTTTGAGCGGGTCCGGCAGTTCAATGGCGATGAAGGTGCGAATATCTTGAGGCATCAGTCCTCCTTTCACAGCGCGAGGCAAGCCTCGCTACTTCAAGTTCATGAGGCCCAGAAGACGGGCTGTGTTGTCGCCCAGCACATCTCTCAAGAGCTCGGCCTCCAGTCCGACGGAGCGAAAGCGGCGCAGGTAGCGGGCCAGGGAGAGCAGGGGGAAGTCGGAGCCGAAGCAGATCTTACGGGGCACAAGCTGGGCCAGAAGAGGCAGGATCCGATCATCGTAGAGATAGAGAGAGGCAGCGGTGTCGTAGTATACATGGGCCAGCGCTTCACGGACCTCGGGCATCAGTTCGTAGAAGGGAAGCCCGCCCCCCCAATGGGCACAGATGAGCGTCATCTCCGGAAAGGCCTGGGCAAAGCGGCAGATGGCCTCTGGCCCGACCGTGCCCTTGCCAGGGTAGCGATGGCCCACCGGCTCGCTGGTGTGCACCAGGAGGGGCAGATGGTGCGCTGCGGCGAATTCGGCCAGCGGAGCCAAGAGCGACACATCATCCAGGGAAAAGCCCTGGCCATCGGGCATCAGCTCACCCACCCCTCGCAGCCCGGCTGCGACGCACCGTTCCAGTTCCCGAAGGGCCTCCTGAGGCTGCCGGGGGTTGACCACCGCGAAGCCGATCAGTCGTCCTCCGTAGCGTCTCACAGCCTCGATGGTGTAGTCATTAGCTGCTCGACACAGACCCATGTCGGCCCAGGCGAAACCAAAGGCCACTGCGTGGTCCACTCCAGCCTCATCCAGGGCCTCGATGAGAGCTTCTGCGGTAGCCAACCGGGCCTGCGGATTCTCGTACAGCGCCGCAAACCACGCATCCCGCTGGCAGCAGGCCTCTCGTTGGGTGACGATCTCCGGAGCCGTGATGTGGGTGTGGAGGTCAATGATCACCGGGTAAGAATCTCGATTCGTTGAGTGATACGAGTACCGGCTGACCATCGAAAAGTCGGAGCTCGGAGAGGGCTGCCGCTTTCAGAAGGTATGACCAGCGGGCGCGAAGGGGAGAACCCAATGCCTCGCAGAGCAGGGCCTGCAGCACCCCCCCGTGGCTCACGATGAGGACTGTCTCTCCCTCACCATGGTGGCACACGATCTTATCATACGCCGTCCTGGCTCTTCTCGCCACCTGCACCAGGCTCTCTCCCCCATGGGGAGCGGGCTCCGCAGCGGGATCGGCCCACCAGGCCCGCATCTGCCCTGGATAGTAGGCCGTGATCTCAGCGTGCGTCAGTCCCTCCCAGCAGCCGAAGTCCATCTCCCGTAACTCTGGCTCGATCTGCACCTCCAACCCACAGGCCCTGGCGATGATATCTGCCGTCTGCCGGGCGCGAAGTTGGGGACTGGAGTAGATGGCCGTTAGCCCCTCCTTGCTCAAACGTGCGGCCAGGGCCTCGGCCTGGGCCAACCCCTTATCGCTCAGAGGGGGATCCATGCTTCCGATGTAGCGATCCTCCTGATTGGCGCTGGTCAGCCCGTGCCGGACCAATAGCAATCGAAGCATCAGCCGGAGGCCCCTTCGATGGCCCGCAGCAGGTTGGCCATCTCGATGGCCGCCTCCGCTGCGTCGAACCCCTTGTTGCCCGCCTTGGTCCCGGCCCGCTCAATGGCCTGCTCGATGGTATCCGTGGTGAGCACCCCGAAGAGGATGGGCACTCCGGTCTGCAACCCTGTGTTGGCGATACCCTTGGAGACCTCAGCGGCGACGTAGTCAAAGTGAGGGGTTGCGCCGCGGATCACGGCTCCCAGGCAGATCACCCCGTCGTAGTGGCCTGTCGTGGCCAGCCGCTTGGCCACCAGGGGGATCTCAAAGGCCCCTGGAACCCAGGCGAGGTCCACCTGGGCCATGTCCACGCCGTGGCGCGCCAACGCGTCCTCGGCCCCCTCCAACAGCTTGCGGGTAATGAACTCGTTGAAGCGAGATACCACAATGGCGAATTTCAACCCCTCGCCAATCAACTGCCCTTCAAAGACCCTGCTCACTGTGCTGTTCCTCCTCCTGACGAAGTGACAAGGCAGCACCACGATAATCAAACTCGGCCCAGGCAGCCAGCAACCCACCCCACGAAACCGCCAGTGGGGCCTGCTGCTTGGCCGGATCGTTGATCCAGAAATGGCGCCCTTCCTCCACACCGACGATGACCACAGCATGGGCTACATCTTCCGCTGGCACTCGCCACACCCAACGCTCCCCGGCTGAGCCAGGACAGGCATCCGTCTGCTGCACAAGCTTAGGCTCGCCGGCCAGGAGCAGGTTGCTGACCCGTTCCAACACTAGCACGTTGACCTTCTGGCGGGCCACAAAGGCCGAAACCTGAACCTCGGAAGCAAGTTATGCACCCTGTAAATACTCGTCCAACCAGGCCACGAAATCTCTGGCCACCTCAGGACCCCAAGCCTTCTGTACCGTATCAGGCAGTTCACTCACGCGTATTCTCACCTTCCGCCTCAAAGTTCACCCAGGCCCAGGCGGGCCAGCGTCTGGGGTGTGGGGAGTCCTTGCCTGTCCCATCCTCGTTGGCGGTAGTATTCGTCCAACAGCGCCTGCACGCTCTCCCAGTCGGCCTTGCGGCCATCGCTTACCCCCCCTGCGGCCGGCTCACTGTAGAAGCGCGCCGGGGGAGCATCCCAATCCCGCCCAAAGCCGTCCACCTCTCGCATCCAATATAGCCGCGTCAGGTTCCACACCCGCTCGGAGATAGCCAGCAAATCCTCCCAAGAGCGATGGAGGCCCGTGACCGCCTGCAGCATGGGGGGGTAATAGGCCAGGTCCAGACCGATTTCCACCCACTGCAGACGACAACAGCCCAGACAGTCAAAGAGGGGGCGGATGTGTTGCAACTCGATCACCTTGGCTGCCTTGTCAGGGGTGTAACTATCACGGCCCACCTGGATGTCATAGGTGACAGCCCAGGCCCGGTTGTGATGGGCTCCCACATCGCAGGTCATGTAGGCCAGCAGCATGGAGGGGGCGTAGTGGGTCTCGTAACCCGATTGTTCCATGCCCTTCACTTGGATGGCCCAGGCCTTGCTGCTTCCTCCCCACTTCTCCGCAGCGCGTTTCGCCCCCTCGGCCAGCACATCCCCGATCCCCTGCCGATGGGCAATACGTTTCAGCAGGGTGAACACCACTTCGGAATCGCCGAAGCGCAGTTCCAGCCCGTCTGTGTCCGCCGGGCCGATCACCCCTCGCTGGTAGCACTCTATGGCGAAGCCAATGCAGTTGCCCGCCGAGATGGAGTCCAGTCCCAGCTCATCGGCCAGCCAGTTGGCATAGGCCACCTCCTGGATGTCAGTCAGCCCACAATTGCCCCCCAACAAGGCTGTCGTCTCGTACTCTGGTCCCTCCACGTGGAGGCCCTGCTTTCGGAGGTGGGAGTACTTTCCGCAGGGGGAGGGGCAGGCGAAACAACCCTTGTCAGTGACCACGATGGCCTGGCGCATGGCCTCGCCGCTCAGATGCTCGTACCCCTCGATGGTTCCCCCTCGGAAATTGTGGGTGGGGAAAAGGCCAATCTCGTTGCTCCAACGGGTCACCCCAGCGGTTCCGTAGCGCTGCCAGGCCTCCAGCCCCTCGGCTGACCGGCAGGCGGCGAACATAGCCCTGGCCTGCTCCCGGTAGGCCTCCAGGTCTGCCACGGAGATGGAACGGGTGCCTCGCACGGCAATGGCTTTGAGCTTCTTGGCCCCCATCACCGTCCCCACCCCACCTCGGCCTGCCTGTCGTCCGAAATCGTGGGTGATGCAGGCGTAGCGTACCAGGTTCTCGGCTGCCGGGCCGATGGTCGCGATCTGGAAATCCTCCCCCAGTTCCCCTTTCAGCCGCTCCTCCAGGGTGAGGCTGCCCAAACCCCAGTGGGCACAGGCATCGCGTATCTGAACCCGGCTGTCGTCTATGTGAAGATACACCGGCCGATCGGATGCGCCGGTGATCACGATGGAATCGTAGCCCGCGTACTTCAGCTCCGCGGCCATCAGGCCCCCCATGTTGGCACTGGCGTAGCCGCCGGTGAGGGGCGATTTTGCCGTGACGTCCAGCTTGCCTGCGCCGGGCACCAGCAGGCCAGACAGCGGCCCGGCGGAGAGGATGAGCGGATTCTGGGGAGAGAGGGGGGCAAGGCCCGGCTCCGTCTCGGTGTAGAGCAGGTAAGCGCTAAAGCCCCGGCCGCCGAGGAACTTCTCCGCCACGGCGGGATCGAGGGGCTCTGTCCACACCTGTTTCGATGTCAGGTCTACCCTCAGGATTCGGCCCGCGTACCCTTTCATCTCCCCTCCTCTCTAACGGATAGCACATTCATTCCACAGAAGGAGGCGCACTCGCCGCACAGGTCGCACTTAAAGGGCACTGGCGTCTCAGGGTGAACGAAGATCACCTGCTCTGGACATGCTGTGATGCACACACCGCAGTAGCCACACTCCCTGGCATCAATAAGGTATACGCCGTCATCATTGCGGTGTATTGCACCCACCGGGCACACCTCAGCGCAGACACCGCACTGGGTGCAGGTCCGCACTTCGTAGTTGCCCGGGGCTGGGAAATGGGGGATGATGGCCAGCGCTGCCTTCTTGGGATTGTTTTCTCCGAAGAGGTGCAATGAGCAGGCCAAGAGGCAAGCCCGGCACCCTGAGCAACGTCGGCTGTCTGCGTGCAGATACATGGGTTCTCTCTCCTTAGGCTTAGTCCTGTCTCTCGACAGGGTAAGGCCCTCACCTGCGTCGCCCTTTACTCCATACGCCTCCGGTTTTATTATACCACCGAAGTAGGAAAAATGACAGTTGAGTTACAGCTTGACAAACTGAGCTGGCGCGCTACAATATAAGCCAGCATGAAGCACCAGGGCGCCTGACTCTCTGGCAGGAGCAGCGCCCTTTTCTGTGTCAACAGGTGGAGATCAGGACGTCTATAGGAGGCAGACATGGAACAGATTGAGTTGACTGTGCACAAGCGAAGGCTAGTGGGCAAACAGGTGCGCCAGTTGCGCCGAGAGGGATGGGTCCCGGCGGTGATTTACGGTCACGACGTCGAACCATTGCCCGTTCAGGTTGACCAACATGGACTGCGGAGAGCGCTGGCCCAGGCCGGCCTATCGCACTTGATCTCCCTCCGTGTGGATGATGGGGAGATGCCCTGTGTAGCCTTGGTCCGCGAGGTGCAACAAGATGTACTGATGGGGAATATTCTGCATGTGGACTTTCTTCAGGTTCAGATGGCGGAGAAGCTCAGAACAACAATCCCCCTGCATTTGATCGGCGAATCGCCAGCCGTGGAACAGCGGCGAGGGATGCTCTTGCAAGGTGTAACTGAAGTGGAGATCGAATGCCTGCCCGGCAACCTCATAGATGCTATTGAGGTAGACCTCAGCTCCCTTACGGAGTTGGAGCAGGAGCTGACTGTAGCTGACCTCATCGTTCCCGCCGATGTTAAGATACTGACCGACCCTCAAGAAATGGTGGTCCGGGTCATGGGCGCACCTGAAGAGAAAGAGATAAAGGAAGAGATAGAGGAAGAGATTCCAGTCCCCCCGGCCGAGGTGGAAGTAATCAGGCGGCCAAGGCGTGAGAAAGAAGCCGAGCTGGAGAGTCCACCAGAGGAATGAGCTGATGCAAAAGGGAGCGGGGATGACCCCGCTCCCTCCTCAATGGGACCAGCAACTCGGTCCCAATCCTTCACCGCTCCCCTCGTCTGTCCACCTCGCGCTGGAGGCATGACCCCTTCAAGACCAAACCAGGCCCTACTTCACAACCGGTAGCTATGCATTTAACCGGGTTGAGGGAAGAATTGACACAAATGAGGGATCGAGGTCTCCTTCTAGGCCTCTTGAAATCGCCTGGAGGTGGCCTCATGGATCCCAAACAGCAGTTCTGTCCCTATTGCTCCTTCGCAGAAATCAGGCTCACCTCTCGCTTCTTGACAAGGAATAGGCCAAGCGAGTATCATAGGGGCATGAGCCTGAAGAAGAAACAAACCCATACCCGCTTACAAGTCCGCCCGCTTCGCAAGAAGCACATCAAGAAGCTGCGCCGCTTGCAGCGTTCCAGCCGAACGATTGTCTATCGTCGTGCCACGGTCCTGCTGCTCTCCCTGATGGGCAAGTCCGTCCAGGAGATTGCTCTCCTTCTGGGCCTGCACGTCCAAACGGTCCGGGAGTGGATCCGCACCTTCAACGCCGCGGACCGGAAGCAGCGTTGGAAGTTGTTCCAGCCGCGCCATTCTACGGGCCGCCACCAGACCTTCACCGACCAGGTGACGGACGGGCTGGTGGAGTTGCTGCACCAGTCTCCAACCCACTATGGCATCGAGAGCGCAGTCTGGACCCTCAAGGAGCTGGCTCGGGTCGCCCAAGAAACCCAGCGGGTGGAGTCCATCAGCCACGAGAGTGTATGCCGCCTGCTGCGAAGGAGGGGCCTCGTCTATCTGCAGGCCAAGGGGTGGATCACCAGCCCTGACCCGCACTGCGAGCACAAGAAGGCCCGACGGAAGGGCTGGATCGCCCGAGCCCAGCGGGATCGCCCTATCGCCGTGGTCTTCTAGGATGAGTCCTGGTTCAGCGGCCACCCCCAGTTGACAGCTGGGTGGGGAGAAGCGGGCAGCACGGGGGTGGAGAAGCTCGCCCAGAAGCTCAAACTGCGGGTGGCCCATTGCGTCTGGAAGGAAACACCACTGGGGTGGCAACAACGGCTCAGTTGCCAGGCGTCGAGCCAGGGTTGATCGAAGGACGCTTGCAACCCGGGTTTCGCCTCGCCAACGTGTCGTTGCACACGCCGCTGTATCGTGTCATCCTGGGCAGCGCTCACTTCGAAGGAAAGCGGGTACCCTGTCAGACACTGGAAAGCCTGATCCTCCTCGCCGAGCAGCGGGGCGGACGTCCCTGGCGACGGGTGGACCTGTTGTATGCTCGGTTGGAGGCGTTGAAACAGGAAGAGCAACGGTGGCGAGACAAAGCACGTACTCCCCAAGCGCGGGCTCAGCGTTGGGAAGAGCATGCTTGGGAGATGCATTTCTTGCTCCGACAAACCCAGAAAGAGGTGGAGATGTTGGAAGCCCAGCAGGCGGAGCGGGAGGTGCATCCCCATTCCCGCCTGGCGCAAGCCCGTAGGCGTCAGAGCACGTATCAACGTTGGCAGGCTTCGGCGCGACGGAAACAGCAAGAGGCCGAACGGATTGCCCAACGTTACCTGGGCCGTGGTGAACCCATCCGTGCTGAGCAGCAAGCGTTGCAAGCGCGCATTGCACGGTACGAAGAGGACAATCGCACCAATCCGCAGCCGCTGGAGGTCATTTTCAGCCTTGATGGAGGCTACGGAACACCGGAGAACGTGACCTTGCTGACAGAGTTGGGGTATCAGGTGATGACCAAAGCCCATGGTCAAACGGCGACGCTCCAGCTCAAGCGCGATGTCGGCCCCGAAACTGTCTGGGAAACCGTCAACACCATTCCCAGGCCAGTGAGAGTCAGCGCACAACCTTTGGCCGTTGTCCGCATCCGGTGTGATTGATTCTGACCCGGCAACAACGGAACGAGACGGTACGACACAGCACCTTGGTGATCTCGCCGCCTGACGCGGCTTGGGGGTAGACTCTGAGCCTGGCCCGCCGCCAACTTGGCGCAGCGGAGAGTGTGCACTTCTACAACCGTCGCCAAGGCATCGAAGCCGGCATCAAGGAGTTCAAAGGCGTGTTCTACATGGGCCATATGCGGTTCTTCGACCCGGAAGCGATCCAGATTCAAGAGCAATTGATCACCTTTTTGTTGAATCTAGCCAAATCTGGCCCTGATTGCGCATTCACTACGTTAAGATCTCGATGTTAATCAGTGCTCCTATAGCCCGCGAATTGTTTTTGCCGGATGATCAGTTCAGTGGTACAATAAAGGGTCGCTTTTCCGGGGTTCAGCTTGGGAATTTCGGAGTGAGCGATTGGCATGGCACAGGATAAGCTGATCGTGCGCGGAGCACGAGAACACAACCTGAAGAACATCACCGTCGAGATCCCCCGCAATAAGTTCGTGGTCATCACGGGGCTATCCGGCTCGGGGAAATCGTCGCTGGCTTTCGACACCATCTACGCCGAGGGACAGCGCCGCTACGTGGAGTCACTGTCCGCCTACGCCCGCCAGTTCCTGGGACAGATGGAAAAGCCGGACGTGGATCAGATCGAGGGGCTCTCGCCAGCCATCTCCATTGACCAGAAGGGGGTGAGCCACAACCCCCGCTCCACCGTGGGCACCGTGACCGAGGTCTACGATTACCTGCGACTGCTCTACGCCCGCATCGGCGTGCCCCACTGCCCGGAGTGCGGTCGGGAGATCAGCCAGCAGTCGGCGGCGCAGATTGTAGAGGCGGTGCTGGGCTTGCCCGAGGGGACTCGCCTCATGATCCTGGCTCCTCTGGTCAAGGACCGCAAGGGACACCATCAGGCTGTGTTCGAGGATGTGCGGCGGGCTGGCTACGTGCGCGTGCGGGTGGATGGTATGGTGCGTGACGCGGACGAGGAGATCCTCCTCGACCGCTACAAGATGCACACCATCGAGGCTGTGGTGGACCGGCTGGTGGTGCACTCAGGCGATGACGACTTCCGCACCCGGCTGACCGACTCGGTGGAGACGGCGCTGCGGCTGGGCGACGGCGTCCTCATCGTGTGCAACGTCTCCGCCGATCCACCGGAGGATCTTCTCTTCTCCGAGCACTTCGCCTGCCCCCACTGCGGCCACAGCTTCGCCGAACTGGAGCCCCGCAGTTTCTCCTTCAACAGCCCTCACGGAGCCTGCCCCGCCTGTCAAGGGCTGGGCACGACCATGGAAATCGACCCCCACCTGGTGGTGCCCAATCCGGACCTAAGCCTCAAAGAGAGGGCTATCTCTCCCTGGTCGAGGCCGGGCCAGGGAGATGGATACTATGCGCAGCTTCTCCAGTCGGTGGGCGATCATTTCGACATCCCTCTGGATGTGCCTTTCAGGGAGCTGACGCTCGAGCACCAGGCCATTGTCCTCTACGGTGCTGGCGAGGAACGCATCCCTATCTCCTACCGGGACCGTCGCGGGCGCGTGCGCAAGTACATGACCCGCTACGAGGGGGTGATCCCCCATCTGCAACGGCTTTATCAGGAGACTAGTTCCGACTACACCCGGGGCAAGATCGAAGGGTATATGACCTACCATCCCTGTCCCTCCTGCAGTGGCACCCGGCTCAAGCCGGAGAGTCTGGCGGTGACGATTGATAGCCTCAACATCGCCCAGGTGAGCCACATGTCGGTCGCCGAGGCGCTGAGATGGGTGAACCACCTGTGCGGCGAGGCAGCCTATGCGCCACCCGGCGAGGAGCGGGATGTGGCCCAGGTGCCAGCCGGATCGCCCCTGACAGAGCACCAGTGGGCTATCGGCCGTCAGATCTTTAAGGAGATCAAGAACCGGCTGAATTTTATGGTCAGCGTAGGGTTGGACTATCTGACCCTGGATCGCGCTTCGGGATCCCTCTCCGGCGGTGAGGCGGAGCGCATCCGGCTGGCGACTCAGATCGGCTCTCAACTGGTGGGCGTGCTGTACATCCTCGACGAGCCCACCATCGGCCTCCATCAGCGGGACAATGCCCGCTTGATCCACACCCTGAAACAGATGCGCGATCTGGGCAACACCCTGCTCATCGTGGAGCACGACGAGGCCACCATCCGGGCCGCCGATTTCATTGTGGACCTGGGGCCCGGGGCGGGGGAAAATGGAGGATACGTCGTCGCCACTGGGCCGCTGGAGGTTATCCTCAACGTGCCGGAGTCCATCACCGGTCAGTACCTCTCCGGCAGGCGAAGGGTGCCCATCCCCGCGCACCGTCGGGACGGTAATGGCTCGCAGGTTGTGATCCAGGGTGCACGGGAGCACAACCTGAAGGATATCGAGGTGCACATCCCGCTGGGGAAGTTCGTGTGTATCACCGGCGTGTCCGGCTCAGGGAAATCCACGCTGCTGGTGGATATTCTGTACAAGCGGATGGCGCAGATCTTGCACAACGCCCGCGAGCGGCCTGGTGATCACGATGACATCCTGGGAGTAGAGCAACTGGACAAGGTGATCAACATTGACCAATCGCCTATCGGCCGCACCCCCCGCTCCAACCCGGCCACTTACACCACGCTCTTCACCCCCATCCGTGGGCTCTTCGCCAGCCTGCCCGAGGCCAAGGTGCGGGGTTATGATCCGGGGCGCTTCTCCTTCAATGTGAAGGGGGGGCGCTGTGAGGCCTGCCGAGGGCAGGGCACCATCCAGATCGAGATGCAGTTCATGGCCGACATCTATATCAATTGTGATATCTGCAAGGGCAGGCGTTACAATCGGGAGACGTTACAGGTGCGCTACAAGGGCAAGAACATCGCCGAGGTGTTGGATATGACCGTGGATGAGGCGATGGAGTTCTTCGGAAACATCCCCACCATCCAGCGCAAGTTAAAAACCCTGCAGGATGTGGGGTTGGGCTACATCAAACTGGGCCAGCCCTCGCCCACGCTGTCCGGCGGCGAGGCGCAGCGGATCAAGCTCTCCCGCGAGCTGTCCAAAGTATCCACTGGCCAGACGCTCTACATTTTGGATGAGCCCTCCGTGGGCCTGCACGCCGCCGACGTGGACAAGCTGCTGAAGGTGCTCCATCGGCTGGTGGACCGGGGCAACACGGTGGTCATCATCGAGCACCACCCGGACATCATCAAAGTCGCCGATTGGATCATTGACCTGGGGCCGGAGGGAGGCGACGCGGGTGGCTACATCATCGCTCAGGGGACGCCCGAGGCAGTGGCGCAGGTGAAGCAGAGCTACACTGGTCAGTTCCTGAAGGAGATCCTTCCATGATCCGATTCGAAAAGGCAAAGCCCAAGGATGCCAGTACACTGGCTCGGATCTCGGAACGTGCGTTCCGCAGCGATATCCACTGCGGGGCGCCAGGGCTGGGTGGACCTCCCGGATACAATTCTGGACAATGGCAGAGACGAATGATGCGGATAGGGCAGTATTACAAGATACTGGTGGACGATCAGATCGTGGGTGGGTTCATCGTCTTTCGCCAAAGGCCACGGGAGTATGAACTGGGCCGGATATTCGTTGATCCTGACTTTCAGAACCAAGGCATCGGCGCACAGACCTTCGAGTTCTTATGGCAAGAGTTTCCGTTGGCCAAGCAGTGGACCCTGGGGACGCCTGCCTGGAACCGTCGCACGCGCCATTTCTACAAGAAAGTGGGCTTTGTTGAGGTGGGGGAAGACGGCCGTGGCGGGATTCTCCTCGAAAAGCGCATCCCCGCTCGCGCTCTCGAGATGACAAGCGACACCGCATAAATGACGGTGCCTGGACATGTTTTTACCCAGGCGGCGCGATTTATCCGCCGCTTCTCTTTTTGCCATATCAGAACAAATGTGCTATACTAATGGGAGAACCTGACGAGAGTACCCGGCGAAAAGAGGACATCTGATGGGCAGGATCATTGCCTACTGTGGCATGGTCTGCACCGACTGTGCGGAATTCACGGCGACCCAGGCTAACGACCGCACTGCGCTGGAGCAGATCGCGGCACGGTACCGGAAGGAACTCGACAAGCCCGACATCACTGCTGAGTATTTGCTCTGCGACGGCTGCCTGACAGACAGAGGACGGCTGGCGGCCCACTGTGCCAACTGCAGGGTTCGTGCCTGTGGTATGGCGCGGGGTATCGCCAACTGCGCTCATTGCCCTGAGTATGTCTGTGAGAGGCTGCAGGGATTCTGGGACCACCGCCCGGATGTACGGAAAGGGTATAGGGTCGTGCTGGACGAGATCCGTCGCTCACTATAACGTGCAAAACGCTGAGGTGTGAGTTATGACTTTCTCCATTGTCGCCCGTTGTCCCCAGACCGGTGACCTGGGGATTGCCGTCTCTACAGCTATTCCTGCCGTG
>CAYRNM010000027.1:15929-21104 GCA_964425465.1 uncultured Anaerolineae bacterium | reverse complement strand
ATCAATAATGGGAATTCGGTCTGACTCGCGGTGGTCAAACATGCATAAGAATCTCTCTCTGCTTGTAGGTTCTTTCACCAGTCCCCCCCTCTTAAAAACGTGCTCTGCGAGGCGACTGAGCTCTTAACGCCCGGCCAGACCACTTAGCTGAACACCCTGTATGAAGTAGCGTTGCCCTGTGAAGAACACGACAATCACCGGAGCAATGCTCACGGTTGAGGCAGCCATAACCAGGTGCCAGAAATTGCCATAGCGGCCCTGGTACCATTGAAGACCCAGGGGGAGTGTGAATTTGGTGTTGGTGCTCAGATAGAGCAGTGGCCCCATGAAATCGTTGTAATGGCCTAGGAAAGAGAAAATCGCAACGGCGGCAATAGCTGGACCGCACATTGGTGCGATCACTTGCCAGAGAATACGAAATGAGCTAGCACCGTCTATACGAGATGCCTCGTCCAGTTCGATGGGGAGCCCCATCATGAACTGGCGCATCAGGAATATGTAGAATGCGCCACCAAACCAACTGGGAACAAAGAGAGGATAGAAAGTATCAAGCCAGCCGAGGTACTTAAAGAGTATGAAGGTGGGGACCAATACTACCACACCAGGGAGCATCATTGTACTCAGCACCATGGTGAAGACCATCTCCCGGCCAAGCCACCGTAGCCTGGCCAGGCTATAGCTGACGAACAGCGAACTAACCACGCTTCCTGCAGTCCCTAAGATGCTAACAAATGCCGAATTCCGGATGAAATAAGCTAGCGGAAGTATCTCAAAGATCTCAACGTAATTGTGCCATTGAGGGCTGGTGGGTATCCACTGGACGGGAACAATCCAGACGTCACCAATACGTTTTAGTGAGGTGGAGAGAACCCACAGCATCGGCACAAGGAAGGTGAATCCTAGCACTATCAGCATGATGTGAAGTATTGCACGTAGGATTCGACGCCGCCACGTAACCGACTCCAGGGCAGAAAGCAAATGCACCATCTGTTGAGTTACCCCCCTTCCTTGAGCTGTGAATGTCCTTCCATGTTTTCTGCTAGTCTAGTTTTCACTGTACTTCGTAGTACACCCAGCGGCCAGCTATTCGCAACTGAATCATTGTAAAGGCCATGATGATTGCAAAGAGTACCCAGGCCAGAGTAGCAGCATAACCCATCCTGAAAAAGCGAAAGCCGTTCTGATAGAGATACAGGACCATGAACAGCGTGGCATTCTGGGGGCCCCCGGCCGTCATGACGAAGGCTGAGGTGAAGACTTGAAAGCTGCCAATGATGCCCATAACTAGGTTGAAGAGAATCACTGGGGAAACCATCGGCACAGTGACATTCCAGAAACGTGACCACGAACCAGCGCCGTCAATGTGCGCCGCTTCCATGAGTACCTGCGGCACACTCTGTAAGCCTGTCAGGAAGATCACCGTCTGTGGTCCAACTGCCCAAAGGCTCATCAGGATGAATGCTGGCTTGGCAATCTTGGGATCCCACAGCCACTTGATTGGTTCTACGCCGAAGGTGCGTAGGAAGCTGTTTATAACTCCAAAGTCGGTGTTGAACATCTGCGTCCAGACTACAGCGCTGGCGACTGCGGGTGTGATCGCAGGCAGATAGAAGATGGTGCGATAGATAGACTCACCGCGGAGTTTCTGATTAAGAGTCACTGCCAGAGCAAAGGCCACGATCAACTGCAACGGAACACCTATGAATGTGTAGTACACGGTATTCCAAAGTGCTTGTCCGACGAGGGGATCTTCAAGTAGTCGCCTGAAATTGCCAAGCCCCACGAACTGAGGAGGTACAATCATATCCCACTCTTGTGTGACCAAGAACAGTGAGTAGAGCATGGGCCCTACCCAGAACAGCAGCACACCTAGGATGAAGGGCATGGCAAAAAGCCAGCCATCACGCCATTCCCTCAGTTGAACGCCCGATGGAAGTCGCCTCCTGAGCACAGCTATTGCAGTAGACATCAGAATTCCCCTTTCTCTTCACTGGCTTAAAAAAGTTCTCGAGGCTCGACCATCTGTCAACTGTTATAGTATCCTCTTATCCTTGCGCCCTTCCGATCCTCCTGTGAGGACCTCATAAGCAGTCGCAGGGGGTGGATGGCTTCCACAACGACCATCCACCCCTCATCATGCAACTGCTAGGGTGGGATAGAAAGACCGAACTGCGGGGTACGGAAGGATACTGCTAGCCCTTCTTCGCCCAGTAGTCGTCGAGGATCTTCTGCAGCTTGGGGTTGGCTTCCTCCATAGCCTCCTTGGCTGTCTTCTGGACGCCCAGCATGGCATCCCAGGCTACCGCTAGCGGTGTCCCGGCACCAGCAATGGCATCATAGTTGCAGCCAGCTCCACTGAAGATGGGATTGAGGCCGGTCTTCATCGCGTTGCCAAAAGCCATTCCGTTCTCGAAGTTGTAGGTCTCGGTGGCAATGGGGACCCAGTATTTCTCGATCGTCTCCGGCCTGTTGCACATGCGGCCGCCTTCGGCGATCATCTTCTGTCCCTCATCGTCACACATGAACTTCATGAGCTCCCAAGCTGCGTCCGGGATCTTGCTCTGTCGGGTGATGACATGACCATGCACCTCGGCGATTGTCTCGTCTTTGCCCGTGTCACCCAAGGGCGGTTCGGCGACGTCGAAGCGAACTCCGCCTTCAACGGCTGCCTTCTCGCCGTACATGTTGGCAAGAAACCACGGACCTTCCATGGTCATGCCGACTCGGCCGGTAGCAATGGTAATACCCCCACCTGCGATGGCGGCTGGACTGGGGCAATATTCCTTATCGATCACCTCGTAGATGGTGTATTGCAGTCCCTCGATGATCTCGGGCTGGGTGAACTTGGCCTCCTTCGGCTCGACGATTCTGTCCCACTCGAGCACGCCATCCTTGCGCATCCAGTGTAGAGAGCGCAGGTAGCAGCCATTCCAGCCACCCGCCTGCGCGTACCCATAGTACTTGATGCCCCCTTCTTCAAAGGACAGCTTCGCCACTGCCTCTTGGAAGTCAGCGTAGCTCCATCCCTCCTCTGGGTAGGGAACTCCACGCTTGTCGAAGAGTTCCTTGTTGTAGAACATCACCACTGACCCGGTATCAACCGATGACATGTAGGTCTTACCATGCCACATACAGTTGTGTCTGTAGTTCTCGATATCTGGCCAGGCCTTGGTAAAGTTGTCTGTCTGGATGTATTCATCCAGTGGCACGAGCTGTTCTTTGTCAGCGAAGGGCTGCCACGACCACCCCTGGAAATATAGAAGGTCCGCCGAGTTGCCGCCAGCGAAGTTTGCCTGGATCTTCTCATAGTACCCACCCGGGTACTGTTCCACCATCACCCTGATATCAGGCTGCACTTCAAGGAACTTAGCAGCCATGCTGTCATATACCATTTTGTCAGTGATGTCACCCCAGGCTGAGAGACGGAGCCCTACGGGACCCGCAGCCTTCACCGGCTTCTCGACAACCACCTCCTTCTCGACCTCGACGGTCTGCACCACCACCTTCTCGACCGGGACCTCTTTCTCGACCTCAACGACCTGCGGTGCTGCTGGCGCACACGCCGCAACGATCGCTCCCGTGGCAGCGGCGGCAGAGAGGCGCAGAAAGTCCCGTCGGCTCAGTTTCCTGTTTTCCATCGCATTTTCCTCCTTCAGGTGAAGAGTTCTTTCTTCAGATCTCCGTTACAGGTCGGTCAGTGCCATCAGCTCAGCGGTGCTCGTCGAAACAACTGCTGGCCTTCGGACATCTGAACCGACCTTCGACCGTAAGCCAAAATGCATCTTGCCCGCCAACTACCTCCTTTCCTCGTTCAGAAGCATGGCACAGCTCGCTGTTTCCCCTTGGAAGCCCTTTGTGCTACAATAGTACTCGGTTGAAGACGAGGCCTAAACCTTCCAAGGGATGTGTCCCTGCTTGTAATAGATACTTTTGTTACAGATTATAACAGCTCCTGCCCATCCTGTCAAGACCTATTCGGCCATTGAGCGGCCAGAAAGCGGCCAAAGGGTGTCAGTGAATTCTCGGAGCGGATTGCACGGATTATGCCGATCCGTTGAACCATTTCGTAATCCGTTGACAGCATCCGCTGACAGCGATCCGGCCTGACCCTGACATCCCCTTCAACGGCACGAGTGACGAGATGGCATCAAGCTCTTCAAACAAGAGAAAGCGGACAATCAGTTGCATGGCGCAAAGGAGAGAATCATGGAAAAGATTCTGGATCACCATATTGAGATCACGCCGGGTATAGCCGGAGGCAAGCCACGCATCGCCGGTCATCGCATCACAGTGCAAAACATCGTCATCTGGCACGAGTGGGTGGGGATGAGCCCTGATGAGATCGCCACCAAGTATGATCTGAGCCTTGGTGATGTGTACGCCGCTTTGGCCTACTACTTTGATCATCGGAGAGAGATCGAGGAGTCCATGCGAGCCGATGAGACGTTCATAGCTGAGCTGCGCAAAGGGATACTGTCGAAGATAGCAGAGAGGCTTGGTGAGCGGGCGACTTAGGTTCTATATGGATGAGCATGTGGACTTTGCCATCACTGCAATTGCTAGCCCGTCAGAGCTGGAAAGGAGCAGTTCCATGGATCAGACAACCGACTATCAGCAGGCCCTGATAGACGAAGTTAGGGGATTGCCGGAAGAGGCCTTCCCTAACCTGTTGCAGATCGTTCATCTGTTCAAGGAGAGTGTCTTATTTCAGCGCCGACAGACTGCCCTGGCCCTGCATGCTGAGCTCGCCGAGTGGGATCGGCTTAGCGATGAGGCACTGCTGGAGTTCGAGAAAGGGCTCAAAGAAAGAATGAGGATTGGAGACATCTACGCCGTCGAGTTCCCGCCCGCCGTGATATCCCACCACTGGCATGTGGGCCGTGGAACGAGGGTGTGAGGATGCTCCCATTCTTTGGGAAGGATGACAGAGTGAGGAGAGAACCCTATGGAAGTCGCGATGAAGGCTATCGAAGTAACAGGAACAATTGACGAACAGCGACAGCTTCACCTGGATGAGCCGCTACCTGTCGTCGGCCCCAGCCGTGTCCGTGTCATTCTCCTGTTTCCTGAGGAGGCCGACATAGACGAACGAGAGTGGCTTCGGGCTGCGGCAACCAACCCAGCTTTTGACTTCCTGAAAGATCCCGCTGAAGACATCTATACGCTGGCTGATGG
>CAYRNM010000027.1:0-15829 GCA_964425465.1 uncultured Anaerolineae bacterium | reverse complement strand
CCTATGACCACAAAAGCACTCTTCACCCAGCAAGTTAAAGACGCCCTGGCCCACCTCTACGACTACGCCTATCTGCAGACCCATCCGCTGGCCAGCCTCTTGGTGAGCGATGAGCTGGCCAGTCAGCAGACACGGGGACAAGAACTGCGTAAGATCCTGCTTCAGGCTATCGAGGCCCTCAACCCGGGCCCCAATGTCCCCTTTCGATCCCCCGAAAGGCGCAGCTACGCCAGCCTCTTCTGCCGCTACGTGGAAGGACAAAGTCCCGCTGAGATCGCTCAATCGCTGGCCATCAGCGAACGCCAGCTCCGACGCGATCACGGCCAGGCCGTGGAGGCAGTGGCCTCCATCCTGTGGAATCAATACGTCGAGGGTCAAGAGAAGAGGGTGAAGGATCAGGGCCAGAACGCCCTTCGACGAGAGGCCAGCCGGGTGATGTCCTGGGAGGAGATTGATCTGCGGGAGACAGTGGAGGGAGTGCTGTCCGCCATTGTGGGGTTGGCAGAGCAGAGAGGGGTGACCCTGAGTCTGGAGATCCCAGCCGACCTCCCTCCCCTCCATGCCAGTCGCACTCTGGTGCGCCAGATCTTCTTCAACACACTGGGCCGCACCCTACAGCACGTGGCGGGAGGCCAAATCACCCTGAGAGCACAGGCCAATGGCCAGGCAGTGGCCGTCAGCGTGATCGTTGCCGACACAAGAGGAGAGGGATCAACCCCCACGATCCTAGAAGAGGAGCTGTCCGTCAGCTTTCAGTTCGTGGAATCGCTGGGGGGGAGGATGTGGCTGGAGAAAATACCAGGCCAGGGGCTGGCGATCCATTTCACTCTGCCAGCCGCGGGCCAGGCAATGGTGCTGGCCATTGATGACAACGAGGCCCTCTTCCGCCTCTTTGAACGCTATTTGGCCCAGCACCGCTACCGGTTGGTTGGGGTGCGGGACGGAGATGAGGGAATACAACTGGCCCGCGAGCTGCAGCCCGCTGTGATTACCTTGGACGTAATGATGCCCGATCGGGATGGCTGGGAGGTCCTTCAGGCCCTTTGCACCGATCCCCTTACCAGGGACATCCCGGTGATTGTGTGCACCGTGCTGGATGAGCCGGAGCTGGCCTTCTCCCTGGGCGCGCGGGCCTATCTCAAAAAGCCGATCCAGCGGTCAGACCTGCTGGCCGCGCTGGAGCAGGTGCTGAACAGCGCAGCCCGACGATGAATCGTCGGGCTGAAGGAGCAAAGGACGGTAAACCGCCCTGGAGCAGCCCGCTTCAGCGGGCTTGGCCCTCTCAGCCTGGTGATTTATCGCCAGGCTCTAGCTCTAGCCAACAATCTCCTCCACCGCGACCTCGAAACCCTTCAGCACCTCCGAGTGGGCGATCTCCCCTGGCCCCCAGCGGCCCAGGAGCTCGTAGGCCCGACCTCGCAGGATGTACATCTCTATGATGCGCGCGGCAGAATCCACCAGCCAGCACTCCCGTACCCCCGTCTCCTCGTACAGGGGCACCTTCACCCGTCGATCCCGCCACCAGGTTTTGGGCGAGAGCACTTCCACCACCAGATCGGGCGCACCCTCGATCCCCCGCTCGCTAACCAGGTGGGCTCGCTCGGCAGCGATGAAGAGCAGGTCGGGCTCCACTGGCGTCTCCTGGCCCGGCAGGTAGACGTCCAGGGGTGCGTAGAAGACCTCACCCAGGCTGTGTTCCATCACGAAGAGCTTCATACGCAATTCCAGATTGCCGGAGGCACGCTGATGGTGGGGAGTCGGTGCCGGAACCGTGTAGAGTACTCCTTTGATGACTTCGTACTGCCAGCCGTCGTCGGGCAGGCGCAACCAGTCCTCGTAGGTCCACTGCCCCTGTGGGGGAGGCCAGGCCCGCTCTTCGACCGCCGGTGTCGCTACTTGTGCCACCATGATCTAAACCTCCTCTTGTGGAGACTGTATTGACGGAGGAGCCAAAGAATCCAACAACCCCTGGAGCCCGCTCATGATCTCCCAGGTGGAGAAGCCCTCTTCCTTCCAGATCCCCAGCAGCTTCCCCCGGGATAGAGAGAAATCCTCGGCTATGAGGTCCTTGGCCGTGACCGCAATGACCGGGACATCCCGCCACCTCTCCTCGGCGCGCATCCGCTCCAGCACCTCGAACCCATCCGGCGGGGGCATGATGAGGTCCAGGAGCACCAGATGAGGGCGCATCTCGCGCATCATGGCCAGCCCCTCCTCGCCGCCACAGGCCATGCCGACCTGGTAGAAGCGCGAGGCGGAGCGGAGCATACGGGCCAGAAGCCGCACCATGCTGGGGTCGTCGTCAATGATCAGCACCCGCCTCACCCGCCCATTCCAACGCTCAATCGCCTCCAGCAGCCGCTCCCGGGAAATGGGCTTGATCAGGTAGTCGCTCACCCCCAGGGAGTCGGCCAGGTGCCGGCTGCCGGGGATGGGGCAGGCGATGAGGGGGAGGCCATAGTCCGGAGCGAATGCCATATCTTGGAACCCAGTCCAATTCTCCTCAGGGGACAAGCCCAGTACCACAGCGCGAGGGGTCTCTTCCCGAATCAGCCGTCGGACTTCCGCTCGGTCTTGGGCTCCGATCACCCGATACCCCTCCAGGTGGCGCTGGAAGAGGCGTAGGATGAGGGGGTCATCGTGCACTATCAGGATGGTCCGCTCCTTGAAGGGTTCAGAAAAGGGCTCCACAGGCGGTGCCGTGATCAGACGAGCCGGAGCAGGCCTGTCCTCCTCGGCCTGAGCCAGCGGCAGGGTGAAGAAGAAGGTGCTGCCCTCCCCCGGTTGGCTCTCCACCCACATGCGCCCGCCGTGCAGTTCAACGAACTCCTTGCTGATGGCCAGCCCCAGCCCCGTCCCCCCGTAGCGGCGGGTTCTGGAGCCATCCAACTGGCGGAATTCCTCGAAGACCTTGGGGATGTCCTCGGGGGCGATGCCGATCCCCGTGTCCGCCACGCTGATCACCACCTCCCCCTTGGCCAGCGAACTGCTCACGGTTACACTGCCCCGCTCGGTGAAGCGAGCGGCGTTGTTGAGCAGGTTCAGCAGCACCTGGCGGATGCGGATACGGTCCACATAGACAAGGGGTAAGTTGGACTGGATGTGAACCCTCAAGGCCAGCCCCCGGTTCTCGACCAGGCTTCGGGCGGTCTCGGCCGCTTCGACCACCAGATCAGCAGAGTCCACTTTCTCTTTGATGAGGCCCATCCGCCGGGCCTCGATCTGGGCCAGGTCCAGCACATCGTCAATCAGCCCCTGCAGGTGTCGGGCGCTGCGGTAGATCTCGTTGATGTCGCCCCGGAAGGCAGGGGGCAGGCCGCCATCGCCGTAGCTCTCGGGGGCAATGGCCATCATCTCGCTGAAGCCCACGATGATGTTGAGGGGGGTGCGCAGTTCGTGGCTGACATTCTGCACGAACTGCTGCTTCAGGCGGCGGGCCTCCTCGGCGGCCTCCCGCGCCCGGGCCAACTCGACATTCATGCGTCGGATGCGATAGGAGGCCTCGTCCAGGGCCTTGGCGGTGCACTGCAGCTCGGCCTGGTGGTCGCGGGCCAGTTCCATCTTCCGCCAGGCCTCGGCCTGGCTGCTCCAGGCCCACTGGAGGGCGGTGTAGAGGTTGCGCTGAGAGAGCCAGGAGGCCACAGCAGTCAGGAGGATGATCATCAGGGGAGGGATCGCTTGGAACGAAAAGCTCATGGTGCACACCAGCCCCACGGAGGCTAGAGCGACGAGGAAGGCGAAGGCGGGGCTGAGGAGCAACCCGCTAAAGGTGACGATCAGGGTCAGGGTGTAGGAAGCTAGTCCGGGGCCGAAGGACCACAGTCCACAGCCATTGGCCCCTATCATGCCCAGGATCAGGGCATAGGAGGCCAGTCGGATGCTGTGATCCCTCAGCTTGTAACTCAGCACGCCTCCCAACACCAGCAGAGCCGGGCCGGTCCAGGCCCTCAGAAAGCGCATTTCGGCCAGAAACAGGTACTCTATCCAGCCATAGACCATGCACGCCGTAAAGATCAGCAGGATGTTCAGCGATGCCTGACGCAGATCCTCTAGGTTGGCCTGGGCACCTGTGGTGTCTTCTCGTCCATCCATTGAGCCTGCCATAGTGACCTCCTGATAACGCCAGTCCGCAGGCTTGCGCCTGCACTCCGGCCCCAATGTGGTTCCACCCGCACTCTCTCTGCTCGATTCTAGCCGCAGAGGGAGGAGTTGTCAAATTGGGGCTCGCCTCTAACTCCTCCCCATTGCAATCGGGCGGCTGACAGGTTTGGCAAGAGGGGCAGACCGATGTATAATCGCCTCGTGGTTAAACTCTGCTACCGCAAACCGCGCAGAAAGGATAGCCCTCCATGCCTATATCCAGCCGCCGGACCCTACTCCTCATCGCCGCCGTAGGAATGACCCTGCACGGCATTGTGCTCAGCCTCAGTGGGCCCACCCTGCCTTCCCTCATGAAGACCTTTGGACTGCAAGAGGCCCGGGCTGGGCTGCTGCTGGCCAACAGCTCGGCCGGGTTCCTGGTAGGGACGCTGGGGGTTGGCTTTTTCATTGATCGCCGAGGGCTCAAGCGGGCCTTCCTGCTGGGCCAGGGTGTGGAAGCGCTGGCCCTGGGGCTGTACGCTGTGGCCCTATCTTTTCCCGTCGCCCTGGCCGCGGGTTTGATGCTCGGCCTGGGGGCGGGCATCATCGAGACCACGCTTAACACCCTCCCAGCCCATATGGGCAGCCGACAGGCCGGCTCGTTGATGAACCTGATCCATCTCTTCTTCAGCCTGGGAGCCTTCGTCGCACCCCTCGCCATCGGCGCTGTACTGGAGAGAGAATGGGTGTGGCGGAGCGTCTACGCGGTCACCATCATCCCCGCTGTGGGATTGGGCCTGACCGTGCTGGGGGTGTGCTTCCCCGCTGCTCCCCCACGCCAGAAACAAGAAGGCTCCACGTGGACCTTGCTGCGCCAACGGCCAGTGATCCTGGGCGCATTGGTGCTGCTCTTCTACGTGGGTGCGGAACTGGGGCTTGCCTCCTGGGTGGTCCTCTATCTCCAGCAGGAACTGCGTCTGCCCATTGGATTAGCCAGCATGGGGCTCTCCACTTTCTGGATCGCCATGATGGTTGGCCGGTACGGAAACAGCCGCCTGGCCCTCCACTTCGCGGGGCGCGACCTGGTGATCGCCAGTGGCATCGGGGGGGCCATCTGCTGCTGGGGCCTGCTCACCACTAGACAACCCTTATTAGCCTTTGGCTGGCTGATCCTGGGCGGATTGCTCTTCGCAGGGGTCTATCCCCTGGTCATGGCCAGCATCAACTCCCGCTACCCCCGCTTTGCGGGGAGGGTCAGCGGGCTCCTGGCGGCCTGCGCTGCGAGCGGGGCCCTGCTCTTCCCCCCGCTTCTGGGCGCTGTGGCCCAGGGGACGGGCCTGCGGCCAGCGATGGGCCTCAATGGGGTGTGGATGATGGGGGTGGCCCTGAGCTTCGCTTTCATGCCCTGTGAGGCCCCCCTCCTCAGGGCCGGGGAGTGAACGATAACCATGGCCCTCTACGGCGGCGTCTTCCTCCTAGCCGCAGGGACCTTGCTCTTTGAGATCACCCTCACCCGCGTCTTCTCCATCGCCCAGTGGTATCACTTCGCCTTCATGGCCGTGGGGCTGGCCCTGCTGGGCTCGGGGGCCAGCGGCTCTCTCCTCACCCTGCTGCGGGGACGATTAGTCCTCCGGCAAAGCAGGCGAGCGCCTGCGGATGGGGCGGTGATCCTCTGTGCACTGCTTTTCAGTCTCACCGCTCTGGGGGGCTACGTGGCCTGCAATCTCCTGCCCTTCGACTCCTTCCGGCTGGCCTGGGAGCGGGTGCAGCTCCTCTATTTGGCCGGCTACTACCTGGCCCTGGCCCTCCCCTTTCTCTGGTCTGGCCTGGCCTTCGCCCTTCTGCTGGCCCGGGCGCCGGAGCGGACGGGCCGCCTCTACTTCGCCAACCTGAGCGGCTCCGGTGTGGGGGCGCTGGCGGCTATCGGCGTGCTCTCCCTGCTCAGCAGCGAAGGGGGTGTCGTAGCCGCGGCGCTGCTGGGCTTAGGGGCAGTGCTGGCCTTTGAGCGGGCAGCCGATGGGTGGAGGCGAGGATGGCAGGCGGCGTTGATTGCAGCGCTGCTCCTCGGCGCGGCCCTGCTGATCCCCCCCTGGCCCTTCCTGGCCATCCGCATGTCCCCCTACAAGCCCCTCTCCCAGATCCTGCGCCTGCCCGATGCGCGCCTGGAGGGGACCTGGTGGAACAGTTCCTCGCGGGTGGATGTGGTGGCCAGCTCCGCCATCCGTTCGGCGCCAGGGCTGAGCCTGGACTACCTCCAGCCGCTGCCGCTTCAGAAGGGGTTCACCGTAGATGGCGACAACCTCCAGCCGCTGACCCAGGTCCCACCCGCTGAGGCGGATTTCGTGGATTACCTGCCCACCGCGCTGGCCTATCAGTTGGTGCACCATCCCCGCGTGCTGATCATCGAGCCCGGTGGAGGGATGGATGTGCTGGCCGCCCTGCACTACGGCGCACAGCGGGTGGTGGTGGTGGAGTCCAATCCGCTGATCCTTGAGCTCATCCGCGGTCCCTACAACGATGTCGTCGCCGGGCTGTACCGGGATGAACGAGTGGAACTGCACGCCATGCAGGGCAGGAGCTTCCTGCGGGCCACGCCGGAGCAGTTCGATCTCATCCAGTTCTCCCTGGCTGAGGGGTATCGGGCCGTCTCCTGGGGAGCCTACAGCCTCTCCGAAAATTACCTGTACACGGTAGAAGCCGTAGCCGACGCCTATGCACGCCTTGCACCCCAGGGCTTTCTGCTCCTCAGCCGCTGGCTGCAACTTCCGCCCAGCGAGGAGACAAGGGCCTGGGCACTGGCTGTGGCCGCGCTGGAGAGGACCGGGGTATCCCATCCCGAAGACCACCTACTGGCGTTGCGCTCCTTCCAGACGGCCCTCATCCTGGCCAAGAAAAACCCCCTTACCGAGGCGGAAGTGGCAAGGGTGCGGTGCTTTGCCCAGGAGATGTCCTGCGACCTCGTCTACCTGCCGGGGATCACCCCTCAGGATACCAACCGCTACAATGTGCTGCCCCAGCCGGAGTACTACCGGGCCTTTGTCGCCATCCTCTCCTCGGAGGAAAGAGAACGCTTTTATCGAGAGCACCTCTTTGACGTCCGGCCCACAACCGACGACCGCCCCTTTTTCTTCCATTACTTCAAGCTGGCCCAGGTGCCGGCGATCCTGGCCAGTTTCGGCAAAGCTTGGGAGCCCTTTGGCGGAGGAGGCTATCTGGTGTTGGTGGTGCTGCTGGCTTTGGTGCTCGCCGCCTCAGCCTTGCTCATTCTGCTGCCCCTCTTTCTGGGGCCGAAAGTGAGTCCTTCCGAGGCCGGCGGAGGGCTATGGGCTCGAACCCTGGTCTATTTCACCATCCTGGGGCTAGCCTATCTCCTGGTGGAGATCCCGCTGCTGCAGTATTTCATTCTCCTGCTGGACCAGCCCACCTACGCCTTCGCCTTGGTGCTTTGCGCGCTGCTGGTAGCCTCGGGCGCGGGGAGCCTTTTGAGGGAGCGAATCAAGAGGGTTGGCGTGGTGTGGCTGCTGGGGCCAGTGGTACTGCTCTATGCCCTCTTTCTTCGCTGGCTCCCATCGCTGCTCCTGGGCTGGCCCCTGGCCTGGCGGGTGGTGGCCTCCTTCCCCCTGTTGGCTCCTATCGGGGTGCTGATGGGCTTCCCCTTCCCGGCGGGGATCCGCCGCTTGGGTCAAGTCGCACCGGAGGCCATCCCCTGGGCCTGGGCGGTCAACGGCTGTGCTTCGGTCGTCAGCTCCATTCTGGCCACCCTGCTGGCGGTGAGCTTCGGCTTCTCGTGGGTCTTGGTGCTGGCTGCCGCACTCTACACATTAGCGGCAGCCACCCTGAGCTTCCTACGCTGAACTTACGGCTTGTGCTCATGGATTGGCTTCGCTGTGCCCAAAGATGCCTCCTGTGGCTCATGGCCATGGCGTTGATCATCCTGACCACCGGGCCATCACAGCCGATGGTGAGCGTCGGTCCTCCCCAGGAGGTGAGGACAGTAAACCCCAAGATGGGGATCCACACCCGGCTGACCGATGAGGTGGAGCCCTGGAAGATCAAGCGCACGTTGCAACTGGTGCGGGAGATGGGCACGCCCTGGATCGTAGAGTACTTTCCCTGGGCCTACTACGAACCCTCGCCGGGGCACTTCGATTGGGCGCACGCCGACCTGGTGGCGGATCACGCCCGGGCCCAGGGGCTGACGGTGATCGCCCGGCTGGGCTTCGTGCCCCTCTGGGCCCGCCCTCCGGACACCGACTGGAGCTATCTCGACGAGTCCAGCTACGAGGCCTTCGCCGATTTCGTAGCTGCCTTCTTGGAGCATTTCGAGGGGCGCATCAACCACATCATCATCTGGAACGAGCCCAATGTCAACCTGGAGTGGGGATTCCGCTCCCCCGATCCAGCCGGGTATGCCCGTCTGCTGGCAGCGGTCTACCCTCGAGCTAAGGAGGCCAACTCCCAGGTGCAGGTCCTGGCCGGGGCGCTGGCTCCGACATTGGCTCCACCGGGCGATCCAGAGGCGATGGGAGACTTGGACTACCTGCGGGAGATGTATCAGGCTGGTGCCAGGGACTACTTCGATGGGCTGGCCGTCCATGCCTACGGTTGGCGCTTTTCTCCAGAGAATCCACCAGCCCCCGATAAGATCAACTTCCGACGGACGGAGCTGCTGCGGGGGATCATGGTCGAATACGGGGATGAGGGCAAGCCGATCTACATCACCGAGGGAGGCTGGAATGACCACCCCCGCTGGACGAAGGCCGTGCATCCCGCTCAGAGGGTGCTCTACACCATTCAGGCCTACCAGTGGGCCCAGGAGAGGTGGCCTTGGTGCCAGGCGGTGTGTCTGTGGGCCTTTCGCTACCCCCGCCCGGCGCGCACCTATCAGGACTACTTTACCTTTGTGACCACGGATTTCCAGCCCAAGCCCATCTACGATGCCGTGCGGGATTACTCACAGGGAAAAGGGTTTGAAGCGAAGGGGGAGTCGCGATGAGCTTTAGAGTTTTGCTGGTCAATCCCAACCAGATGAAGCCCGCCGTAGCCCCCCTCGGGCTGGACTACCTGGCCGCCTCGCTCCAGGCCGAGGGGTTCGAGGTGGAGGTGTTGGACCTCTGCTTCGCCGAAGATTTCCGAGCGGTTCTGGATAACTACTTCCGTGATCACGCTGTGGACGCAGTCGGCTTCTCCATCCGCAATACTGACGATTGTTACTACACCGGCCAGGACTTCTTCCTGCCCCACTATCAGGAGATGATCCAGGCCCTCCGGGAGCGGGCATCTGCCCCGCTGATCCTGGGCGGCGTGGGCTTCTCCATTATGCCAGAGAGCATCCTGCGCTACTGCGGCGCAGACCTGGGGATCGTGGGTGATGGCGAGTGGGCGTTGCCCCTGCTGCTGCACCGACTGGAGCGCGGAGAAGGGTACGACGATGTGTCTGGGCTGGCTTATCGGACCGAGCAAGGGATCGTGATGAATCCCCCCGTTTTCCGAGACTTGGATGAGCTTCCCTCCCCGCGCCGGGGCATGATTGACAACACCCGCTACCTGTGTGAAGGGGGCATGGGGGGCATTGAGACCAAGCGTGGCTGCCCCCGGCGATGCATCTACTGCGCCGACCCAGTGGCCAAAGGGCGCGTGTGCCGTGCCCGCTCGCCGGGCAAAGTGGCCGACGAGATCGAGCAGTTGCTGGAGCTGGGGGTGAATTGGCTGCACACCTGCGATAGCGAGTTCAATATCCCCGCCCATCACGCGGAGGCAGTGTGCGAAGAGACGATCCGACGGGGGTTGGGTGAAAGGGTGCGCTGGTATGCCTACTGCGCCCCCCGCCCCTTCTCCCAAGAGTTGGCGCGCCTGATGAGGCGGGCCGGCTGCGTAGGGATTGACTTCGGCGTGGACAGCGGCGATGATGGGATGCTGCGCCGGCTGGGACGAGATTTCACCCCAGAGGATCTGAAGGAAGTAGCCCGCATCTGCCACCAGGAGGGGATCACCTTCATGTACGACCTGCTGCTGGGCGGCCCCGGCGAGACACGGGAGGCGGTGCGGGAGACCATCGAGCTGATGCGCCAACTCAGCCCTTCCCGGGTGGGGGTAGCGGTGGGGGTGCGCATCTACCCCGGCACATCGCTGGCGCAGATGGTGCGCCGGGAGGGTGTGGGAAGGGACAACTTCCACCTTCAGGGGAGAGTGCTTGGCAACGACGATTTCCTCGAACCCATCTTCTACCTCTCCGCCGATCTGGGCTCCGATGCCCTCTCCTTCATCGGAAATCTCATCGGGAAGGATGAGCGCTTCTTCTTCGGCGGCGCGGAAAGAGAGGAGGCGGATTACAACTACAACCAGAATGAGCTCCTGGTGGAGGCCATCCAACAGGGGTATCGCGGGGCCTTCTGGGACATCCTGCGCCGACTCAGGGAGAAGGGCCGGTGAGAAGGAGCAGGTGGCCCTGGGTGGCGGTAGCAGCAGCTATCCTTCTGGCCCTGCTCATGGGTGGGTGGCTGCTCCGACAGCGGCGGGAGCCGCCAGTGGATGAGGCCTGGCAGCGGGTGCAGCTCTCCGGCGTGCTGCGGGTGGGGTTGGACGCCAGCTACCCCCCTTTCGAGTACATTGACGGAGAGACAGGGGAGATCGTGGGCTACGATGTGGACCTGGCCAGGCTCATCGGGGAAGAGTTGGGCGTGGAGGTGGAGTTGATCAACGCCGGGTTCGACGGCCTGTACCCAGCCCTGAACGCCGGCCGCTTCGATTGCGTCATCTCCGCCTTCCCCTACGATCCCCTCCTGACCCACGATGTGGGCTTCTCCGTGGCCTACTTCCAGGCGGGGCTGACGCTGGTCACCCCGGCTGATGAAACGAACATCACCACCGTTGAGGACTTAGAGGGCTGCACCTTGGCCGTGGAGTGGGGAGCGGCGGGGGATGTTGAGGGACGAGAGCTCCAAAAGCGATTGGAGGGCCTGACCCTGGCTCCCTACGCCACACCCAGTGAGACGCTGGACGCGGTGCGACAGGGGAAGGCCGACGCTGCACTGGTGGATGCCATCTCTGCCTACCAGGCGACGCATCACGACTCCTCCCTGCGCATTGCCCAAGAGAAGGTCACCGACGAGCCCTACGTCATCCTGGTCCCCCTGGACAGCCCCCAGCTTTTGGAGGCCATTAACGAAACCCTGGCCCACTTCCACGCCGATTCCACCCTCATCCGGCTGAGGGAGAGGTGGTTCTAGGAGCTACGTTGGTTTGGCCCATGTTGTAGCGCAGCTTGCTGCGCGCTGACGCGGGGCAAGCCCCGCTATTCCACCGAAGAGTCTTTGACGCTTCCAGAGATCTCACCATCTGAGCGGAGGTATTATGACAGGCAGAGAAGGACACGTTGACCCCATACCGGAAGAGTTCGCCTCGTATGAAGAAGCTGCCGAGTTTTGGGATAGGCATGATACGACAGACTATCCTGACGCATTTCGCACAGTGGAAGTAGAAGCTGAGTTCCGCGGACGGCACTATGAGGTCGAGGTAGATGAAGATGTGATGCAAGCACTCCGAGTCCAAGCTCGAAAGCTTGGCGTCACTGTTAGCCACCTCGCCAGTGACCTGCTACGCCAACAGATCTCATCCACGGTGTAAACACAAGCCCCCAAGACCTGCTCAGCTTTACGAATGCAGCCATTCCAGCCCTCCGGCCACCCGCAAGCCGCTCTCATCGAAGTGCACCACGTCCTCCCTGGGGGTCAAGTGCGCTTTCACCTGTTCATTGACCGGCGCGACTTGTTCGGCGGTTTCTACACCGCCCTCGACCACTGTCCCTTCGGCCAAAGGATGCTCATACAGGTCGGCGAGAATCTCACTGGTGCGCTCCAGCGGAATGGCGTGGTAGTGGTTGAAGTAGCCGCCTGAACCTTGATCCGGGGACCGTATTGAGCCAGCTGTGTGACCTCGGTGGGAAACTCGGCCTGGTTGGAGTGTCCACAGTAGGGGCAACGCTTGATCTCAACCCGATGTTCGGTTACTTCTACCCGCACCGGTGGCAGGTCAAACACCTGGCATTTTTCATAGCCGTTGGCTTCCACGTCCTCCAGAGACGCCTGACAGCGCCGACAGGTAGTGACCCGATGCACCTGCACGTGATCCGGCTGCTCGACGGCCTGGAGTGCATGCCCTGGATGACCCGACTGCCCGCCGCTCTTCTTGCCGCTGGGAGAGCGCAAGTACAGGAACGGGGCTTCTTCAGCCCATCACTGGAAGGGGGTTTGCGGCTAACGACGCGAAGTTGCGCAGGATCCGCAGTCCCACATCCTGGCTCTTCTCGGGGTGCAATTGGGTACCGAAGACCTGCCCCCGGGCCACGACAGAGGCGAAGCCGGGACCGTAGTCAGTGGTGGCAGCGACTATCTCCACTTCAGCGGGATCAACGTAATAGGAGTGGACGAAATAAGCAAAACTGCCATCAGCTACCCCAGTCAGGAGGGGACAGGGGCGACAGATGTGGATCTGATTCCAGCCCACGTGCGGAACCTTCAGCCCCTGCTCAAAGCGGCATACGCGGCCGGAGAGGAGGCCCAGCCCTTGATAACAGCCCAGTTCTTCGCTCTCCTCGAACAGGAGTTGCATCCCCAGACAGATGCCCAGCAACGGCTTCCCCTCCTCGACGGCCAGCAGGATCGGCTCGACCAGGTTAGCTGCGCGCAGATTGGTCATGGCATCGCCGAAGGCCCCCACGCCGGGCAGCACCAGGGCCTCCGCATCCTGGAGGGCCTTTGAGTTATTGGTCACCGCGGCTTGGGCTTCCACTCGTTCGAAGGCTTTCTGCACGCTGTGCAGGTTGCCCACGCCGTAGTCTACGATGGCGATCACGCTTCCTCCTACTCCCACTCGATGGTCGCTGGTGGCTTACTGGAGATGTCGTAGACCACCCGGTTGACGCCAGGCACCTCGTTGACGATGCGGTTGGCCATGCGAGCCAAGAGTTCATAGGGCAGGCGCGCCCAGTCAGCCGTCATCCCATCCTCGCTGACCACCGCCCGTATGGCCACCACGCTCTCGTAGGTGCGCCCATCCCCCATTACCCCCACGCTCCTGACCGGCGTCAGGAGGGCGAAGTATTGCCACACTTGGTGCCCCAGCTCGGCACCCTCGATCTCCTCCCGCACGATGGCGTCAGCTTCCTGCAAGAGAGCCACCCGCTCTGGCGTCACCTCCCCGAGGATGCGCACTGCCAATCCCGGACCTGGGAAGGGCTGGCGGTAGACCACCGCCTCAGGCAGTCCCAATACCCGCCCCACGGCCCGCACTTCGTCTTTGAACAACCGCTTGAGGGGCTCAACCAGCTCGAAGTCCATTCCCTCCGGCAATCCACCCACATTGTGATGGGTCTTGATCTGGGCCGCGTCCTTTTTGCCGTGACCCGCGCTCTCTATGACATCTGGGTAGAGGGTACCCTGGGCCAGAAAGGGGATGGCCCCTAGTTTCGGACTCTCCTCCTCGAAGAGGCGGATGAACTCTTCCCCGATGATGCGCCGCTTTGCCTCAGGGTCTATCACTCCCATCAGGCGACGCAGGAATCTGGACTGAGCCTCAACGTAGTGGACCTTCAGGTCCAGTGCCTCTCGAAAGAGACGCAGGTTCCCCTCGGCTTCGCCTTTCCGCAGCAGACCGTGGTTCACAAAGATGCAGGCGAGTTGATCTCCCACTGCCCGGGTCATCAAGCGTGCCGTCACCAGGGAATCAATCCCCCCTGACAGGGCGCACAGGACGCGGGCCCCTCCCACCTGGGCCCGGATCGCAGCTACTGCCTCTTCAACGAAGGAGGCGGGCGTCCACCGGCCCTGGCAGCCGCAGTCATAGCGCAGGAAGTTGCGCAGGATCTCTTTTCCTCGAGGGGTGTGGCTCACTTCGGGGTGGAACTGCAGCCCGTAAATGCATCGCCTGGGGTCGCCCATGGCCGCCACCGGCGAGTTCTCACTGTGGGCCAGGATGGAAAAGCCCGGCGGCAGGCGGGTGATGCGATCCCCGTGGCTCATCCAGACACGCAGGGAGGGGGACTGATCCCGGAAGAGGGAGATATGAGGGGCGTCAATCTCCACAGTGGCCGGTCCATATTCCCGTTGGGGCGAAGGGGAAACCTCCCCACCCAGTTCCTGGGCCAAGAGCTGCATCCCATAGCAGATGCCCAACACCGGAAGGCCGCTTTCCAGCACGTAGTCTGGCAGTCGCAGTGCTCCCGGCTGGTAGACGCTGGCCGGCCCGCCGGAGAGGATAAAGCCCCAGGGGCGCAAGCTCTCCACCTCAGCTCGTAGGGCATCGTGGGGCAGGAGTTCGCAGTAGACGTGGCACTCCCTCACCCGGCGGGCGATGAGCTGGCTGTATTGGGACCCGAAGTCCAGGATGACGATGGTTTCTTTCGTGCGGGAAGCAAGCTTCGCCACTCTCATCAGCCATCCTCCACATCCATCTCCACCATCTCTCCTGTGACAGTGAAGATAACTCGCTCGCAGATATTGGTCACTCGGTCAGCGGCGCGTTCCAAATTGTGCGCTACCCAAAGGAGGTAGGTGGCCTGATCGATGGTGCGGGGGTTAGCTATGATGAAGCTCAGCAGTTCCCGATAGACCTGGTTATATAGCGCGTCTACCTCGTCATCCTCGTCCGGGATCGCCCTCGCTAACTCGACATCGCGCCGAACGAAGGCCTCCAGCGCGCGGTGAAGCATGTCCTGCGCCTTCTTGGCCATGCGCGGAATGTCAATGAGGGGCTTCAGAAGGGGCTCCTCACCCATCATGAGGTTGATTCTGGCAATGCCCTTGGCGTAATCTCCCATCCGTTCCAGTTCAGTGGCGATCTCCAGCACAGCGGCCAAGGTGCGCAGGTCGCCAGCCATGGGCTGCTGAGTGGCGATGAGGGCGAGAGCATCGGCCTCGATGGCAAAGCGCTTTTCGTTGATGAGGCGATCCCCGGCGATCAGCCGCCGGGCCGCTTCCAGGTCCCGCCGCTTGAGGCTCTCCACCGATTCCATGAGGGCCTTTTCCACCATGCTGCCCAGGACCAGCACCTCGTCCTGAAGACGTTGCAATGCCTCTTCAAAAGTTTTCCGCAGCATGTCAATCTCCCTGTTTCATCACTTACAACTAGTAGACTTCCAGTAACCGCCGTTCTGTTTTTAGCGATGCCGGCTACGATCTCCGCTTAGGATATCGGGGTCAAGTTCTTGAGCCTGCACTTGAGCAGTTCGTCTGCTCATTCGCTCCCCATCAGCCTGCGTTGCCTGTACTCCTCATAGTCAGGAAGGAGACGTGGGTACTCCTCAGACATTAATGGCGATGAGATCATGAAATCAGCCGACGCTCGATTGCAAGCGACCGGAATGTTCCAAACGACAGCCATCCGCAGGAGGGCTTTCACATCCGGGTCGTGGGGAAGTGGTTCGAGAGGGTCCCAGAAAAATATCAGAAACTCGATTTCTCCTTCCGCAATCTTAGCGCCGATTTGCTGATCGCCGCCTAGTGGGCCGCTTTGGAGTTTGATAATTTCGAGCTCAAGTTCCTGCTCCAGCAATCTGCCAGTTGTTCCTGTTGAATATAACTTGTGGTGAGCCAGGAGATCCCGATTGAATCTCGTCCATTCAAGTAGCTCTTGCTTTTTGTTATCATGTGCTACAAGGGCGATCTTCTTTCGCTGTCTCATTGGTAACTTTCTGTATTCCATAGAGCTCTGTTGTCTCCTCTTAAGAGCTACATGTAGCCCAGTTGTTTGA
>CAYRNM010000026.1:16467-21260 GCA_964425465.1 uncultured Anaerolineae bacterium | reverse complement strand
TGCACCTTCACAAACAAATAGTGTTCCACGGGGATCGTCTCGATGTCCACGATCTTCATGGCAAACCTCCTGGGGTTACAGTTCGGTAGTCACCGCTCCCATGCTAGCCGAGGGTGGGGAACTCTGTAACACGCAGATTGGTGCAGCCATAGGGAATGAGCACCAGCTCCTCCAGCGGCTCCGAGGAGCTCACCGGACTCCTCGGCAACGGGCCTGCGGCATTGTGTTCCAGAGTCCACTCCGGCACACGCTGTCCCATCACCCTGGCAACAACAGGAGCACCCTCGGGAGAAAACGGACAATCGCCGACCGGGCGACTTTCAAACCGGATGGATGGTTCGGGATAATCGGTGTCGATCTGCAAGGCGTAGTTCCAGGGAGTTGTCGGATACACCTCCCAGTCGCCGTGCGGCGGATCACCCCGAAGCAATCTCCAATCCTCTCCGATTTTCAATGAGTACACGAGTGGCCCGCGTTCAATAGAGACACTATGGCGATAACGCCGCTGGATGTTGACTCGCATCGGCAGGCGCAAGGTCACAACTGTGCTTCCACTCCATTCCCGCTCGATGCAATGAAATATCCCCGCCTCTGCTGTAATCAGTTCCCCTTCTACTTTCACCTCTGCTCCCTCTGCCCAGGCCGGAATGCGCAAGCGGAGAGGAAATGCAATGGGATGGTCTACTTGTACCGTGAATTGCAAGGTATCGTCGAAGGGATAGTCGGTCTGCAAATCAATCCGAAGGGGCTCTCCCGCAATCTCATCGGTCACTGTGCAGGGGGCGTATGCAACGGCAACAAGGCCTCCGTCACCTGTCCTCATCCACAGGTGCGACGCGAACTTCGGCCAGCCCTGGTGCATGTTTGCCGTACAGCATCCATAGTTCGGCTCCAGGCCAAAGAGGTTGGCCTCTGGACCGTTGCTGGTGTAGATACGGTCCTCCGAGACTTTGCAGACGACCTGATTGGCCTGCTGGTCGTACTGGTGAGCCCACATGTCGGGTTTGAAGGTTGCGGGCAGGGCGTTGAAGGCGATGCGCTCCAAGCGATCTGCGAGCCTTACATCGCCCAGAATGCTCACCAGGGTCTCCAGGGAGAACATATATTCGACCACGGCGCACAGCTCTGTACCCTGCGAGGGATTCTTCCCTGCGTAGTGCTCATCGCCCGTGAAAAGCCCTGTTGCCTGCCCATGGTAAGTATCGAGTGTTTCGATGATCTGGAAGACGGCGTCACGGTCAGCCGCATCCCATGACTGGCGGAACCAAACGCCCGGCTGCTTGATGGCCATAGCGTTGTTCACGACATGCGTGGTCTGGTCGCACTCCTCCCACTTCACTTTGTCTCGGTAGCGAAACTCAGCGAAGTGCGCGCGCCAGTCATGTCCCTGCTCCCGCACTTTAGCAGTGAGCTCAAGGGGCCACCTTTCCGGAGCGCGGTCGTGGAGCCAGTGAATGCTCAGCACCAGATCAGCCCACCGGGACTTTCCCCAGTCGAACAGAGGCTTCTCGTCAAGCAAGTGCTCCAGTTTACGGAGGAACTTCTTCATTGCGGGAATGATCCGGTGATCGTCGGTAGCTTCCTGGTATTGTGTCATCGCCTTGAGCGCGACAAAGACAGGCCAGGGGTCATAGGCCTGGTATTGGTTTCCTCTCGATGTGTCCCGAATGGGCCCCAGCCAGCCGTCCTCCTGCTGATGGCTGAGGATATAGTCCATCCACCGCTGCACCTTTCCCTTCAGTTTATCATCATTGAGGAGGAAGGCCAATGGGACAACGCCGTCCAGCCAATAGGGCCCGCGCTCCCACCCCTCGGCCGAGCCACCGGTCCACCCGCTTTCCACGATGTCCGGCCAGAATTCGTCCAGGTGTCCGCTGAGCCCCTCCGCCTGAATGCGGAGCTGGTTAAGCAGCCACCCTGTGGGACGAATACTTCCCAGCGGCAATGGCTGAAAGGCCCGGCCCACCAGTTCGGAGCTTTTCCTCGCGTTATTCATTACACTTTCCTCACTGGGCACGACATCCTGCATAACGAAGTGGGTATTCGGTTCAGTAGGTTGCTAAAAGTTCCTTTGACTTTTGGAGTCCTCAACAGTGGGGGTACAGGGGGCAGTCAGCCCTCCTTCGGCTGCGCTCCCTGGCCAGGACAGGCAGGACACACCTGCCGTAGGCGTGGGGGGTGTTCCCCCAACTCCCTCCTTCTCCTGTATAAACAGCGGGAGGGAGCTAAGGATGCGAGGAACACCCCCAAACCTCTGGGTGGGGGCTTCGCTGCGGAGCATAAGGCACCCCAAGCGGCTCAAAGAGGTTGCTTGGGGACCCCGATGGGCAAGAAGATTAACCACAGAGAGCACTGAGTTTTTATTTTCTCTGCGTCCTCCGTGTCTCTGTGGTTTTACCTCGTTTGGCTCCAGCTCGTCCGGCCTCGGTTTTACCCCCCGATAGGGTTACTCATCTAGTCGCGGAAGCCACCAATTCTTAGGTTTACCTCCAGTTTCCGACATGCTCCGGCTGGGCTCAGATCGCGCGAACGAGCTCCAGCCGCTCAAGCGGAATGTACCACAGATCCCAGGACAGCACCAATCCATCGGCGCCGGCTGCACGGAAGGCCTGTAGGTCTGCCGTGATCTGCGCTGGATCGAGGCGGGTCACCCCTTCGATCTCGACCAGCTCAATGCCCGCCAGCAGCGTGCTGACTCCGGCAGCGCGGGCGCGTCGAGTTTCGGCGGCGAGCGCTTCCGGTGCCAGCCCTCGCTCACGCAGCGCAGCACGGGTCCGTGGAAGCTCCAGGCGCGTCGCCAGAGACAGCCACTCCAGAGCCTGGAGTTCGCTTGCCCACCGCTGGCCGACCAGCCAGTCGGCCAGGTCCAGTAGCTCGAAAGGCACACCGGCCGGGCCGAGCGTGTGGCCATAGGCCATGATCTTGATCCAGTCACAGAGCGGGTCCAGTGCGCTCAGGTCCTGGCCGACCATGTAGGTCAAGGCGGGTGAAAAGCAATCCAGCCCTACCGCCAGACCTTCGGCGTGGACCAGATCGGCTGCGGCCCGGACGAACCGCGTGATGCTGCGCGCCCGGAAATCGAGAAAGGCGCGTAGTGCTGCCAGGGCGGGATCGGACGATGCGGGAGCCAGCGGATCCAGCAACACCCGAACAAAGGACAGGGCGTGCTCTGGCGTCGTGACCCATCTGCGGATACGCCAACGTGCGGCCTCCAGGTCGAACCCCTCGGCCAATGCAACACGCTGGCAGTCATCACAAAAGCAGGCCAGCAGGCTGGTGGGGTCCACTGCGGGCGAGGGGTAGCGGATGCGATCCAAGAACACGCCGCGATAATCGTCGCTTCGGAGCATGTCGTGCAGGTGATTCAACACCGCCTCGCGCACTGTGGGTCGGTTGGGACAGACGAAGGTGAATTCTGGCATACCCCGAAACCCTGATACCGGCTCCCCATCCGGGCCGATGGTCCGCCACTCCGGCCGAGGCACAAAGGTGCCGTCGCCGGTCAACAGAGGTTGCCAGCGGAAGAGATGCGCGCCTGCGCGGGCGGCCTCCTCACCACAGGTCTGGACCAGGGCAGGGGGCAGATTCCAGCCCAGGAGGACCAGGGATATCGGCAGCCGTTCGCAGGCAGCGCGTAAGCGGGCACGGGCATCACCTGGGGCAATCGCGGCAACGGCTGGACCGTCTTCGAGGTACTGGATGGCGAATGGGACCACAGCTTCACCTTAGATGCACCGGTATTTCTATCGTCAGCCGGGTTCCCTGTCCTGGACGTGACTGGATGCGGAAACGGCCTCCCAGGGAGGTCACCCGCTCTCGCATCCCGATCAAACCCGTCCCTCGCTCTGGGGCGGCGCGGCCCGCAACCTTCTGGATGTCGAAGCCCTGCCCATCATCTTCAATGGAAGCGGCCACTGTGGTGTCCTTGCGCTCTAGCCGTATCCATACTTTGTGGGCCTGCGCATGCTTGGCGACGTTGGTTAAGGCCTCCTGCACAACGCGGTAGAGAACGGTCTCCACCTCCATGGTTAGCCTTTCCTGGAAATCAATCGCTTCAAACTCCACCTCAATGTTTAGCCTTTGGGTGTATTGGTTCACGTACCAGCGCAACGCGGGCACTAGGCCCAGATCGTCCAGCATGCTGGGGCGCAGATCGTGAGACAACTTGCGTATTTGCTCCAATATCTGTTGGGCCTGGGACCTGGTCTCCGCCAGCCTCTCTCTGATCGCGGGGGAACATCCTGGCGGCAGGCCTTTCTCTATCGTTGCCAGGTTGATTCTCATCGCTGTCAGAGCCTGGCCCATCTCGTCGTGTAGCTCCCGGGAGATCCTCTCGCGTTCCGCTTCCTGGGCGTTGATGAGCTGGACCGATAACCTTTGCAGGTCTCTTCCATGCTCTCTGACCATCTCCTCCGCCTGTACCCGCTCGGTGATGTCGGTCATGATGTGTACGGCTCCGACAAGACGGCTCTCCTCATCTAGCAGCGGGTCCGTAGCCACATCAAACCATCGGTCACCTTTTGGCAAAACCAGGGTTTCCCGGCGGTGAGTCTCCCGCATGCGCACGTAGGGACACCCTCTTATGGGCTCTGATGTGCCGTGCACAAGTTCACAACAGGTGTGGTCGATGATCTCGTTGAAGGGTTTTCCCAACAGATCCATCATAGCCTTATTGCATCGCTGGACTCTTCCCTTCATGTCCAATAGGCAGATAGCGTCGTTAATGGCATTGAAGGTAGTGCGCCATTCCTGGATCGCAGCTTGCAGCACCTCCTCCATCCGCTTGCGCTCGG
>CAYRNM010000026.1:6194-16367 GCA_964425465.1 uncultured Anaerolineae bacterium | reverse complement strand
CTCCATCCGCTTGCGCTCGGCGATTTCGGCTCGCAAGGCTTCATTGGCCTTTGCAAGCTCTGCCGTTCGCTTCTTAACCCGTATTTCCACCTCGTCGTGAGCCTTTCGCAGCGCCTCTTCCACCCGCCGAAGCTCGGTGACGAGCGCACTGCGAGTCTGCTCTTGCTCAGCGAGGATGGTTTCAACAGCCTGCTGGAAAAACCCAGCCGCCAATCCACCCAGCAGGGCAGTGAGACGGGGCTGCAAGGCGATAACCTGGTCAGCGGGCAGCCCTTCGGCGAGCTGCTGTGTTAGTATCTCTTGCGTTCTGCCGAGAGCCTCGGGTTGAAGGTAATGAAGGCGGGCCAGCGACGCACCAATAGCCTCGGCCCGGTGGTGCTCGAAGGGCTCGGTGAGCAGAAGTGCGATGGCCTGTTCGGTCAATCCGGCGAGGTGCAGGTGCACTTCGGCCGCCTTGAGCGGCACATAGCAAGTCGTCGCCATGGCCCGATACCAACTGTCGGCGATGGCATCGCGACGACCGTGTAGAAGCCGCCGCAATTGCGACCATTCTGCGGAGTTCATTGGCCTCCCTCTCCAACCTCCGTGATACGTGGAGCCTGAAACGTGATGCAAGAGGTCACGTTTTTCACGCTTCACGGTTTACGTTTCATGCAACCTTGCGCCCGACGCCACCCCAAGTCAGGGACCGTTCTGGCTGGTCGAGGAAAAGGTCGTCGGGCCCTTCTGGCCGCCAGAGGGAGATGTAGACCAGCCCGGGTTCGACCAGCTCAAGCCCTTCGAAGAATCGTCGGATCTGAGCACGAGAGCGGTATTTGGCAGGAGTGGGTGTGCCGGCACTGACTTTTTCCACCTGCTCTATGAGCTCAGGTGGAGCCTCATCGTACGTACCGTGTGAAAGGGCGAGGTAACTGCCCGGTGTCAGTGCATCGCACAGGGTGCGCACCGCACTGTACGCCTGGTCGTCGTGTACGACAAAATGGAGGAGCGTAAGGAGCAGCACCGCCGCCGGCCGCTGAAGTCCAGCCGGCTCTTGACCTCCGGGTGGTTGAGAATCTGTTCCGGCTGGCGGACATCGCCCAGGATGGAAGTGGCATGGGGGGTTCTTGCAGTATGGCCCTGCCGTGCGCCACGGCGACGTGGTCTATGTCCACGTACACGACGCGAGCGACGGGATTAGCTTTCTGGGCCACTTCGTGAATGTTGCCAGCCGTTGGTATGCCGGAATCGATGTCCAGGAACTGGTCAAATGATATGCCCGCAGGTATCCATGTTTCCGCACTCATCATTATGAAGCCCTGCTGCCTTTCGCACCCCTATGGGGTCGCGGCCACCTGGACAAAGGCGTCGTTCTGCACCTGGAAGATGTAGATGGGCTGGGTCTGGAGCTCGCCCTCAGCGGTGTAGGCGATGGGAGCAGCAGGGGTATCAAAATGAAGCTGACGAATGGCCTGGGCCACCTTCCCGGCCTCGAAGCTCCTGGCCTGCTTCACCCCCTCGGCCAGCACGGCCAGGGCGCTGTAGCCGTTGATGGAGTAGGTGTCAGGATTGCGGTACTCGACCTCCCGGTAGGCCCTGATCCACCCCTGATCCACTGCCTGCTCCGGGCTGGGGGCAAAGCCGCTCACGTAGATCCCCTCCGCCGCCCCGGCCGCCTCGTCAATGGTGGCCGAAAGGAAGGCCCCGTCAGAGGCCAGGAAAGGCACCTCCACCCCTGCTTCCTTCAGTTCAGCCACCAGGTAGGGGGCCTCCACCTCGTAGCCACCGTAAAAGATGCCATCCGGCTGGGCGGCTTTGATCTGTGGTACCTCCTGAGCAAAAGTGGACTGTTCCACCGCCACCTGAAGATGCAGCACCACCTCGGCCCCCAATCGCTCCAGTTCCTGAGCCATCAGTTTCCCCAGGTCAATACCATAGGGGTCGTCGTTGTAGATCACCGCCACCCGCCGAGCGCCCAGCGTCTTCACCAGGTACTCAGCGTCCACCTGGGCCTGGGCGGCGTTGTTGGCGTTGACCCGAAAGAAGTTGGTGTAGCCCTGCTGGGTGAGCTCCATGGCGCTGGCGGTGGGGGTGATGACGATGAGGGACAGGTCTTTGTATACCCTCATGGCAGCGATGGTCTGGCCGGAGTTGTAGTGGCCGATAACCCCCAGCACGCGCTGGCCCTCAGCGATGGCGGCCTTCACCCTTTCCGCCACAGCCACGGCCACATCTGAGTCAGACTCATCATCCAGGCCGATCACCACCACCTTGTAGCCCAGCAGTCCTCCGGCTTGGTTGATCTCCTCCGCTTTCAAACGGGCTCCGCCCAGCACCGTCTGGCCGCCGTTGGCCTGGAAGCCCGACAGCGGCGCAGCGACGTAAACGATCACCTCGCCTTTGAGTTTTCCCGGCCCACAGGCGGTGAGCAGCAGGGCAATGACGATGAAAATGGAGATGATTCGTGTCATAGTTAACTCCTGACAGGGTAAGGAAGGGGGATTAGGGGTGTCCCCCGTACTGGTAGACTTCATCCATCGTCTCGATGGTGTCCTGTAGTGCCGCCACCTGATCGGCGATGTCCTGGCGCAGTCGCTGAGTGCGGCCGGAGTCCACGGCCCCAGCATCGAGCAGCAGGAGCTGGGAGTAGAGGGTGCCCAGGGCAGCCAGCGTCTCCTCCAGCCGGAACTCAGCGCGCTCCATGGTGTTTTCCAAGCGCTGCAGGTTGGCCTGCTGCGTTTCCCTTTGTCGGATCGCTTCCCGCATCTGCTCCCGCACCGAAGGGTCATCCTCCTGCACCAGCCGCTGGCGGATGCGGGCCAGCTCTCGCGGGATGTCGTTTTTGTCGCGATCCACGATGGGGTCCTGCGCGTAGCGATCCAGTCGCTGCGCCAGGTTGAAGATGTGAGCCAGCCAGTCGTCCACGCGAGCCGTCGTCTCCTGCAGGTGGGCCTGGAGTACGCCGTCGCGCCGCTGGCGGATGGCCCCCTCGATCTGCTCCCGGTACTCCAGCGCCCGCTCCATCCATTCCCGCACCTGGGGCGTGCGTAGGGCGCGGGGGTTGAACTGCTGGCGCAGCATCTCCGCCACCACCTGTTGTCCCGTTTCGGGGTCAGTCACGCTGGTGTAGGTGATCAGCCCTTCGGCGATCAGGCCCAGCGCGGGCCAGCCCCACCACGGCCACCAGGGGAAGGCGTGGGGGAGGAAAAAGCTGAGCAGGATGGTGCCGGCGATCACCACGGCGCTTTCCCAGCGCAAGAAGGCATGCTGGATGATGGCCCGTTGGGCTCGTTTTTCGATGGAGACATGGATGCTTTCTTGGGACATGGCTGTGGCCTCATTTGACAAAACACTGCTGTGATGCTATATTAGTGTTGATTAGAATGATTATCTTGATTAACCCTGCTGGGAGATCACACTATGGCCAAAATCGTCACCTCGACAGAGCTCAAACAGAAAACGGGGGAGATCCTCGCCTACGCTATCGAAAACAAGGAAGAGGTCATCGTTCAGCGCTACGATGTGCCGAAGGCCGTTATCATTGACTATGAATTGTATCAGCGAATGGTTCAGGCGCAGCACGACGCGGTGTTCGAAGGTCTACGTCGGGCGGCTGAACGGGTGTCGGCTCGTGCGGCACATCTCTCCGAAGAAGAACGGGCCAGGCTCATCTCTGATGCCATCGCTGAGGTGAGGGCAGAGCGACGATGTGTTCATCGCCTACGCCCTGGCTGGTAAGGCCCATTTCATCGTCAGCGGCGACGATGATCTGCTGGATTTAGAGCAGGTCAACGGCGTGCACATCGTCACCCCGGCGGAGTTTCTCGCCGCCCTGACCCTCCTGGCCCCCGTGTCCTCCCCAGCATCTTGAGAGCACCAGTTTCGAGCATATCTCGTGCTGATTCCCACATCATCCAGTCATCTTCTTCCCCAATGGTCGCCTTTCCCGACAGCGAGGCAGTGAACTCCTCGAAGCCCATGCCGTACTTTTGCCTGAAGCGGGCGATTTCCTCCTGAGCCTCCTCAGCGACACTCATGCTCACTTCCACACCTTCCCCAACATAACTATCGCCTCTGAGATGGACTCGTCCAATTCTACGACGAGGATCTCTTTGATGCCACTGATCCTCCTCCAGCCAGGATGCCCGCACCGAGAACGAAACCGAAGTTGTACCAACCACCGTTGTTATGCACTTCGTAGAAGTGCACATTCTCTGAGAAAAGCGAGATAATGAAGGTGATTGGTAAAATGATCCCATGCCACAGCCCCTGCCAGAAACCAGCCACCTGACCATCCTCGTCAGGAGTATCTTCTGCAGGGTTAGGTCCTGCGACACAAGCCGCTAGCATCAAACTTAAGACGAGTAAGGCGAGAAGATGCTTCTTGCTTTTCATCCTGGTCTTCTCCTTTTGCAGTCCGGGACGGTGAGCAGATGCCACTTTGTCAGAAGTACGTAGACAAGATTTTATACAACTCCTCAATCGTCGTCACGTCGCCGCTGCGCACCTGACCGCCGGAGGCGTCGGCGATGGCTTGTAAGGTTTTGAAGTCGGCGTCAGAGCCGTAGGCGATGCAAAAGATGACCACCGGCACACCCTGCTGGTTGCCGGCGCGGATGCGCTCCGCAAGCTCGCCCAGCTCAATGTTGGAGGCGTTCTCCAACCCGTCAGTCATGGCCACGATGGCGTTGATGCGCTCCGGGTCCTCCATGTCCTGGAGGCGCACGTAGGCGGTGGCGATGGCGTCCAGCAGGGCAGTATTCCCTTGGGCCTCAAGACCGGCGATCGCGGATTCCAGTTCCCCTCGGTTGCTCCCCAATTCGTCCAAAAAGAGGAACTGCTTGATCTCGTGTGAGAAGTCAATGAGCCCCACCCGCTCCTGGTCGCCTTTGATGGAGCCCAGAAAGGCCCCCAGGGCCACCTGGACATTGTCCAACTTCTCCCCCCGCATGGAGCCTGAGGTGTCCACCACCAGATAGACGTTAGTGTGGCGCTTGGTGTACCACCACACGTCGCGCACCACCTCGACCACCGAGGGGCTGGGGATCTGAAGGGTGGTCTGAGGCTGAGTGGGATCCACGCCGTTGGCCAGTGTCAGGGGGGAATCGGGTGAATCCAGAGGGATGGAGAGATCGGCGGGGCGGTAACCAGCAGCCAGTATCTGGCGCTGTGAGGCCTCGGACAGAAGAAAATCGCGGAAGAGGCCGAAGGCCTGGCGGGCATCGGAGCTCAGGTCGGACAGTTCCAGCAGGGCCAGAGGGTGGTCCTCCCACAGGGTGCCCTCCCGGGGGTAGATGGCCACCAACCTGTCCGACGAACGCTGGTTGAAGTAGACCACCAACTGCTCCTGGCACACAAAGGCCTCCAGGTAAGCGCGTCCTTCGGAGAGGGCCTGCTGCACCACGGCCCACTCGCCCTCGCCGTAGTAGCGCACTGTCTTCTCCAGCGCGCCGACATAGTCCAGTGTCGCCTGGGCCTGAGCGTCCTCCTCCGTCAGCCCCCGCGTCTTCCCCACCCCAGCGTAGAACTCGGCCAGCGTGGCCAGCAGCCCGCTGGCGGAGGAGGTGGAGGGATGGCTCCAGCGAAAGTTGGGATCGCTCTGGGCCTTGACCAGCAGGTCCTCCCAGCCGAGGGCCCGCTGGGGATAGCCCATCTGGTGGGCCACATCCTCCCACATAGCCAGCACCACCGGGCTCACCGCGTAGCGCACCGTCTCGCCCACCAGCCCCACCTCTGTCTCTTGTTCCTCCATCCAGGCCCGGTCCAGCACATCCAGCCAGATGGAGGAGTCGGGGGAGATGGCGTGGAACTCGCCCCCTGCGGCGGCCTGGATCATCCTCTCTGGTGTCAGCTCCTGCGCTTCCACCCGGATGGGCCGCCCGTCGCCCGTTTGGGCCTTGGACCCGTTGAAGCCAGCGACCAGCGCTTTGAAGAGTTCTCCCTTTTCTGGCGAATAGGCCACCTGGAGCGTGACCGGCTCCCTCCCCAAGGGCAGGCGCACACCGCTCGCCTGCCGCACGGCCCAGTAGACCAGCCCGCAGGCCGAACAGATCACCACCAAGCCAGCGATGGCTGTCCAGAGGATCGCCTGCCGCACCCCTCTCTCTTCCGTCTTTCCTGCCGATTGCTTCCGCTGCTTTCGCGCCACAGTCCCATACCCTCCTCAGCGCTCAGCGATGTTCAGGTCGAACCAGCGCAAGAGCGCCAGCAGCACGTCGCGGTCGGGGGGGCGCATGGCGGTGGTGCGGGGCACGACGGTCATCGCCCCCTGTGACTGCCACCTCACGAAGAGGCTGCCCTCTCCTGTGAGCGGCACCTCCAAGTTGGCCGGACGCAGTCCTCGTTCCGCTGCCTTCTGCTGCACCTCAGGCGATAAGAGGTACTTCTCGAACTCCAGAGCTCCGTTCTTCTCCAGCGCCGTCGTCTCCGGTCCCATCCACACCGTGAAGGGGAAGTCGAACCAGGTAAGGTAGGTGGGGTAGACGATCACCAGCGGGTCCTCCCAGCGGGTCTGGATACCTGCCATGTTGGTCAGCAGGTCGCTTTCCAGGAGCTGGCCGCCGTCACCCATGGAGTAGCCGAAGAGGGCCAGGTTCTCCACAGAGTAGGCCCCCAGGCTGGAGAAATCGGTCACCGCGCCCATCAGCTCCTTGAGCCAGGCCTGGAATTCGGGGGCCGTCACATCGGCGGTGTCAATGCGCGGCTTCTGGTAGTATTCGCCTGCCGCGGCGACCATGGCCATCAGCCCGCCGACATTCTTATGGGGATTGGGGACCACCAGCTTGAAGTAGCCCCAGGCGGGGTCGCCGCCCAGCTCTGGCCAGCCCCCCTTGGCCATGGCCGCGTCGTGGATGGTCTGCCAGTTGACGTCGGTATATTTCTGGCGCAGCACCTCGGCCCGGCTCTGGTAGATGCCCCAGGAGAAGAGTGAGAGGACGATGGGCCGGGCGCGGTACTCGCCGTCGGTGAGGAACACGTCGCGTCCGCGCATCTCCTTCAGCGCGGCGTTGACCAGCTCCACCAGGTAGCGGCTGTCGGGGATCCAGGCCGTGGGTAGGGGGTTCATCTCCTCCCGCTCGTAGCGGCTCATGGCGGTGAGGCCATCCATGGGGATCACCGTCACCTGGATGGGATGCCCCTCCAGTTTGTGCTTCTGGGCGTTGAAATCCTTGGCTGCCTCCCGCACCCAGGGCTCGACGGGCAGGGCGCACACGATGCGCACCTCCAGTGTCTCCGGCGCGGGTCCCACAAGGGGCGCCTTCTGCTGGCCCAGCCAGCGCACGCCCAAGGAGGCCACGACGATGATCAGGGCTAGACCTATGACTGCAAAGAAGATGAGACGAGTTCGATTCATGACTACTATACCTCACATAAAAACAAGGCAGAACACAGAAGTCAGAAGGCAGAAGAGACACACTGCCTTCTGCATTCTAACTTCTGCCTTGGTAGGTTGCCCAGGCTGTCTCTCGATCCATTAGCTCCTCACCCTCGGTCTCCATTATTCGCTCGGTGAGGAATCGGTCCTCTATTTCCTCCAGCAAGGCCAGAAGCTCCTGGGGAGGCATTTGGCCCAGAATGGACACGAGTTGTTCTCTCGTCAACTCCAGTGACACCGTAGCCATCGAGCTCTCCCTTCATCTTATCACCAAAGCCCAGTCGAGGCAACCTCAGCGGACCTTCACCGCCGTGCCGCTGGCGGAGACCATGAGCATCCCCTGGCGGATGACCTCGTAGTCAAGGTCCACGCCCACGACACCGTTGCCCCCTTTGGACGCTGCCTCAGCAGCCATCTCTTCCAAAGCGATGTCGCGGGCCTTGCGCACCTCTTCCTCGTACGCCCGCGAGCGCCCGCCGACGATGTCAGTGATGCTGGCCAGGATATCGCGGCCGATGTGCGCGCCCAGGATGGCCTCGCCGGTGACGATGCCCAGGTAGGTTTCGATGGGATGGCCTTCGACAGTCGGTGTAGTAGTGATGATCATCATTTCTTTCTCCATTTAGTCACTATCCGCAACGCCACAGGGCCCTCTCCTCACCCCCGTTCCCCCTCTCCTCTCCCAAGCTTGGGAGAGGAGAGGGGGGCAGGGGGGAGAGGTGAGGGCCTACGCCAACCCCAGCCGCGCTTTCCGCTCGGCGAGCTGGGCATCCAATTCCCGCCGCTCCAGCACCTCGTCCATCTGCACATCGAGGCGACCCGCCACCATCTCGGTGCGCGCCGCAGCCCGGTCCAGCCGTTCGCGGATGGACTCGGCGATGCGAGCCACGTCCGTATCCCTCGCACCGGCCAGGTCGTCCAGCGACTCGATAGCCCGCACGGTGATCTCTTTGGAACGGGCCAGGTCCAGCAGGGCCTGCAACTCCTCCCGTTCCTGTTTCACCGTGGTCAGCTTGGCCTCCAGCTTCAGGCGGGCGTCCTGGAGGGAGTCGTACTCCCTCTCCTGCCGTGCCAGTTGCTCGACGTAGCTTTCCACCAGACGGTTGGTAGAATTGAGCTTGCTCTGGGCCGCGACGGCCAGTTCCTCCTTGCTCTCTTTCAGCAGGACGTCAATGTCGCGGTCCAGCTTCTGCGCCTTCTCGCTGAACTCCGTGTGCTTGCGGCGCAGCGTCTTCACCTGGCCACCGACGGTGGCGATGGCATCCTCCAGGTCCTCCAGGTTGTCCTCGATCTGGCGGATGTACTGATCCACGACGGCAATGGAGTTGGCCTTCAGCGCGCTGTCCACTAGCGCATGGAGGTTGGCGGCGATCAAAGTCTGTACCTTCTCCAGAAGTGAAGCCATCTTTACCCTTCCTTTCTCTCAAGCGATGTTGTTGTTCGCTGAAATGCGCCCTGATTTTAGCTTAAAGGGCCTCATCTTACTTGACAGGCATCCGACAAGAACTGGACGTGAAACCTCAGGGACGCACTAACTGATACCCCCGCCCACGGATGGTCATCAGATAGCGAGGTTCCCCCGGATGAGGTTCGATCTTCTGCCGCAGCCGGCTCACCAGCTTGTCAATCCGCGCATCGTCCACCGCCTCCATGTAATCCGTGCCCCACACCGCCTCGGCGATCTGATCCTTGGTGCAGATGTCGCCCAGCCGGCCGTAGAGCAGGAGCAAGAGCCGGTACTCCAACTCGGTGAGCGGGGGGATGAGCTGGCCGTCAACCCATACGTGGCCGCTCTCCACATCCACCCGCACCCCCTCCCGTCGTGGTCGCTGGATCAGCCCCTGGCGGCGGATAAACCCCTCGAACAACTTGCTGAAGATGAGGCCTTCGTGGACAATGCCCTGCGCTTCCAGAGAGCGGGGCACTTCCTCCCTCCGCCCACGTTCCAGCAGAATGAGCGCCCGCTGCTCCTCCGCCGAAAGCTCGTTCCACAACTTGGCACACTCGGCGCGCACCACTGGATCATCCTCCAACTGGGCACGTACTACGCGATACTCCTGCAACCGCCAGAAGGGGTCATCGGGCCTCATCGCCTGGACCATCACCCGGTATACGGCCTGCAACAGGCCGGGGTGCCCCCCTGCCTGCTGCCAGATGAAAGCCTCGTCCTCCGGGCTCAGCGAGGGTCCATCCTCCCTGGCGAACCGGCGAAGCAACCAACTGGCCTCCTGAGGGGAGAGCAAGGCCAGCAGTCGCGTCTGGTGGGCGAAGAGTTCGCAGAACTCGTCCACCTCGGGCTCCTGCCGCAGCCCTCGCAAGGGCCGATCGGTGGCCACGACGTAGACCAGTCTCTCCCCGTGCTTGTCCCGCAGGGCGCGCAGGTTGAGGAAAACGCGGGCCTCAAGCTTCTGAAAGGGCGCGTCGAATTCGTCCAACAGCAGCACCACCTGTCGCCCGGCGTCGTCGGCGAGGAGGGCCAGGGCCTGGTTCAGGCTCAGGGGCACTATCAGGCTGCTGGGTGGGTTGACCGCTTGCTGGTACAGGGACTGAAGCCGAGCCAGGGCCTCTGGTTCGAGTTCCTGGCGACAGGCCTCAGCTAGGAGGCAGCGCAGGATCAGCTCGCAGAACCCCTGCTCCGTCATCTCTGCCATCAGGTTGCAATCCAGGTAGGCAATCAGGGCTTGGGATCGCTGGCGCAGGTCGCGCTGATGGGTTTCGGGCTGCGCCAGCACACGCAGCAGGGTGGATTTGCCCACGTTGCTCAGGCCCACCAGGGCGCAGCACTGGCTGGCACCAATGCAGCGGGCCACGTAGTTCAG
>CAYRNM010000026.1:0-6094 GCA_964425465.1 uncultured Anaerolineae bacterium | reverse complement strand
CCTGGTCACGCCGGGCCACCTTCCTGTCGAGCCAGTTCCGCAGCGAAGGCGTCATAAGCCTGTTGGCCGTACAGGGCCAGCACCACCTCCTCCAGGGTCGTCTCCCCGGCCAGATGTCGCCGTATGGCCTCGATCATCACCTCCGCGGCTTGGCGGTAGGAGAAACCGCCCACACCGGTGCCCAGGGCGGGGAAGGCGATGCTCTTCAGCCCCAGTTCATTAGCTCGTTTGAGGCTGTTGACCGTCGCCGCGCGGATCTTCTCCGCGTCGGTGAGCAGGTCCTGCCCCATGGCCGCAGCGTGGATCACGTAGCGAGCCTTCAGTCGGCCCGCCCCGGTGGCCACCGCCTCGCCAACGGGGATGGGCCCCTTGCTCACTGCCTCCCGTTCGATTTCGACTCCGCCGACCCGCTTGATCGCCCCGGCCACGCCAGCCCCCATCCACAAGTAGTTGTTGGCGGCGTTGACGATGGCCTCGGTGGCCAATTGGGTGATGTCCCCTTGATACAAGGTGATCTTGGCCATTCTGCCCTCCTTCAACTTGGCACTTTTCCTGTCACAAGTATAGCACAGTCGGGGGCTACTGTAAAGAAGCATAGGGGCGATCCTTCGACCGTATGATGCAACATAGGGCCGGAGGCACCTGCCTGCAGCCGATAGGCACCTCCGGCCCCTGCGGAACGAGTCATGGCCCTTGGAAGCTAAGCTAACTGCCGAAAGGTTCGGAGCGCGAGATCGGAGATATAAGCTGAGTACTGACCCGTCAGCATCTTGGTCCGGGAGCCGACGGAATCCACCGTCTCATCGCTACACTCGATCTCCAAAGCGTAGCGGGGCTCTCCCTCCGTGGCCTGGAAGAAGCGAACGGCTTCCACTCCCTCCACGTTTTTGAGCTGCGCTATAACCTGCTTGGCCTGATAGCTGTCCACCCCATAGAAGGGGACATTGAAAGTGGCCATGATCTTCATCATATGGGGTTGCTCCTTTCATCGAGGTGTAGAAGTGAAACTCTGACCATAATTTTACACCGCTATGTGCGGTCTGTCAATCTCGCCGGCAACCTCGACTTGAGTTTTCCCCGCTTTTGGTGTATCATAAAGGCCCCCACATCAAAGCTCAAAGGACAGGGGGTGAAGGGTGAAGATTTTGCTGAAACAGGATGTCCCCAAGGTGGGGAAGGCAGGCGAGGTGAAGACCGTCGCCGATGGCTATGCTCGCAACTACCTCATCCCACGGGGGATGGCTGTGATAGCTACTCAGGGGGCGCTCAAGCAGGCGAAACTGCAACAGCAGATAGAGGTCCAGTGTCAGGCCCACTTCCAGCAGGAAGTTCAGCAATTGGCTGCCATCCTCAAGGGATTGGCCCTGACCTTCCACATGAGGGCGGGGGAGAATGAGCAACTGTACGGCTCCATCACCAATGCGGACATCGCCCAGGCACTGGAGGAGCAAGTGGGCCGGACCATAGACCGGCGGAAGATCGACCTGGAGAGGCCCATCCGTCGGCTGGGCAGCTATCGGGTGCCTATCCGCCTGGACGATGGGTCGGTGCACCACATCGGTGTGGTCATTCAGCAGCAGGAGGAATAACCTCCCACGGGGAGTGAGGAGAGCATGGATGCGGATATTGAACAGTTGATCAGATATCTGGTGGCCCACATGAAATGTGTCGCTTGCGACCACCCATACCGCCCTGACGATTTCGAGGTGCTGGACGAGGGAGCCTCTGTGCTGGTACTCCTCATGACCTGCCATCATTGCCAGACTCAGGGTTTGCTGGTCGCCTTTGTGCAGGAGCAGGAGCCAGAGCCGAGGAAGGATAGGCAGGTGAAGGAAAGAGGTGAGTCGGAGCCCATCACTGCCGATGACGTGCTGAATATGCACCGTTTTCTGAAGGACTTCGAGGGGGACTTCGACACCCTGCTGAAAGGTTCATCCTAACCTACAAATCCGGGGAGGGTTGATGGGAGAACTGAGCACCTGGCTGCGAGAGGCACGTGAGGCGCAGGGCCTCTCACTGGAAGAAGTAGAGGCTCAAACACGGATCCGACGAGCATTTCTCCAGGCCCTTGAGGAAGAAGATTACGATGTCTTGCCCGGTGAGGTCTATGTGCGTGGGTTCCTGCGCAACTATGCACTGTACCTGGGGCTTGACCCCGACGAGGTGCGCCGCCGCTACAGCGAGGAGGTGCTGAGTCAGGGGCTGCGACAGCCCACTCAGGGCGGGAGCGAATTCAGGCCTATTGACGCTGCCCTGGAACTTCCCAGCCGATCGGTCAGAACGCTGGTCATGTGCATGGCCCTTGTTCTCCTGCTTCTGGTCGGGGCCATAGGTATCGGGGTGTGGTATTGGTATGGCTATCCACTCCCCCAACTCCCGGCTTGGTGGCCCCCTCGTATAGATGTGCTGCTGCCCACAGCAGCTCCCTCACAGAGCCTCCCCATCTCCATCCTCTCTGTGCCCACTAGCACACCGATCCCTCCACTGGTCACCCCACGGGCCACAACGACACCCACTCCCTTGCTGCCTGCCATGGCGCCAACTTCTTCGTTGCCTACTACAACGCCAACCCCCAAACTGATTGCCACATCGGCCGTGTTGCCCCTGCCCACACCCACTCCAGTTCCGACGGCTATACCAACCTTCACTCCCACTCCGCTGCCTGCCCCCTCTGAGGGTCAGGGCATCCAGTTGAAAGCACAGGTCATCGAAAGAGCCTGGGTGCTGGTCACAGTGGACGGAGAGGTGGATTTCCAGGGGATCCTGGAGGCGGGAGAGGAACGGACATGGTGGGCTGAGCGTACCATCGGCTTCCGCTGCGGCAACGCAGGCGGGGTGCTGCTTGCTATGAATGGTGAGGAGCTCGGCGTCCTGGGCGAGCGGGGACAGGTGGTGGATCAGACCTGGGTCATCCAAGAAGAGCAGATCGCCACCGCCACCCCTTCCTCTCCTTGAGCACCCCCCATCATCCCGCGAGTCTGAATTTATGGCATATTATTACCTCGAAACTCTGGGTTGTCCCAAGAATACAGTGGATGCCGAAGGGATGGCCCGCTTGCTGGCCCAGGTGGGCTACGCTGGCACCCCCGATCCGGCTCAGGCGGATGTGCTTATCGTCAACACCTGTGGTTTCATCGAAGCCGCCCGCGCTGAGTCACTGGCGGTCCTGCGCGAGTTGGCTGCTCACAAGCGCTCAGGCCAGCTTTTGATCGCCGCCGGATGTCTCTCCCAGCGGTGGGGCCCGGCGCTGGCCGATGCTGTGCCGGACCTGGATGGGGTATTGGGCACCCGCTGCTGGATGGACATCCTGCCACTGCTGGATCGATTGAAGCGGAGGAGGAAGCAGCCGGTGGTCATGTGCCAGCCCCACGACCGGATGGATGACCCCTTGGTCCGCACCCAGCGGGTGGCAGTCCAGGGGTCCACTGCTTATCTCAAGATCGCCGATGGGTGCAGTGTCCCCTGTGCTTTCTGCGCCATCCCGGCCATCAAAGGGCCTGCCCGCAGCCGTCCTCTGGCCGATGTCGTCGCCGATGCGGAACACCTCGTGCGCCGGCGTATACAGGAGATCATCCTCATCGCCCAGGACACCACGGCCTACGGATGGGATCGAGGGGAGCGGGATGGGCTGCCCGAGCTCATGGAGCGCATACTGAACAGGGTGCCTGAACTGCCCTGGCTGCGGCTCCTGTACGCCTATCCGCAACACGTCTCCCCCCGCTTGATCGAGGTCATGGCCTCTCATCCGCAGGTGTGTCACTATCTCGATCTGCCCCTGCAACATGCCCATCCGGAGGTGCTGCGTCGCATGCGGCGGCCAGCGAATATGGACGCTGTGTGCCACTTGATCGCTGCGCTGCGTTCCGCTATGCCCGACATCGTCCTGCGCACCTCCTTCATCGTCGGCTACCCCGGCGAGGCAGAGGAAGAATTCCAGGCTCTGCTGGATTTCATGGCGGAGATCCAATTCGACAGAGTGGGGGTATTCACCTATTCGCGGGAGGAGGGCACGCCAGCCGCGGATCTGCCGGGGCAGCTTCCAGAGGCGGTGAAGGAGGAAAGGTATCGGCAAGTGATGGAATTGCAGCAGGGGATCTCGCTGGCCCGCAATCAGGAAATGGTAGGGCGGACCCTGGAGGTGTTGATCGAAGGATGCGACGAGGAAGTGAGCGTGGGGCGCTCCTACCGGGACGCGCCGGAGATTGATGGGCTGGTCCTAGTGGAGGGCAAGCTACCCATAGGAAAGATGGTGCCCGTGCGCATCACCGAGGCCCTGGAGTACGATCTGGCGGGCACCTTCGTTGAGCGTGAAGCGTAAAGCGTGCATACAAATTCGCTTCACGCTTCACGCTACACGACACCATGTCTAGCGGCCTACTGCGCCAGGGCCCGGTTGACCATCTGCGTCAAGTGCGATTTGCACCGAGCGGCGTTGTTCGGGTGAATGACTCCCTTCTGAGCCGCCCTATCCAGTGCACTGACAGCCATTCGCACAGCTTCCTGTGCCTCCTCTAGGCGGCCAGCCTCAATGAGCGTCCGCGCTTTCTTCACGTAGGTTCTGGCACGGCTGCGGTACACTCTATTTCGAACCCGCTTGCGCTCCGAACTCCGCATGGCTTTCATGGCAGATTGGGTATTGGGCAAAGCAATTCACCTCCCTCAGGATGGATGCGTAAAACGTGATGTGTGAACAAGCCGTTCTCACGCATCACAGATCGCGTTTCACTCTGAACCAGCTTGAATTTTACACCATCTCCGCCCTTTTGCCAAATCAGCAAGCTTTGGAGTAGCGGGGCTTGCCCCGCACCAACGCCCAGCAAGCTGCGCTATTCCTCGATAGGCCGCCACCCCTTCCAAATCAGGGAGAGGTGATACCGATAGGGAGATATGGTGGTGGCGGCCTCCCGTTGCAGAGATACCCCCAGGCCATCGTTGATCTCAATCGGAGTGACCGCGCGAAGGTCCACCACAGTTCGTGCCGCCACCGCCTGGTAGGTTATGGCCACCGAATGACCTACACTGACCGGCCCACTCCACAGGATCTTCCCCCCTGTGAACCCGGTCTCCCCTCCGCCCTCGACGGCTAGGGAACCGGAAACAACCCCCATGGCTGCAGGGAGAGTCGCCGTCATGCTGACCGCAGGAGCGTCCACTAGCCCCTCGTTTCGGAGCGACACCTCATAGGTGAGGGTTTCGCCAGACCTGACCTCCCCCCGGCCGATGATGCGAGAGGGGGAGAGGTCCGGGGCGTTGACTCGCGTGCGTGCCCAGCGGGGGAAGTCCAGCTTGCCATCGGCGCATCCCACGCGGCTGAGATTGTCCACCCAGGTCCCTGGCGGAAGGCCGGATTCGATCTCCACCTGATAGGTGAGGGTGATCGCACTCTGAGGCTCCAACAAACCCTCCCACACTACCTGTCCTCCCTCGTAGATCGCTCCCCCGGAAGCGCTTTCTGATACGTAGGTAGTATAGGTGGGGACCGCCCCCTCGAAACGAGCTTGTACCCCTGCCCCACCGTCGTTCCGGAGCACAGCGGTGTATGTCAGCCGCTCGCCATCCTCTACCAGGGACTTGTCCACCGCCAGCGACGAATCCCCCAGCCAACTCAGCCAGCCCACCGTCCGCCCCATCACCTCCGCCATGGAGCCATCGGGGAGGGCCTCGAGGGGGAAGGCGAAAAAGGCGGTCTTTAAGGCAGAGGCCCCATCTTCATGCTGAAGGATGAGAGCGATGGAGGATCCATGCTCCCCCAGAAAAGCGGGCTCTGCAGCGAGGGTTGGCGTCAGCGCATCGCTCCAGTTATTGAAAGGGTAGATGAGGTTGTAGGGACCCAGGCCGTCGCTTATCGGACTCCCCCCCACACCCAGGGCCACGGTAGTGGTCAAATCCTCTGTGTAGGTCAGGACGCCCAGATAATCCATTCCGAAGAGGGAAAGCCCTCGGGTGAAGAGGTAATCCTGGGAGGAGAGAATAAGCCGCCCTCCCTGAGCCAGATACTCAGCCAGGCGCGCTTCCTCGTCGGCAGTAAGGGTCTGATGCCAATCGTAGCCGGTGAACCACACCAGGATAGGGTACATGGCCAGTGTCGGCTGGG
>CAYRNM010000025.1:2235-21281 GCA_964425465.1 uncultured Anaerolineae bacterium | reverse complement strand
GCTCCGCCCCCGCCTATAACATTGAAACTCACCCTCGCGAAGGTGCAAGTGGACAAGGTAACCTAATCGTCTACTGGGCAGCAAAGGGTCATTCATCTCAGCAAGCTGCATCCAACAGTTGTCATCTCAATACGAATCGACTAAACCCTACAACTCAGAGCTCTTCTCATGCTGAGCGAGAATCAAATCAGTAGTTCCAAGCCCTTCAATTATATAAGCATCGGCTCAATCTGGCAAGCTGCTTGCAGGCCGGATCAGAAGCCCTCCACCTTGCTCAGGTCCACGATGCCCTTGGGGAGTGCGGCGATGCGCTGCAACAGCGCCAGGCGGTTCTCTCGCAGAGCCCTCTCCTCAGTCATCACCAGCACATCGTCGAAGAAGCGGGTGATGGCAGGAATCATGGAGCGCAATTCCTCAAGGAGTTCATCAATGGGGCTCTGCGGTGTGATACGCTCCGCGGCCCGCAGATAGGCCCTGTGCAGCTCCTCCGTGGCCGGCTCGATGAAAAGCGCCGGGTTTAGAGGGAAGATCTCCTCAAAGTCGCGCACGATGCGCACGCAACGGGCGTAGGAATTGAGGATGTCCATCCAATCCCCGCGCTCCACCCAGGGGGCAAAGGCTTTTACTGTCTGGGCAGCCAGGTAGGGATTGTGGCCTCGCTCGGCCAACACCCCCGCCACCACATCATAGCGGTATCCTTGCTCCCGCAGCCAGCCCTCCAGCCGTCCCTTTATGAAGCTCAAGACCTCCGCCTGGGTCTGGCTGCTGGCGGCGATTGGGAGCTGTTCTGCGGCCAGTGCTAACCCCTGTCGCAGATCGAAGTCTATCCTTCGCTCAGTGAGCACCTGGATCAAGCCCATGGCCGCACGACGCAAGCCGTAGGGATCGGCCGAACCGGTGGGGGCCAAGCCCACCTGGAACAATCCTCCCAAGCTATCAAAGCGGTCAGCCAAACCAACTACGATACCTGACCCAGATGTCGGCATGTCATCACCTGAGAATCGAGGCAGGTAGTGCTCGTATATAGCCTGAGCCACTTCTTCTGACTCGTCTGAGTACCGCGCATATTCCAATCCCATCACCCCTTGCAAGCTAGTGAACTCCACCACTATCTGGGTTGCCAGATCTGCCTTGCACAGGTGCGCGGCCCGAAGTGCGATGGCCCTCTCCCCCTCTGACAGTCCTAACTTCTCCGCCAGGGGGGACACCAGCTTCTCCAACCGCTTCACCTTGTCCAGCATGGAGCCCAACTGCTCCTGAAAGATGAGGGTGTCTAACCGGGGTAGAAAATCCTCCAGTGGCTGGCGGGTGTCGGCCTCGAAGAAGAAGGCGGCGTCGGCGAAGCGGGCGCGAAGCACCTCTTCGTAGCCGTGGCGCACGCTTTCCTGGTCAGTGGTGTCGCCATTGCGCACGGTGATGAAGTAAGGCAGTAATGAGTAATGGGTAACAGGCAATGAGTTATCTTCCTCGCTACCTGTCCCTTGTTGGCCTGTTGCCTGAACTACTGGAAAGTAGCGCTGATGCTTTTTCATGGCCGTGATGAGCACTTCAGAAGGCAGGGCCAGGTACTGCGGCGAGAACTCTCCCCGCAAGGCGGCCGGCCGCTCCACCAGGTTCGTCACCTCGTCTACCAGCGCCGGGGCCTCGGGGACGACGCCCCCCACCTCGGCCGCGAGGGCGTCAATCTGGTGGCGGATCTCAGCCCTGCGCTCCTCCCTGTCCACCACGATGCCCTGTGCTTTCATGGTAGGCAGGTAGTCGGAGGCCGAGGCCAGTTCCAACTCCGGCGAGCCGTCGGGGCGCAGGCCTCGGGTGGTGCAGCCGCTGGCCACACCGGCGTATGCAAAGGGGATGACCTGCTGGCCGTAGAGGGCCACCAGCCAGCGGATGGGGCGGGAGAAAGCCACGTCGCTCTCGTTCCAACGCATGGCCATCGAGAAGCGCAGGGAGGCAATGAGGCTGGGGAGTTCCTCGGTCAGCACTTCGGGAGCAGGACGGCCGGCCTCGATCTTGACGGCCACAGCATATCGTCCGCCATCCATCTCCCGCACCTGTAAACTCTCCACCGGCACGGACTGCGCCCGGGCGAAGCCCTCAGCGGCGCGGGTGGGGTTGCCCTGGGCATCGTAGGCGACCTTGGCCGGCGGCCCCTTGATGACCAGCTCCTCCTCCACCTGCCTGGTTGCCAGCCCCTTGATGACCACCGCCAGCCGTCGGGGCGTGCCAGAGACCCAGACCTCATCGTATGGCAGCCGTGCGCCAATGAGCATGGTCGGCACCCGTTGGCGCAGTTGCTCGATGGCGGCGGTCACATCCTGTGCCGGCAGCTCCTCGGTGCCAATTTCCAAGACAGCGTCGCAACATCGTAGCGTCGTAGCGTCGTAGCTGCCTTCCACCTCTGGGCTAGGATGCTGAGACGCCAAGACACCAGGACGCTTCCAAGGGAATCTCATCTCCTCCCGTTGTTGGAGGTACGCCTCTGCCACCTGCCGCGACAGCTCGCGCATGCGGGCGAAGTAGTGGGCCCGCTCGGTGACGCCGATGGCCCCCCGCGCATCCAGCACGTTGAAGGTGTGCGAGCATTTGAGCACGTAGTCGTGGGCGGGGATGACCAGGCCGTGCTCCAGGCAGGTTCGTGCCTCGGCTTCGTACAGGCCGTACAACTCGCGCACGCGTTCCACATCGGCTTGCTCGAAGCTGTAGACGCAGTGCTCCACCTCAGAGCGCAGCAGCACATCGCCGTAGGTGAGTCCTGCCCCCCAGTGGATGTCCACAAAGTCGTCCACACCCTGGAGGAACAGCATGATCCGCTCCAGGCCGTAGGTGATCTCCACCGAGACTGGATCGAGAGGGAAGCCGCCGGCCTGTTGGAGGTAGGTGTACTGGGTGATCTCCTGCCCGTCGCACCATACCTCCCAACCCAATCCCCAGGCCCCCAGGGCGGGTGACTCCCAATTGTCTTCGACGAAGCGGATGTCGTGCTGGCGGGGGTCAATGCCCACTGCCTTGAGGCTCTCCAGGTAGATTTCCTGCGGGTTGCCGGGATCGGGCTTGAGGATCACCTGGTATTGATAGAACTGTTGCCAGCGATTGGGGTTCTCACCGTAGCGGCCGTCGGCGGGGCGGATGGAGGGCTCGACGTAGGCCACGCGCCAGGGCTCGGGGCCCAGGACACGCAGGAAGGTGGCCGGGTTCATCGTGCCCGCTCCGACCTGGACGTTGTAGGGTTGCCAGATGAGGCATCCCTGCTCGGCCCAGAACCGCTCCAGACGCATGATGACCTGTTGGAAAGTCAATGGTTTCTCTTTTCTCATTCCTGTCTCCGGACCCTGTATAATCCTCCCCACCGTCTCTCCCTCACCCTATAGAGATACGAGCACTCGCGGGAGAAGTCACACTCTTTCCTCCTGTCTAGAGCTCTTCCTGACCTCGGACCAAGAACCAAGGACTGCAGACCACTCAGGCAAGCAACATGCGCATCGGCTGCAGCGTGCGTGTGAAGGGGTTCAGGACCAGCCCTAGAACCTCCAGGGTGACGGTCCCTAAGAGGGCCTCGTCACCGGGTTCGCCGAGAATGACGGGCGTATGGGCTTCCCCCTGAGGTAGGGTGATATGGCACTCTGAGACCTGGCGCTCGATGGTCGTGCCATCGGCCAGGGTGAAGATCACGGATCGCTTCGGGGCCAACTCTATTGCCTGCCAATCTTTATAGGGAAGCAGCGTGTAAGTTGCTCCGCTGTCCACCAGAAAACGCACGGCGGCCTGTTTGCCCTTTGAGCCGGTGACCACGCCTTCAACATAGGTAACGCTCATTGCCGTTTCCCTCCTCCTCAGTTCCCTCACTCCCCTTAGCTCCCTGGCTTCCACCCACCACTTGGCCTCTATCAGAATTCGGTGAACTCCCGCCGCCTCAGCACCTCCAGATCGAGTGTGCCGGATTTCGGGTCAAGCCTGATCTCCCAGCGCTCCATTGTTAGAGCGCCAATGAGGACATCCAGTTTGTGACCATCGGCGTGACCGAGGTCCTCCACAGGCACAGCGTCGGTATCGAATCCCAGCCCTTCGATCTTGCCCCCGATCAAGCAAAGTTCCCGAATTTCAATCGTCCTTCCACCCAAAGCAACCCGGAAGGGTTCAACCACCGATTTTCTGGAGGCGGTGGCAACCAACGTATTTCGTACATAGGTGAAGACTGCGCCAGTATCAAACAGTGCCATGGCGGGCTGGCTCTCAATCTCGACAGTTTTGATAATTCGTGCCATGATTTTGCCTCCCTGTCTCCTGCTTTACTGATCCCTATTGTACTTGATTGTCAGTGGGTGGGCAAGTGACGACCTGGCGATACACTGCCAGCGTCTCCCGTGCCGTTCGCTCCCAGGAGAATTTGGCTGCCTGCGCCAGCCCTTTCTCCCCCAGTTCCTCCCCCAATGGCTGATCTCCCAACACGACCGCCGACGGGCGACGGCTGACCACTGGTCCTGGAATATCTCTCTCCAGGGAGACTCTCTTCGCTCGCAGCAAGGGCTCTGATTGATGGTCGGGATGGACGGGTGGAAGCTTCGTAAGAGAGTAGGGCATCATGGGGGATGGAACGGAAGCAATTGATGGAGCGCGGGGCATTCAAGCCGGCCTCCGGGAGGCTGAACTGGCTATTCCTTTGCACCCTGATCTGTTTCACCTCCTGCACGAGGGACACCGGCTCACCCCAATGGTGGAGATCACTGAGATCGCTGCCTGGCGCATCTGATCGCGCAAGGCATAATCACGGCTGAAAGTCTCTTTCCGAGTCAGCCTGTAAACCAGCGAGCACCACTCCCGTCCTTTCTGCCAGGCCTTGATCTCCTCAAACTGCTTAATGGCTGTCATCATATCCCTCCCGAAACTAACCTTCAACTTGTAACTTTTAACTTGTAACTACCTTCCCCCAATCAGCACATCCTGTATGCAGATATGGGGCGCGCCGATGCCCACTACCAGCCCCTGTTGACCCTTGCCACACATCCCTGCGGGAGACCAGGTGAGGTCATTTCCGATGGCATTAATGTTGGCCAGGGTGGTGAAGAGATTACCGCTGAGAATTACATCTTTCACCCTCTCCGCGATCTGACCTTGACGGATCATGTAGGCATAGGCTGCGCTGAAGGAGAAGTTCTCCAGCGCCGTCTGGCCACCGAAGGCGTCGCAGGCATACACTCCCAGCTCAATATCGGCGATCATCTCCTCAAAGGGGGTGTCGCGAGGCTCAATGTAGGTGTTGGTCATACGCACGATGGGGGGATAGCGGTAGTTGGTGGCGCGGGCGTTGCCTGTGAGCCTCTCGCCCATCTTGGCCGCCGTCTCGCGGGAGTGGAGCCGACCCACCAGAATTCCACCTTTTATGAGCTCTGTGTGCCCGGTAGGGGTGCCCTCGTCATCATAGGGATGGGTGCCCCGCCCGCCAGGCAGCGACCCATTGTCCACAACGGTTAGAATGTCGGGTCCGAAGCGTCGGCCCAACACCATCATCTCCTGTGCCTGGGGGTTAGCGTACACGAAATCCGCCTCCGAGAGATGGCCGAAGGCCTCATGGATGAACACACCGGCCAAGCGGGGATCGCAGACCACCGTGTACCGTCCCCCCGCCACCATCTCGGCGGAGAGCAGGTCCACCGCCCGTTGCGCGGCCTTCTGCACCAACTGTTCCTGACCTTCCACAGCCTCAAAGCCCCGGGGCAGCGATATCCCCTCCACTCCCTGCTGGACATTGTCCCCTTCCCGGGCAGTGGCGCGGAAGAAGAGGGTCGCTAAGGGCCGCTCCTCGCTGAAGGCCGTCCCTTGGGAGTTGGCGTAGTAGACACGGGAGAAGGAGTCCTGATAAAAGGCGCTGGAGTCCACGATCTGGTCGTGATAGCCCACTAGCAGCTCGTTGTAGGATTCCAGCAACTCTTTCTTTCGGCTGAAGGGCACGACGCGGAAATCCTTCTCCAGTGAGACAGTGATCTCCCCTTCGGCCACTGGAACGGGGGCCAGTTCAATGCGTTCCCCCTGGATGGCCTTGGCCGCCTGGACCGCCTGCTCCACCCGGGCGGGCAGGTCCTCCAGGCTGTTAAAGGTAGCGATCCCCCAGCCGCCATCGTAGCACAGGGCTCGGACGATCCCACCCCGGTCAATCGCCATGTCTGCCGTCTCCAGATCTCGCCCTCGGAAGACCACCTTGGTTGCCTCCCGTTCCTCCAGGCGGATCTCAGTGTAATCAGCTTTGCTGGTCGCCAATGCGTCACGGATCATATCCAACATGAAATCGCCTCCTCGCAAAGAGTGATCCTCGATGGAGTAGCGGGGCTTGCCCCGCGCCAATGCGCAGCAAGCTGCGCTATTCCTTGAATTTGGCCTACTCTGTCTGTGGTGATTATAGCACCAAGGGGCATGTTTGCCGACGCTTGTCCCGGGGACCGTTATGCATTGAAGCTTCAACACCCAAATCCCTGGCCCAGATTCAGTGCCCTTGGGCCTGATCTTCACCAACACGGTCGAAGTGATGCTCGATCCGGCCGACACCAACCCCGCCGATAATATTGGCGACGTCGTCTTGACCACCGGCCCCGACCTGTACGTGGAAAAGACGCTAGTAGATGGGGATCTGCTGCCCGGCGAGACCATCACCTTCAGCCTGCGCTTCGGCAACGACCGCAAAGGGCACGAGTGGTGGAACATGCAGGGCGACGCCTGGCTCGAAGACATACTGCCGGGCAGGCTGGAGTACGTCTCTGCAGACCCCCCATACGATCTTCGGGTCGGATTGCACCTCTTCTGGTTCCTCGGGCAAATGGGCGCGGGTCACAGGGACGAAATCTACCTGACCGCCCGTGTTACCGACACCGCCGAGGGGGATGACATATTTACCAACTGGGTCGAGATCACCAGTGACCAGCCCAGCAACGACATCGAACCCTACTACGGCAACAATGAAGATAGCTACGAGGTGGCTATTGCCTTGCCCAAGTTTGGTGGGCAAGGTCTACGAGAGTGGGCGCGTGGCCGGCACCGTCGTCACCTACACGATCACGGTGACCAACACCGGCAGCGAACCGGGCACCAACGTGGTGCTCAGCGACACACTGCCCACGGGCCTGACCTATGGCGGCAGTGATGGCAACTTCGACGGCACCGTCATTACCTGGGCCTTCGCCAGCATCGCTCTTCACGGGGGCACTTCTACCGGCTGGTTCAGTGCTACGCTGCCCTGCACGGCGGGGCTCAGCATCGTCAACGATCTCTACCATGTTGTGGGCAGCGACCAGGGAGTGGGCTGTGTACCCGGCCCGGCGGTCAGCTTCGATGTGGTGGCCCCCAACCTGCAGGCTGACTTCGACCGCAGCACAGACAGTGCTCTGATCGGCACCACCTTCTACTTCACTGACACCTCCACCACCGACGGGCTGCCTATCGTGGCCTGGGATTGGGACTTCGGCGACGGCAGCGTGCACCTCTTCACCCAGGACGCCAGCCACACCTACCTCACCGACGGTACCTTCATCATACGGCTCACCGTCACCGACACCTGTGACTACAGCGACGTGCAGACGGCTACCATCACCGTGAACCCACATCGCCTCTTCCTGCCCATGATCATGAAGAATCATCCCTGAGTTAGCGTGGATCAGCCACCACTGCTCTCAATTCAAAGCCCCCTTGCCTATCAAGGGGGCGTTTTTCCCTTCGAGGTGTTTCGGATGGGGAGTTCGCTCATAGGGGTAGGTCTCTGTGCCCACCCTTCAGCTCAGGGGCAGGATGATGATGTGCGGGACGGGATGGGTGGGGTGCACTCGCACCTGTACCTTGGCCTGGAAGACTTGGCGGATGCGCTCTTCACACAGTACCTCGTTCGGCTTCCCGTTGGCCGCGATCCGACCGCTATTCAGCAGCCACAAGCGGTCGAAGTACAGGGCCGCCAGGTTCAGGTCGTGGATGATGGCCAGTACCGTCAGCCCCTGCTGGCGGTTGAGCCGCTTGATCAGCTCCAGGATCTCCACCTGATGGCTGATGTCCAGGTGCACTGTGGGCTCGTCCAGCAGCAGGATCTCCGCCTCCTGGGCCAAAGCCATGGCGATGATCACCCGCTGCTGTTCGCCGCCGGAGAGTTCAATGAAGGGGCGTGAGGCCAGCTCTAGTGTGCCGGTGAGTGCCATCTTCTCCTGTACCACTGCTCGGTCATGCGGACTGATGCCCCTCAACGGGCGCACATGGGGCGTACGGCCCAACATCACCATTTCCCAGGCGGTGAAGGCGAAGGGTGTGGTCAACTCCTGGGGCACCACGGCGATGCGCCGGGCGATCTGGCGACGGCTGAACCGCCGCAGGTCCACCCCATCGAGGCGCACGCTTCCCCACCTGGGGAAGAGCAGCCCGCTGAGCACCTTGAGCAGCGTCGTCTTGCCCGACCCATTGGGCCCGATCAGCCCCACCAACTCCCCGCGCCGCAGTTGAAGGTCAATCCCTTCCAACACCAGCCCGTTGTAGCCTGTACCCATCAGGGCATAGGAGAAATCCACTCCCCTCGCTTCCAAGGCGATCTCATCCATTGCTCCGCCCCTCCATCAAGACTGAGGACTGAGGACTAAGATGACAGGTGTCGTTGAGCAGCGACAGGACCACTTCTGTCTCGTACCAATCGAGACGAGTGAGGGCTGCGAAGTCCTGCCCTATCTGCCACTGGGCTTCCAGCGGCAGTCCCAGCACGTGGCAGACGAGGGCTCGGATGGGCCCTCCGTGGCTGACGATGGTCACGACCCCCTGGGGGTGACGGGCTACGATGGCCTGTGCGGCGGCCATCACCCGCTGCCTCATGTGGGTCAGCGTCTCGCCGCCGGGGGGATGGACCGCCGTCGGGTCGGCCAGCCAGCGGGCCAGTCGTTCCGGGTCCCGGCGCTCGATCTCCTCGTAGCTCAGACCATCCCAGGCGCCAAAGTCCAGTTCCGCCAGTTCCGCTACTACACTCACCTCCAGACCATGCGGCGCGGCGATGGCTTGGGCCGTGTCCAGCGCCCGTCTCAGGGGACTGGAGTAGAGGGCCGGCAAAGGTTCCACCGCCAGGCGTCGGGCCAGAGCCTCTGCCTGGGCACGCCCCCGCTTGCTCAGTGGCGGATCGGTACGACCCAGGTAGCGCCCACTCATTTCCGACTCGGCGTGCCGGATGAGGATCAGTTCCATCACAGGAGCCCTCTTTCCCCCAGGATAACGACTGTGGCCAACACACAGACCTCCTCCACCTCGCACAGTGCGCCATAGGTGTCGCCGGTCAACCCGCCGATGGACCTCGTGACTCCACTGTTGAACAGAAGAGCCATCAGCAGAACTCCGGCCAGGATCGCCAGCCCCCAAAGGCCACAGCACAGAAGGGAGAGGGCCAGGGTCACAACTGAGGCCAAAATGAGGTCCACGGTTCCCACGTGCTGCCGGAAAAAGTGGCCCATACCCTCCTCCCGCGCCGAGGGATAGCATGCGATGGCCTGGACCATGGCCCAACGGGCCAGGATGGGCGCCAGGACCAGGCTCCGGCCTCGCCAGCTCGGGGGCAACTGGCCCAGCAGCGAGAATTTGAACAGCAGCGCAGCGAAGAGGGCCAATGCCCCAAAGGTTCCCAGCCGGCTGTCCCTCATGATCGCCAGCCGCTGCTCTCGGTCCCAACCCCCCAGCAGCCCATCAGCCGTATCCGCCAACCCATCCAGGTGCAGCCCGCCGGTGAGGCCCATCCAGGCCACGAGCACGACGGCCGCAGCCAATGGGGTTGATACCAGTTGGCGCAGCCCCCAGTCCACCAGGGCCAAGACCGCGCCCAACAGAGCGCCCACCAGCGGGAAGTAGATGACCGAGCGCGCCACGGCTCTCTCGGAGGGAGCCAGCCTCAGTGGGACTGGCAGCACTGTCAGAAAGCGAAGGGCCTCCAGGAAACCCACCTGCCCGCCCCTACTCCAGGGCCTGGGCCACGCCCGCCCCGGCGAAGGTGGCCATCTCGGTCAGGGTCTTGACCGCCGCCTCGACGAGGAAGATGCCCAACGCCGCACCCGTGCCCTCCCCCAGCCGCAGGTTAAGATCGAAGAGAGGGGTCAGCCCTAGTCGCTCCAGCACCAGAGGGTGACCCGCCTCGACCGACCGGTGGGCGGCGATCAGGTAATCCCTCACCTGAGGGGCCAACCTGACGGCGATGAGGGCTCCGGCCCCGGAGATGAAGCCGTCAATGACCACCGGGATGCGGTGAGCCGCCGCCCCCAGGATCACCCCCGTGATGCCGCCGATCTCCAGGCCGCCCACTTTGGCCAGCACATCCAGGGGATCATGGGGGTCAGGTTGGTTGACCGTCAGTGCCCGCTCAATGACCTCCACCTTGTGCTGAAGCTGCTCCTCGCCGATCCCTGTGCCCCGTCCCGTCACCTGGGCCACGGGCACGCCGGTGAGGGCGGCCACGATCGCGCTGGAGGGGGTGGTGTTGCCGATGCCCATATCGCCCGTGCCCACGATGTCCATCCCCCTGGCCAGCTCCCTCTCCACCACTTCGATCCCCACTTCTATTGCCTGTACCGCCTCCTCGCGGCTCATGGCCGGGCCGTGGGCCATGTTCCCCGTGCCGAGGGCGACCTTCCGACTCACCAGCTCAGGGTGGGGGGCCAGTTCCTGGGCGACGCCGATGTCCACCACGACCACCCGCGCGCCCACGTGGCGGGCCAGGACGTTGATGCCCGCTCCTCCACGCAGAAAGTTGTAGACCATCTGGACTGTGACCTCGGAGGGATAGGCGCTGACCCCCTCGGCCGTGACCCCGTGATCCCCCACCATAGTGATAATGACCTTGTGCTCAATCTTGGGCAGCGCTTGGCCGGTGATGCCTACCACCTGGATGGAAAGCTCCTCCAGCCGGCCCAGGCTGCCCTGCGGCTTGGTCAGGGTGTCCTGCCGGGCGCAGGCCAGCTCCATCGCCTCCCTATCCAGCGGCCTGATTCGGCTGATTGTCCGATCCAGTGTGCTCAATGTTTCCCCCTTTGATCCTCTGAGGTAGGCCAGCCCACATCATGTACACCTCGTCGGCAGCCTGGGTCAACAGTTGGTTGGCCTGGCCGGCGAGGTCGCGGAAGATGCATCCCAACCGCGTGGGTGGCACTACCCCCAGCCCCACCTCGTTGGAGACGAGGAGCACGTGGGCCTCAGCCTCTCTGGCCACCCTCGCCAGGGCCTGGACCTCGCCCAGGATGGCCTCTTCCCGGCCCGCAGCAGCTTTCTCTCCCTCGGCCAGCAGCAGGTTGCTGATCCAAAGGGTGATGCAGTCCAGGATGATCGCCGCTGCCTCAGCCCTCAGCTCCTTTACAGCCGATACCACGTCTCTGGGCACCTCCACCGTCCGCCAGCCCGCGGGCCGATCCCGCTGGTGGCGGAGGATGCGCTGGGCCATCTCTTCATCGCCCGCCTCGGCTGTGGCCAGGTAGACCACCTCCCTGCCACCAGCCAATTTCCCAGCCAATTGGATGGCGTGGCGGCTTTTGCCACTGCGCGCCCCGCCCAGGATAAGGATCACCCTGCCCATCAGAACACATACTCCCGTTTGCTCCGCCGCAGCAGGTAGATGAAGAAGGGCGCGCCGATGAGGGCGGTGATGATGCCCACCGGGATATCGGCCGGGGACATGAGCACCCGGGCCACCAGGTCCGCCAGGACGAGGAAGATGGCCCCCACCAGCGCTGAGGCGGGCAGCAGAAAACGGTGGTCGGGGCCGAAAAGGAGCCGGGCCACGTGGGGCACCACTAGGCCGATGAAGCCCACCAGCCCGCTCACCGATACCGCGGCGGCGGTCAGCAGCGAGCCCACCATCAGCAGGGCCAGCTTGCGCCGCTCCACATCCACCCCCAGGTGGGCCGCCTGCTCCTCGCCCAGCAGAAAGGCGTTGAGGTCATGGGCCAGGAGGAGGGCCAGCACCATTCCCATCAGGACCAGGGGCGTGACCACCTGAATCTGCGACCAGCCGCTGGCTGCCACGCCCCCCATGGTCCACAGCACCACCTGATGCAGAGTCCGGGTGCCGGCCAGCATCAGGAAGGACATCACCGCAGCCATCATGGAGCTCAGGGCGAAACCGGCCAGGAGGAGAGTGGTGATGGGAGTGCGCGGCCCCACCCGGGCCACCCGGTAGACGATGAGCACCGCGCCCATCGCTCCTACGAAGGCCAGGATGGGTACCAAGGTGAAGCCGAACCATATCACCTGCCAGGGTAGAATCAGGGCCAGCGTGGCCCCCAGCGCCGCGCCGCCCGAGGTGCCGATGATGTAGGGATCGGCCATGGGGTTGCGCAAGAGTCCCTGGAACACCGTCCCTGCTGCGGCCAGCGCGCTGCCCACGATGACTGCTGTCACTACGCGGGGCAGCCGGATCTGAAAGATAATGGCCTCGGCCTGCGGCGACTGGCTGGTGGCTGAGCCGAAGCCCACCAGCCGGTGGACCATCATCCTGGCCACCTGGTCGAAGGGAATAGCCACCGTCCCCAGGGAGGTAGCCAGGATGACACCACCCAGCAGCCCCAGACCCAGGGCCAGGAGAATCCCTACCCGGCTCCAGCCGCGACGCCCTGAGAAAGGCATCCTCAACCTCATTCAAACAGTTCGGGGTGGATGATCCGGGCCAGGGCCTCGATCCCCTCCACCACTCGAGGGCCGGGGCGGCTGATCAAGTTGTCGTCAATGGGATAGACAGCACCCTTGCGCACTGCAGCGATCACCTCCCAGCCGGGGCGCTGAGCGACATCCTCGGCTGTGACGCCGTAGTTAGCATCGCCTAGCACAATGATGGCCGGGTCCTGAGCGATGATCTCCTCGGTGCTGAACTGCACCCATGGCATGTCCGCCTCCCCGGCGATGTTGACTCCCCCCGCCAGGCGGATGAACTGATCGTGCCAGGTGCCGGGCCCCGCGGTGTAGGGCTTGGCCGGGTCGGTGGCATCCAGTTCGTAGAAGACCTTGGGGCGTTTCTCCACACCCTCGACCTTGGCGGTGACGGCTTCAACCCCCTCCCGCATCGAGGCGAGGAGCTCCTGGGCTGCCTCTTCGGCGCCGGCGGCCTGGCCCACCAACTCGATAGTATGGTAGATGGACTCCAGGTCGGTGGGCTGGAGCACCAGGACGGCGATGCTCACTTCCTCCAGCTTGGCCACCACCTCCGGCATCCCCTCGATGGCCAGGACTAGATTGGGAGAGAGGGAGACAATCTTCTCCACATTCATGCTCATCAAATCACCGACCTTCTCGATGGCTTTGGCCTCCTGGGGATAATCGCAGAGGGTGGTGACACCCACTACTCGATCGCCCAGCCCCAGGGCGAAGAGGATCTCAGTGTTGGAGGGGGCCAGGGAGACGATGCGCTTCACCTCTCTGGGCACCTGCACCTCCTGCCCCCGGGAGTCGGTGAGGGTCAGTGGCTCGGGGGTGGGCTGGGGTAGAGGTGTCGGTGCCATGCAGCCGACTAAAAGGATTGCCAGGGCCATCAGGCTGGCCAGCTTGTGCAATGTATGTATACTCACAGCAGAATCTCCTTCATAGTTTGCTTGCTGTTCGGCAACAACAAGATACCCGCCCCCCAGAGGTCGGGTAGGGAGAGAAAAGAAAATCCCCCTCGTCGAATGACAGAGGGGGATTGCTAAGGCCAAAGATGAGCCATTGCCCTTACCCCCTTTCCTCGAAGGTTTCCAGAGCAGAGCCCAGGCGGGTTCTCTGGCTTGTTGGCTAATGGCAAATGGCAGATAGCTTATGGCTGATGGCGCATGGTGGACTGCAAGCCCCATGCTATAGGCCATCAGCTATCTGCTATCAGCTATCGGCCAACTTACAGTTGCGGGACAGCACCGGACTTCAACCGGACTTCCCCCGGTAGGCCACCCTCCTCAGGCCACCATTGACGCGGGAGGGCCACTGGGCTCCCAATTATTGCATTTCCGATGGATATGATACCACACTTCAGCGGATTGTCAAGCGGGATCGGCTCCAGTTTCCAAATAGTTCCAGAGTGTGGGGTGATAAGGGCGGCGAAGACCAATCTTTGAGGAGGTGAAGTATGCCTCGTGCTGCCCTGCGGAAATCAGCATCTTCTATCCACCTCTCCAGGACTGCTATCGAGAGCTAGGTCATGACAATGACATCCCCCCGATCCTAATGGGTCTCGATGGCCTCCAGCAGCAGCCGAACGTGAGGCTCGGTCACCCGAGCGCAGGGCACAGAGACCTCGCCAACAAAGATTTCCTGAAAGGTTCCAGGGCCGAGGCCCGACAGTGCCTACTTGAGCAGTTCCTGGAGCCTGTGAAATGCTCGTGCCATTGACCTGTAGTCTGAATCTGGTCCCTATTCCCCCACCGCTTCCCGCTGCAGGGTGAACAGATCGCGCAATTCGTTGGTGGAAAGTTCCGTCAGCCAACCCTCGCCCACACCGATGACCATCTCCGCCAGTTCCTTCTTGCTCTCGATCAGGTCGTCAATCCGCTCCTCTAGTGTGCCAGCACAGATGAACTTGTGCACGAGCACATCGCGTGTCTGGCCAATGCGGAAGGCCCGGTCGGTGGCCTGGTTCTCCACCGCCGGGTTCCACCAGCGATCGAAGTGGAAGACATGGTTGGCCCCGGTCAGGTTCAACCCCAGGCCGCCCGCCTTGAGCGACAGAATGAATATCGGCGGCCCGTGCCGGCCCTCCTGGAAGCGCACTATCATCTTATCCCGCTGCTGCTGCGGTGTGCCACCGTGCAGGAACAGCACTTCCCTCCCGAAGGCCTCCTGCAGGTGGGCTTTGAGCAGCCTCCCCATCTCGGCGAACTGGGTAAAGACCAGCGCCTTCTCCCCTACGGACAATACCTCCTCCAGCATCTCGGTCAACCGGGCCAGCTTGCCCGATCTTCCCGGCAGCGCACTGCCATCGCTCAGGAACTGAGACGGGTGGTTGCACACCTGCTTCAGCTTAAGCAGCGTGGCTAACACGATCCCCCGCCGCTGAATGCCCTCCGACTCCTCGATCTGCTTCAACGAATCGCGCACCACCGCTTCGTAGAGGGTCGCCTGTTCCGGCGTCAGGGTACAGTAGACCTTCATCTCCATCTTCTCCGGCAGGTCCTGGATGATGCGCGGATCGGTTTTCACCCGGCGCAACACAAAGGGCCGCACCAGCGATTGCAGCCGTTTCGCTGCTGCCTCTTCCTGATAACGTTCGATGGGCAGGGCAAAGCGGGAGCGAAACCCCTTCTGAGATCCCAGATAGCCAGGGTTGAGGAACTCCATGATGGACCACAGCTCCGAGAGGCGGTTCTCCACCGGCGTGCCAGTGAGGGCCACCCGATATTCGGCCCTCAGCCTGCGGATGGCCTGCGTCTGCTGGGCCGAGGGGTTCTTGATGTTCTGCGCCTCGTCCAGGATCACCCCGCCCCACTCCACCGCCCGCAGCGTGTCCTCATCCCGCCGCGCCAGGGCGTAAGTGGAGATGACCAGATCGTGCTCCTCCGCCAGGGCCGCGAACTCCTCCCCTTGGGCGCGATCACTTCCATGGTGCACCAGTACCCGCAAGCTGGGGGAGAAGCGGGCCAGCTCCCGATACCAGTTGCCCACCACCGAGGTGGGGCAGATGAGCAGCACCGGCTTGTCCCCCACGCCACGCTCCCTGTCGTGAAGCAGCAGGGCGATGGCCTGGATGGTCTTTCCCAAGCCCATATCATCGGCCAGACAGGCTCCAAACCCCCACTGCCGCAGGAAGGCCAGCCAGGAGAGGCCCCGGACCTGATAGGGACGCAGTTGTCCCACGAACCCCCTTGGCTGGGGCAATTCAGCCAATCGCTGGTCCTCGCGCAACTGGCCTAGCAGATCAGCGATCCAGCCCTCGGCCTCGATGCCGGTGATGGGCAGTCCCTCGACCATTCCCTCCTGCCCCAGTCCCAGGCGCAGGGCCTCTCGCAGGCGCATCTCCTCCTGCTCCCGATGCTCCTCCCAGAAGCGGATGGCCGCCTCCACCTGAGCGGGGTCCAGCTCCACCCACTGGCCGCGGACCTGGACCAGCGGCGTTTTCAGTGCCGCCAGCTTGTTGAACTCCTCCCAGCTCAGCTCCTCCTCTCCCAGCGCCAGTTGCCAATTGTACTGCACGATGGAGTCCATGCTGAGGATGCCCCGCCCCACGATGCCTGCCGGCCCCTTCGACGACAGGCGCGCCTGGACCCCTAGCCGCGCCCCCCGTTTGCTCCACCAGGGTGGCACCAGCACCCCGAAGCCGCTCTGCTCCAGGAGGGGGGCCGTCTCCCGCAGGAAGGCATAGGCCTCGTGTACGGTGAGGCGGCAGGCCTCTGGCCGGGCGGACCGGAGGCTGCGTTCCAGCAGCGGGAACAGGCGCGAGGCGAGCCCCAGCCCGGCCAGCAGCCGCTCCTGCGGTTGGTCAAAGCGGCGGTTCAGAAAGCTGAGTGCGCTGCCGCGCTCCCTCCACACCCTCTCCGCCGGCACCAACAGGCTCAGATCATCGGTGGCCTGCAGGAAGAAACGCAGCGTCCAGGCTTCGGCAGGCTCAGCGTCTGTTGTGTCCGGCGGCTCCAGCCGGAAACAAATGTGGAAGGGGGCGTCGGCTGCGACGCGCAGGGACTCCGTCCAGGCCCGCCATCGGTCGTGCAGGGCCGACAGTTGGGACGAGGGGGCATCCACTGTAGAATCGGCGGCCAGCAGTGCCTCCGCCCAGCGAGAGGCGGCCTGAGCCGGCCTCCTTCCTCGTCGGGGACGTGGTGGCCCGGCCCACTGCCGCACGCAGCCATCGGTGGCATCCCTCAGGAAATCCTCCACCAGCGCCCTGGGGCTTTTCGCTTCCTCCGCACTCTCCATATCCAGGCCCCGGCAGGCCGGTGGCATGGCTCGGATCAGCCGGGCCAGCCGTTCTTGATCTCGGGGATCGTCGAGGGCAGGGATCCAGAGGGCGCGGAACCCTTCCGCCTCATCCGGGGCCAAGGCTGGCAGGAAGCGCTGCCGGGCCAGGAGCTCCAGCGCAAACTTGGCCGTCGTGCTCCAGAAGCGCAGGTCCTGCCCCAGGGCGTATTCCGGCCTCAGTTCCGACTGGGGAAAGGAGGTCAGGAAGGCCAGCGCATTGGAGGGTGAGAAGGCCAGTCCCTCGAGCTTCCAGGGCCTCAGCTTGGGTTCGGAATCGGCCGCCTCTGTCTTATCTGGGAGGTCACGGATCAACTCCGGAGAGGCCAGGGGCTCACGCTCTGACGATGGCAGGAGGGCCTGAACCATCATTGGGTCAGGTTGCTCTGGCCCAAGGCCAGGCGCCGCTGCCAGCACTGCCAATGCCTCCAGAAGGCGCCCGGAGGAGGCTTGAAAGGGGTGGAGTTTGACCCCGACGGGTCTTCCCCGGCGCCTGGATGGCCATACATCGGAGTCCTCGCCCCACAGGAAGAAGACGCCTGTTCTTTGCTCAGTGCGGGGAAACCAACTCCCATGCAGGACAATCATTCCTCTCCCCCAATAATGATCTCTTCGCCCGCCAGGGGGAATTGCTCACCATTGTACTTTCCGAGGGCGCAAAGTGCAAAAATGGGCAGCGGCCCTCACCCACCCCCAACCCCCTCCCTCTCCCAATTTTGGGAGAGGGAGGGGGCAAGTCAAGCTACAGAATGCTGGGCGGCAGGGCCAGGCCCTGGAAGGCGCGATGGGCGGAGGCGATGTGGCGATGACCACGATGGAGGGATAGAGTGAGGTGCCCGGGGAGCAGGGCATCAACCCCCAGTTCTGACAGCTTGGCCATGCTCCGCGCGTAGGCCTGGAGGTTGCAATCGGGGATGTTTTGGATGGAGATCCTCCCGCCGTGGAAGATGTGGTCCCCAGCGAAAAGCACGCGCCGGTCCGTTTCCTCCATCAGGAAGCACAGATGACCGGCGCAGTGGCCGGGCGTCTCGATGACCTGGAGCCTCAGATTGCCGACCGTGAGCTCGTCGCCCTCGCGTAGTTCCCGGTCCACGGGGCAGGGACGGAGGTGGTAGTCAGGGGGATAGAAGCCCGCTCGCCGGGCGAAGGACAGGCTGACGGCCTCCTCGTCGGCACTCCGCAGCCAGGGTGCGGCCTCGGCGGCGGTGGCGACGTGCAGACCGGGCAGCGCATCGCGGAGGGCCGCTGCCCCGCCCGCGTGGTCGGCGTGGGCATGGGTGAGCAACAGCCAGCGGATGCGTGTCGGATCGAGGCCCGTGGCCCGGATGCCAGCCAGTACCTCCTCCGTCGCCAGGCCCACCCCGGCGTCAATGAGCGCTGTCTCTCCGCCTCCGTCCACCAGGTACACGTGGCAGTCCAGTGGATGGGTGAGGCTGAAGCCGGCGTCCCCGCTGGCAATGAGGTGAATGTGGTCTGTAAGTTGCATGGCCTATTTTCCTCTCTCCCGCAACAGGGCCAACATTTCTTCCACCCCCTCCGGTGGCTGTGAAGACTGGGCCAGACAACGGATGGCCTGCGGCACATCGGATAAGCGGAACCCAACCTACTATCCGCTAATCTGCTGATAGTCCCCCACAATCTCCCAGAACCGTGGGTCATCCCGGATCCACTCCAAATCCGGATCGTGCTTGGCCCAGTCCCGTTGCGCAGGCCGCTCCTCGAGTGCCTGTCGCAGATTCTCCAATGCGGCCTCTGTGTTCCCGCAGATGCTCTCCAAACAAGCCCGGTTGTACCAGTCATCGGGCGACATTAGTTCTCTGGCTTTCGCGCTGTACTCGGCTACCTTGTCCTGCTCTCCCAGTCGTCTGTAAACCCTGGCCACGCTCGAATAAGGCACAGCGTTCCTTGGATCCAGCTCGATGGCCTGCTGGTAAGCCTGGATCGCCTCCTCCCGGCGTCCCTGCTGATAGTAGACGTTGCCCAGGCCGTTCCAGGGGGCGGCGAACTGGGGGTCCAGCTCGATGGCCTTCTGGTAGGCGGCAATGGCCTCCTCGTAGCGGCCCAGGTCATCGTAGACAGTGCCCAGGTTGTTCCAAGGCCAGGTGAACTGGGGGTCCAGCTCGATGGCCTTCTGGTAGGCGGCAATGGCCTCCTCGTAG
>CAYRNM010000025.1:0-2135 GCA_964425465.1 uncultured Anaerolineae bacterium | reverse complement strand
CGGCCCAGGTCAGTGTAGACGTTGCCCAGGCCGTTCCAGGCCCAGGTCTCCAGCCGCTCGTTGGCTGTTCTGTGAGCCAGAGCCAGGGCCCGCAGCGTGTGCTCCAGAGCCCGATCGTATTCACGCTTGGCCCAGTAGAGCCCACCAAGGGTATAATGAAGTTCAGCGCGGGCGGCCACCGTCTCATCCTCCTCCCCCAACTCCTCCAACAACCGCTCCCGCAGGGCGATGCGGTCCTTGATTTCCTGCGGAGATTCATAGCCTTCCCGCACTTCGTGGAATCCCCACCAGCTCAGTTCCCGCGCGGCCTCGACCCGCTCACGCGGCGGTGGCAGCTCCAGGAACTCCAGAACCTGCCCCCGAAAGGCCCAGAAGTCTGGGGCCTTCAACGCCACCTCCCTGGCCTCTTCCTCCAACACCCAGAACACGGCCCGCACTCGCTGCTCGACGAAAATCTCGCGTCGGTAGTTCAGGTATTGCAGCATTTCAGGGAAGGCCCTCCGCAGGTCGTAGACGAAGAAGACCGTATCCCCATCCGGGGGGTGAAAATGCACGTAATAGGGCCAGTCAGGTTCATCGGGCAACGGCAGGCGCACCCGCTCGATGTGGAAGCCCTGGGCTTGCAGTCCAGCCTCCAGCAGGGCCTCAGCCCGGGCGCGGGTGCTCTCCGCCCGGTAGACGCCGAAAAGCAGGTGGGCTTTGTTGAAACGGTGCGCTCGCTCCAGGTCGGCGGCCATCAGGCGGACCCCTTCCTCCACGGGGATGGGCTTGATTTGAGCGGACAGGGAAGATGTTTTCACTCCAGCACCTCAGCCAGCGCGGGGTGGATGTCAAACCAGTCCGGCCCGTCAGCATACTGCAACACGGCCAAGATGTGCAACAGACGGGCGTTCTTCTGCGGATCGGGCAGGCGGCGGGGGTTCTCGGCCCGGATGTGCTGTAACAGTTCAAGATCGTCGTCGCTCACCAGTCGCAAGAGGGGATTCTGCAACTGGCTTCTGGCCCATTGAACGTTGGCTGTGGTCACCTTGTCGGCCTCGTGCCGTCGGGCGTCGGAGATGGCCGAGCGCAGGGCAAAAGCCAGCTCCCGGAACACCCCACCACTGAGGGCAACGAGGGCCTCCAGCGCCTCCGGTTCGATCAATGATTCCTCCATCCGCCGCAGGATGAACTCCCGCATGGTCTCATAACCCTCGGCCTCTCGTTTCCCAACCTTGCCACGGGGGTGCAACCGCACGTTGGGCAGGAAGAAACAGTTCTCGCGCAGCGGGGCGATCAGGAAGACGTCGGAGAAGAGGATGGCCGCGGGTACGGTGTACACGATGCCACACACGGGTTGGGTGATGGGGGCGAAGTTGTGGTAGAAAATGGCCTCGGCCTGCTCGGTGGAGGGCTTGTCCAGATCGTCAATCACCACCAGCACTGGCCGCCTCTCCCGGATATGGATGGCATCCGCAATGAGGTTGATCTTCTCGATAAGTTCGGTGAGCTGTGGCCCCAGCTTCTGACGGATGATCTGGCGGGTGGTGTGCTCGGTCTTCACCTTCAGGAGGGCGGACAGGAAGAACTGGCTCAAGTTCAATCCCGCTCCGGTCTCGAAGATAGCCCCCCTGGCCTGGAGCCGTTCCACCGTGCGCCCCTTCCACCGCTCCAGCTCCGCCAGCAGGTCGGCATCCAATCGGCCGCCGGCCCGGGTGTACTGGGTGAACATCTGCGCGCCGACCGCCAGCAGCACATCTCGATGTCCAGGTTGTTGATGTCGCAGGTGTCCTTGACCGAGAACTTGACCAGGAAGTACTTGTCGCGAACCGCCGGGTTCTGCGCCAAACGATTCAGCTCTGTGGATTTGCCGGACCCCCGGTAGCCGGCGAAGAAGTACTTAGGCGGGGTGGTCGTCCGGGAGAGGGCCCAGGCCAGCGTCGCCAGCGGATCGCCGGGGCAGTGGACATAGAAGGGGCTCTCTTCCCCTGGCAGTGGCTCCAAGGGATCGAAGTTGCTCCAGGCCTGATCCAAGTCGGTGGCGCGGATCGCTTCTTGCATGAGGTCATCTCTTTCCAAAACTCGCTATTGTTTCTCGTAGGGCTTTCCATCAGCCGCCGGGGGCACGGTGCGACCTACCACACCGGTGACGGCGA
>CAYRNM010000024.1:9582-21690 GCA_964425465.1 uncultured Anaerolineae bacterium | reverse complement strand
TACTGTCTCAGCAAAGATGACAACCGCTGCCGTGCCTGCTCCAGAATGGTCAGCCGCCGTCCACGAGCTGCCCACTCCTCAATGTCGCCCCGGCGGGTGAGACGCCGTGTCTCACTTCCCGCCGCCGGCCGGATAAGGATGCCATCCTCCACCAACTCCACCGTCACCCGGTCCGTGATCCCCAGCCCATCCAGATAGTCGCGGGGGATCTGCAAGCGGCCGGCTGTGTCCAACACCACGTATTCCTCGAAGGAGACCTCCTCCTGCAGCCCTACCTCCTCACCGCCCCGCGCCCAAACGGAGGGAGGGGGAGTGATCTGTCGCACCGTCTCGGAACTGGTCTTGCCATCGCGAATGGCCACCACGCGATCCACATGGGCGGCGATGTTGGGGTCATGGGTGACGATGATGGTGGTCAGATCATAGCGCTCATTGAGCCGATGGAAGGTCTCATAGATGATGTTCGCCGTTTCTGAATCCACCTCCCCGGTGGGCTCATCGCCCAGCAGCAACAGGGGATGGTTGGCCAGGGCCACGGCAATGGCCACCCGCTGCTGTTCGCCACCGGACAACTGGGACATCCTGTGGTGTCGTCGCTCCCAGAGGCCTATCGCCTCCAGCAGTTCCCCCGCCCATTCCCTCTTCTGTTTCCAGGAGCGGCTAGCCATGGTCATGGGCAGCTCCACATTCTCCTGCGCGGTGAGATAGGGGATTAGGTTTCGAGTCACCTGCTGCCAGACGAACCCCACATTCTGCCGCCGGTAGCGGTTGAGGGCGATATTGGACAGCTTCAGCAGGTCCTGTCCTCCTACGACGACCCGCCCTGCTGAGGGGCGGTCCAGCCCACCCAGGATGTTGAGCAGGGTGGTCTTACCCGAACCGCTGCTGCCCACGATGGCCAGCAACTCGCCGGGCTCTATCCGCAGATCCAACCCCTGCAGGGCCACCACCTCCAGATCGGCCACCTTGTATATCTTGACCAGGTTGTCACAGACGACGAAGTAGCTGTCGGTGCTGACCCCAGCTTCCTGGATTTCCTCAGCCATTACAGTGTCGCCTCCCCTAGCTTGATGGCCTGGAAGACCCGCATGTGACTCAACAGCCAGATCATGCCCAGGATGGCCACCACGAACATCGCGGCAAACACCGCCACAATGATCATCACATTGTCCCAGGCAATGAGCACTACAAAGGGCGGCGTCTGGGCATGTTCCCCTGTCCCCACCTGGAGGAAGGGGATGAACAGGGAGCTAGCCCATGTGCCCAGGACCATACCCACCACAATCCCTATCGCGACCAGGAAGAACTGCTCAAAGGCCAGAAAGACCCCCATCTGAGACACCGACAGGCCAATGGCCCGCAGCACCCCCAGCTCAATGAAACGACGACGGAAGGAGATGAAGGAGTACAGCAGGAAGCCCATCACCGTCAGCACCGCTGCGGCCACGAAGCCCACGGAGAGGAGGCCGAAAATGCCCCGCCGCTCCGGCTTGGCCTGCTCCTCGGCCACTCGGGTGCGCGCGTCATAATGATCCAAGACGCGGAACTGAAAGTCGCCCAACTGCTCCACCACCTGCTCGGTATTGGCCCAAGGGGCTAACCTGATCCACACGTCGTAAGGGAATTCGCCCCCCATCTGCTCGAACAGATAGTCCAAATTGCCCACGAAGATGGGGCCATCTTCGGGATACAAGGTGGGAAAGTAGTCCACCGTCCCCCGAATGGTGAACTCGATCTCCTGGGACTGGCCAAAGGTCATCCCGATGCGCAGGCGCACTTTGTCGCCCATGTACAGGCTATTGGCTCCCAGGAAGGAAGGGCTGGCCAGGAGGGCTGTGCGGTCCAGGGCCAATTCATTCATCAACGCACCCAGGGTTCGGTAAGCATAGTCCCGACGCCACATCGTGACCTGAGGGAAATCGAGGCGGTCTATGCCCACGAACTGCCCCTTCTGCTCCTGTTTTTGCAGGCTGGCCACAGCGGTATACTGAGCCACACGCGTGGCCCCCTCCACCCCTGGCACCTTCAGGTGATCCGCCACCGGCAGGAAATACCACTGAGGCCCCTCCTCTTCCTCCTCTTCTGCTGCCATACTGCCCCCCTCCCCGCCTGGGGCCGCCGAGCCACCGCCCTCGGTAGTATCCCACCCGGTCTCAATGAGCAACACATCCCCCCCGGTGCGATAGTAGGTTTGATCGTACAGACTGGTGTCGAGGGTCTTGGCCATGGAGGCGCTGAAAGCCGCCAGACTGAGGGTCAGGATGAGGAGCAGAAGCGGACCGGTGTAATACTGAGCCGAGCGGGCCAGGTGGCGCAGGGCCAATAGAGAGGAGATCCCACCGATGAACTGACCCAGCCAGGCGAAGAAGCGCATCAGCAGGGGGAAGAAACGCGTGAAGACCAGGGCCACGGCGAAGATGAAGAGGGTGGGCACCAGGAAGAGCAGAGGATTTTGGAAGGGATTGCCCGTCGCCCCGCTCTCCCCTCTTAGAGAGAGCGTCCCCTGCTGGCGCAGGAGGTAGTAGCCGTAGAGGGGCGCGGCCAGGATGATGAGGTCCAGAAAATAGCGCTGCCAGAAGGGCCGCTGCAGCGAGCGGGCCAGTTCCTGCTTGTAGGTCACGATGGTGAAGCGGGCCGCGCCCAAGGCAGGGATGAGGCTGGTCAGGATAGCGATGACCACGGCTGTTGCCCCCAGGCGCAGACTATAGATGGAGATCACTACTGGCAGGGGGGGCCGCTGCACGATGGCCAGGAAGGACTTGATATTGCCCATGATCTGAGCGATCAGCCGGCCGCCGAGGGGGCCCACTGTCAGAGCGACGAGGCCAATGATCACCCCCTCCAACAGATAAATACCCAGAATCTGCAGGTTGCTGGTCCCCCGACTCTTGAGCACGGAGATCTCATTCCGCTGCCGCTGGACCACCATGCTGGAGATCAGGGCGATAAAATACAGCACCAGCCCCACGATGGGAATGCTGAACACGTACAGGAGGATGGTCAACACCTGAGCTTGCTGACGGTATTTCATCAGTGCATCCTTGGGTGACACGTCCAACGCTGTGTTAGGCAGGAGGCTGGCCACCTGCACCTCGGTGGTCACGATGCGTCCCAGGAGCCCAGGAGCCTGCTGGGTATGCACCTCATCGCCGTTGAAGATGAAGTACCACACCGCCAGATAGACCTCGCCCTCCAGCTTGGGGACCAGGTTCTGGACAAAGCTCTCTTCGGATACAAACAGCACCTTCTCGAAAGCCCCTGGATCGTAGAACCAAAAAGGCTCCTGAGAATCAACGACCTCCCACACTCCGCTGATGCGCACCGGCACCTGTACGCGCTTCCGGCGGCCCTCTTCCGTCTGCTTAGACTCGGCGAAGAGGACGTAGTCCTCGCCGGGCTGCAGGCCCAACTTTTCCACCAGCCGCTGGGAAATGAGCACCTCTATCGCCCCTTCCGGCGTGGGGTTCGCCTGGGGGAAGCGCCCTTCTAGGAGCTGAATGTGGTTCTCCAGGCCGCTGATGAAGCCGATGTTGACCCACTCCAGAGGCTTTCGGATATCCGCGTACTCCGCTTCCGAAGCGGGGAACAGCCGGAAGTTGTCCGTCTTGATGTGCCGGACCTGCAACTCCAGGGGCAGGCCGATGGTGGCCGGCCCCTGCCCGGCGAAGTAGCTGTCCAGGGGCGCATAATCTTCCCATTCCACGGCTCCGTGCCAGGCTCCCACGTAGCGGTACATAAAGGCGAAGGGAGGCCGGGGGCGGCCCTCGGTCTGAGCGCGGCTCAGCTCCTCCCGCATCAACTGATAGTTCACCGCGTCGGAGTAGAGGGGCACGCCCGTGACCAGGGCCACGGCCACGATAAGGCCCAACATGATCGCCACTGTGAGGGCCCGGCTGCTCCACAGCCGCTTCATGGCCAGCCATAGGACAGAGAAGAAATTGAGAAACAGACTCATTGCTCTTCGTCCTTAGTCTCTCGCCCTGAGTCCTTAGTCCAGTTCGGACTATGGACTATTATTGTCCAATCACCACCTGACCCTCAGTGACGCCTGTCTCGATCTCCATGTAGTCGTCGCCTTCCAGCCCGATCTTCACATCCACCCGCTGTTGCACGCCCCCCTCACCCTCTACGACGACAAACCGGCGTCCAGCAAAGAGCCGGATCGCCTCTTTGGGCAGACGGAGCACGTCATCCTTCTGTTCAATCACAATGGTGACCTTGGCCAGCATGCCCGCCTCGATGTCCAACCCTTCCGTCTGCTGCGGGTCCAGGGAGATATGCGTGGCCTTGTCCTGCTCCTCCAGCGTTTTGCCACTTCCGCCATGGCCATAGGGGTAGGGCATCAGCCGCACGACACCCTTGAGGGTCGCGCCGGGGATATTGGAGAAGACGATGCTGGATTCCATGCCCTCAGTCATATCCTGCATCGCTCTCGAGCTGAGCTCAGCGTTGACCTCCAGCTCTGCCAGGTCGGCCACGACGATGAGCGGCTTGTAGGCCGTCGCTGCCCGGCCGGGATAGGCTGAGACTCCAGTGACGACCCCATCGAAGGGAGCGTAGATACGTGCCGTATCCACCTGGGCCTGAAGGCGCTCCACCGTCAGTTGGGCCCGCTCGGCCTCCTTTTGCAGCAGGGGATCCACTCCCTCCTGGGCCCGCTGCAGGTCGAGCTGGCTCAGCTCCACCTCCTTCTCCTGGAGAGCAATCTGCTCATCCTTCTGCCTGGCCTGTTCCGCAGCACTTTGCACCACCCTGTCATAGTTGGCTTTGGCGATCTGGTAATTGAGGGTGGCCTGATGCAATGCTGCCGCCTCTGGGCTGGCCTCGAACCCATGCTTCCAGGCGGATCTATCGTAATCGGCCTGGGCTGAACGGACGGCGACCTCGGCGATCTCTAGGTTGGCCTTGGCGACCGTCACATCGGGGTCATTGTTGATCGTTGCAGACTTAGCCTGCTCCAGCCGCATTTGAGCCAGCTCCAGGTTCTTCTCCGCCCGAGCGAGGTTGTAGGTTACCTCCTTTTGCGCCTCCTCCAGGCGCACCTGGGCCGTCTCCAGTTCCACCTGGGTCTGCTTGAGTTGGTTCAGGAGGTCTTCAATCTCCAGTTCGGCCAGGACATCGCCTTCTGAGACCTGATCCCCCTTCTCAACAAACACGCCTTTGATGAAGCCGTCGGTCGCAAAGTATAGTTCTTCCTCATTGACCGGCGCCACTCGGCCCAGGAACTCGACGCTGTGCAACACCGTCCCCCGTTCCACCACATAGCGGGGCTTCTCCGGCACGATCGGGGTAGGCACCGGGGTTGGCGTCGGCAGTTCTGCCTTCGTAAAGGGCATGGCCGCGCCCCCACAGCCTGCAGTCAAGATAAGCAGCAGGCCCACCAGGGACATCAGCCACAGATACCACTTGCGGGAACTTATCATCTCCTCCCTCTCCTGAGTGAGCCCAGAGGCTCACCTCTACACAGGCCCTCTCGCCTGCAACACCTGATCAGGCACAGGTAATCAGGGTAATGTTAGGGCCTCAATATGTCCATCACATCTAGGATAACCTGCACCGACTCGGATTCATCCAAGACCAATACAAGCACAGAGCAAATAACTATTGTAGCATCGGGCGCCTGAAAGAGCATCATCTCAGTAGCGTAAAGGGGCTGGTATAAATCGTGTATTCATCTACCACTTTCAGGGTCACTTCTATGACCTCAACAAACAGGGCCAACCTGCTAAAGATGGCCTGTTCATGGGGTTATTGTATCATTGGATGAAGGAAAGTCAAACGGCTGGGCTGCCGCAACGAACCATCCCCACTCTCCTAGTCAGAATTCGACCATAAGCCCCATTGGGGGCCACCACGGAGGATCGCCTTTACAGTTTCAACTGCCAACGGCGCAGCGCACTGCGCACCCGTTTCCAACTGCGCTTCACCAGGCTCGCCTCCTCCGACGTCACAGGGCGCGGACTGTAACGGGCGACTACGAAGGCCTCGGTCAATTCAGCCACATCGGATTCGCGCTCCGGCAACTCCACCCGTAACTGCGCGCTGTACTCGTAGGGGGTCTGCCAGGGCCGACGCGCAATCCCTCGTTCCTCCGCCCGACGCACAATGGACAGGTAGAAGTACAGGATGAGCTGGCGAGGGTTCAGAGAGGAAAGGGAGATGTAGCGCCAGGGGGGCCGACGGCCCTCGGCACTGAAGAGCCGTCTGAGCTGCTCCCGGACGCGCCGCCTGGCCCCTCCAGCAGCTCGCCGGGTGATCCCGAAGAGTCCGGCTAACAGACGGCGCAGCCAGGCCAGCGGGCCTCCAGCGAAAAGCCCCCGCAGGAGATGCCGCCGGTCGCCCAGGAAATTGTAGAAGGAGTAGGCCACGATCCCTAACAGCAGGGCCCACAGGAGGATATCGCGCAGCATACTCCAGATGGGCAGGCCCGAGCCCCGCTCCGGCGCCGCCGGCGAGGACATGGGCAGCTCACCACCAGGGGCCTCCAGCAAGGGCTTCTGTCGCCCCAGGAAGAGGGAAGCGATTAGATTGATGAGGAAGACCAGCACCCCCAATACCAAGACGGTCACGTAGACTATTCCCGTGATCACCACGTTGACCGCCAGCCCAATGGCCTGGGGCAGGCCGATGGAGTAGCCGGTGGGCAGGAGCAACGCCATGGCGATCACGACTACCAGAAAGGCGGCGGTCAGGATGGCCCAACGGGTGCCGATGTGGGGCCCAATCTCCACCTCCTCCAGTTGCCAGCGGGCCTGAAGGACGGAGTAGTAAGCCTGGCTGATGAGCACCAGCCCCAGCAGGAAGTAAGCCATGACGTTGAGCACTAGCCCCGACACCGGAGGAGGCCGGTCGGGGAAGAGGTGGGGGATGTCGTAACGGGCCAGCCCGGTGCAGATGACGAGGATCAGACCACCCCAGAAGAAGCTGACCATGATGCGCTGCAGCGCGGCGCCGCGGTTTATGGCCGAGCGGGGCCGGGTTATCCACAGATAGAACTGAGACGAGGTAGAGCTGGGCCGCAACTCGCTGGGATGCACCTCTAAGATGTAGAGGTCCTGGGCGATGAAAATGCCCAGTTGCCACAGGAAGAAGAGGAGCACTGCGGCCAAGACATAGCCCCCATCAAAGAAGGTGGCCAGGTTGCGAAACCAGCGGGGGACATCTATCAGCAATCGTCCCAGACCCAGCTCCGTGTAGCTGGCCAACTTGAGGGAGAGCATGATCAGTATCCACTCGGTAAACCGAAAACGCGCCCGGTTGAAGTGCCCTGGCTCACTGTGCTTGAGCATCCGCTCCGATTGAATGGCCTCCCATACTATGAAAAAGGCAAAACACACCAGGTACGCACCACCCCAGGTGGGAGCCAGGCGGTGGACCAAAGCCACCACGCTGATGACCACCGAGGCCATCAGGCCAGCGATCACTGTGGGGCGAAAGAGGTTCTCTACCCACTTCTCCAGCGCAAGCGGACGACGTATCCCCTCCAGCATCGAGTATGCTCCTATCAGCTATCAGCCATTGGCCAGCTTACAACACCCCCACCGGGTCAATGTCTACCTGCCAGCCCGGAGGGAGCTCAAAGGGGCGCAGCAGCAGGGCAGGGTCAGGGGCCCGAAGCACGACCTGCCAGCGGTAACGGCCCTGCAAACGGTGGAAAAAGCAGGGCGCAGGACCGATGAGCGAGACATCGGCTAAACCCTGGCGGCGGACCTCCAGGCGCAGCAGGTCCGCCAGACGCTGTACCTCAGCCGCGCATTGGGTCTCGTCACGGTGGCGGTAGACCAAGCGGGCCAACCTTGTGAAGGGAGGGTATCCCTGTTCATGGCGAAAGGTTATCTCCTGCTGGTAGAAGCCCTCGTAGTCATGTCGGCTGGCCGCTTGAATGGCATAGTGATCGGGGTTATAAGTCTGAATGATCACCCTGCCCCCCAGGATGCTCCTACCCGCCCGTCCAGCCACCTGGGTCAGCAATTGGAAGGTGCGCTCACTGGCCCGGAAGTCGGGCAAGTGAAGGGCAGTGTCAGCACTGATGACCCCCACCAGCGTCACCAGCGGCAGGTCCAGCCCTTTGGCCACCATCTGTGTGCCCACCAGCACATCTGCCTGATGGTTGACGAACTGCTCCAGCAGCACGTCGTGGGAGAGCGCACCCCCTGTCGTGTCCCGATCCCAGCGCAGGGTGCGCACGCCGGGGAAGAACTCATGCAGCACCTCCTGCACCCGCTGGGTGCCCACGCCGAAGTAGCGGATGCGGGGGCTGCCACAACGAGGACACTCCTTTGGCACTTCCTCCTGGCGGCCACAGTGGTGGCAGAGGAGTCCGGGTCGTGATGCGTGAAACGTGAAACGTGAAGCGTGATAGGTGAGGGGCACGTCGCAGCGGGGGCATGTCAACACCAGCCCACAATCGCGACACAGGATGAAGGTCGCCGCGCCCCGGCGATTGAGGAAGAGGATGGCCTGCTGATGATGCTCCAGCGTCTCTGCCAGCGCACTCTGAAGGGCCCGACTGAAGATGGAACGGTTGCCAGCTCGCAGTTCGGCCCGCAGGTCCACGATTTCCACCGGCGGCAGGTCCAGGTAGCGGAGCTCCTCGTAGCCGGGGCCTACCTCCCGAAGCCGTAGCCGCCCCGGCTCGATCCGATAGCGCGCCCGCTGCTCCTCCACCTTCGCCCGGTGCCCCATCACCCGTTGGGGCAGCCGCAGCAGGGTGAATTGACCCTGCAACGCCCGGTAGTAGGTGCCCAGGTCGGGGGTAGCACTCCCCAGGATCACCGCCGCCCCCTCCAGCCGGGCCCGCTGCAGGGCCACCTCCCGCGCGTGATAGCGGGGCGTGCTCTCCTGCTTGTAGGCCGTCTCGTGCTCCTCATCCACGACGATGCAGCCCAGGCGGGGCAGCGGTGCGAAGAGGGCCGATCGCGGGCCGATGACCACATCCGCCTGGCCGGAGCGAATGCGCCGCCAGGAATCGTACCGCTCCCCGGGCGAGAGGCCACTGTGCAGCACGCTGATGCGGTTGGGGAAACGGGCGGCGAAGCGGCGGATAGTCTGCGGCGTGAGGGCGATCTCGGGCACGAGCACAATCGCCTGCCGGCCGGCGGCTAGCGTCTCCTGCAGAGCGTGGAGGTACAGCTCCGTCTTGCCGCTACCCGTCACCCCGTGCAGGAGGTACACCGGTGGCTGAGCTGGTGGCTGGCTCTTCTGGAAAAGCTCCCTCAGCCCGGCCCGGACCGCGCTCCAGGCGGCCTCCTGTTCCGGGGTGAGGCGAGGCGGGGCGGTGAGCACGAACTCCCGGCCGGCCAGGGGGTCACGCCATACCTCCCGCTCCTCAATCCGGAAAGAGCTGAGATCGGCCGAGGATATATCCCCCACCCGGCCCGATTCTGCTTCCATCGCCTTGCGGAGAGGGTCCAGCCGAAGCAGGGCCTTCGATGGCTCGCTCCAACGTCGAACAAAGCCTCTCTCCTCCAAGGCCCGGACGACCGAGGATGAGCAATCCACCTCCATCTGCAGTCTGGACACTTCCACGGGGCCGGGTTGATCGCGCAGGTAGGCCAGGGCCGCCGCCTGCTTGGGCGCTCGGTTGAGGTCTTCAACCAGAATCCTTTCGATCTCCCAGGGGGGGAGGGTTGCCGCGACGAGCTGGTGAGAGGGAGTGATGGTGGCCCAACCTTTCTCCTCCAAAGCCCGCACAACCTCCTCCGAACAGTCGGCGACCCGACAAAGGGAATCCAGGGACAGGAGAGGGTCATCGCTTTCAGCCAAAAGTTGTAGGACCTCAACTTGTTTGGGTGCCCCGCTGAGATTGGGAAGGGATAGTTCGATCTCCCTACCCCCAACAGTCAGGCATGCGACAGGGGCTGTCTCAATCTGTACCGCAGGCGGGGCCAGTGTCCATCGCTTGACCACCAGCCCTCGCCAGATCAGTTCCTCCAGTGCCTCCTCCCAGTCAGGTAGGTCCACTGCCCGGCCCAGGGCGCGCCATTCCTGGTGGCCGCGCTCCTCCAGATATTTCAAAAGTGCCCTCTGGGTTCCCGATAGCTCATCCGGGGAGGAGACACTCTCCGCCTGCTCCACGAGGAGTTGCGCCTGGCGGGAGAGGCCGGGAGGGAGCATCTGATACAGGCAGTTGAGGAGGGGAGCCAGGTAATAGCCGCTCATCCAGCGGGCCAACTCGATCTGGGCCGGGGAAAGGACGGGTTGGGGATCGAGCAGGGCCTCAATGTCGCGGGTCTCGGCCACAGGTGAGCTATCGGCCAGCCGCACGACGATGCCCTGCAGCACTCGGGGCCCGAAGGGCACCCGCACCATGTGCCCCACCCTCAGATGACCCTGCAGGGGCGCAGGGATGGCGTAGTGGAAAGTGTGGCCCAGGGGATCGTACGCTCCCTGGGCTGGTGCTTCCCCTGGCCTATCCGCCAGGACAGGTTCGTGGCGTCGGATGGCTTTACCTTCCCAACGCAGGCTGATATTGACCACCGCTTCGGCGTAGCAGGCGCTCACCTGTCCCTCGCAAATTCAGAAATTCAGGGCGGCTGCCTTCAGCCGACCCTTCGCGGCTTGGGGAAGCCGTGCTCAAAAGAGAGCTGCAGCCATGTACCCCACCACCTGCGAATGGTCGCCGGTCACGTCGCCGGAGTTGGCGTAGCACAGCACGCGCGCCCGCTTGGCCCCCAACTCCTGGGTGGCGAGCATCACGGCGATGACCGGCCCTCCACCGCAGGCCTCGCAGCGGCGAGCGCGCAGATCCTCTGACAGGCCACGGGGATCGAAAGCCTCCACGCGCTCCAGCACCCGCCGGTCCAGTTGCACCGCCCGGTCGTAGGGGTGGAAGTGGGAGAGGTCGGTGCTGGCCACCAGCAGCGCCTTTTCCCTGGTCAGAAGGGGGGCCAGCGCTGAGGCCAACCGTTGACAGGAGCCCCAGTCTTGGTCGCCCAGCATGACCGGCAGCAGCCGGAATTCGCCCAGCACATACTGCAGGAAGGGGAGCTGAATCTCCAGGGAGTGTTCTCCATCGCGCTGGACGCGCACCAGGTTCAGTTCTTCTGCCAGCTCATCTACCAGATCCGTGGCCACTGGCACCAAGCCCAGTGGGGTCTCGTAATAGGCGTAGCTGGTGACCATGTAGGTGCCCATGTACATCTGGTGGATGGGGGAGATAAGGGCCACCAAGTCGAAGTCTCGGCCCTCCAGTTGTTTGTAGGCGTAGGCCGCCACCTGGCCAGAGTAGATGTAGCCCGCGTGAGGGGCGATGAGGCCCACCACCTCTCCTTCCAGTTCCGTCGGCTCCACATTGGCCAGGTATCGCTCAATGGTAGTGCGCAACTCCGCTGGCCGGCCGGGGTACCAGCTCCCGGCGATGACCGAGGGGCGAACTTGAGAGCGATCAACAGCACTCATCGTCAACCTCCTGCTTTAGGAATGCCTCCATGCGAGTCACAAACTGTCGCGCATGGAGCAAACGTGTCTGAGCCAATGGCCTCAGGGGGACAAATCCCAGGTCATAGTCACTCAGCTCCCTTTCACTACGAGCATCATCAAAGAAAGCGCCATACTCTGGTTCAACCAGTCCCGGTTGTATGAGGAACTGGTGAAGAGCGGCTTGGATGCCACTATGTTTACTTCGGCGTATCCCCTGAGACAGCAACGCCGCCGTCGCCGCATAGAACATGGCATAGTAGGAACGGGAGATACAGGCGCGAAATTTACCTGCGGTGAGCAGTAGTTCAGCAGTTTCAAGATCATCGTGACTGTGGCTTAAGAGAAGGCGGATCTCCTCTCTGGTTCCTTCATCCATAGCTCTATCCCTTCTCGTTCCAGATTACGGTAGAAAGAGGTGCGGATGCGTTGGATCATTTCATAATGCTTCTGTCCCACAGTATGTGTTGAGAACACAACATTGTATTCTAACATCGGTTCGAAAGCCAAATGGCTTACTTCTTGATGGAACCGCCAGTCATCGCTCTGGACAACGATCAGCAGGTCAATGTCCGATTCCTCGTCGAAGTCGCCGCGCACCTTGGAGCCAAAGAGAATGACGTGCTGAATCTGGTCGGAGTAACGTTCCCTCAAGCGCGCCAGGAATGTCTCCAGGGCTTGTATTTCGTT
>CAYRNM010000024.1:0-9482 GCA_964425465.1 uncultured Anaerolineae bacterium | reverse complement strand
CGCACGGGATTCACCAGCGTGCCCACGGGCTCGATAGTGATGGATACCACGTCGCCATCTCGCAGGGTGAAATCGTCGGGAGGGATGATGCCCGTGCCGGTGAGCAGGACCACGCCTTCGGGGAAAGCGTTGTCCCGGCCCAGGTACTCGACCAGTTCCGCGTAGGAGCGCTTGAACTGATCGGTGGTGATACGCCCCTCGAAGGCCACCTCCTGGCCTCGTCGGATGGTGCACTCAATCTCTAAAGGCGGGACCTCGATGGCCAGCACGACGGTGGGTCCGAGCGCGCAACAGCCCGTGTAGACCTTGGCCTGGGGCAGGTACAGGGGGTTGGCTCCCTCGATGTCACGGGCGCTCATGTCATTGCCGATGGTGTAGCCCACCAGTTGCAGGTCCGCGTTGAACACCAAAGCCAGCTCTGGCTCGGGCACGCTCCAGGCGGAGTCGCTCCGCACACCAACCGGCGCGTAGGGCCCTACCACTCGATGGGGGGTGGCCTTGAAGAAGATCTCCGGCCGCGGAGCGTCGTACACCCGGCTGTACACGTCCGCCTTCTCCGATTCCCGCTCCCTCGCCTCGCGGCTGCGCAGGTAGGTCACTCCTGCGGCCCATACTTCCTGCTGATCAATGGGGGCCAGCAGGTGAGGTGCGTCCCCCTTGCCCGGCGGCTGGCACAGGGCCTCCCACTCGCTGATCACCGGACAAGAGGGTATTGCCTCCTCTACGAAGGACTCCAATTGGCCACCCAAAGTCTGTGAGTGGGCCAGGAGCCCGGCCAGCGAGGTGAACTCCTCCAGCGCTGAGAGGTCGTACACCTGTCCTTCATACACCGCTCCTAACCTGGGGCTGGCCTCTGGCCGCAATTGAAAACGACAAAGTTGGATCATGGCCTGCTCTCCATAGGACACGGCGAGTTCCCAATCACCTCCTCCAATCCCAGTGCGGCCAGCTTCTCCGGCGTGGGGATACCCTCTACCGTCCAGCCACGGGCCTCATAGTAGCCGGCCAGCATCTGGCCCAAGGGGGGCAACTTGCCCACTGCTCCACCCTCCTGAAAGCGGTGCACGAGGATTCGCGGGGGAAGGGTATCATCCTTGCGGCTCACCCCCAGCCGCACGTTGTACATCCGCTTGAGGTTATATATCCGCTCGCCGATGGTGAGCATCTCCTCGTTGTCCACATCCCACCCCGTGATGGCCCGCAGCCATTCCGTCATGTGGCTGAGCTTCACCCCGCCGAACAGGACGAACTTGCACTGCTTCAGCGAGTCAAAGAGGCACATCAGGTCCTGAGATCGGGCCACCAACTCCCCCGCGCCCTCTACGGCGTAACGGTCCAGCACCTCATGGACCCCGATCTCGGGCATGGTCACCGAACGGGCGAAGATGTGGGAGAGAGCCTGCAGGTGGCAGCCTCCCCGGTTGGAGGTGGCGTAGGCCGGCGCCAGGCTGTAGAAGGCTCGCGGGTCGTGCATGGGCAGCTCCATCCCTTTGGCATGAATGGCGAACTCCTCGGCCTGTCCACCCAACTGGGCTGCCGCTGCACGCACGCCCTGGCCCAACAGCCGGGCCAGCTCATCCTCCTGACGGGCGATGCGCTCCACCAGGGCGATGGCTCCCTGGGCGTCGCCCCAATCCAGCCCCTCCTCGATCAGCCCTCGCTCCTGGGCCTCCATGGCGAAGGCAACGATCGCGCCAGTGGAGATGGTGTCCATGCCGTAGCGGTTGCACAGCTCATTCAGCTTGGCCACCGCCTCGATGTTATCAATGAGACACGTCGCACCCAGGGAAGCGCAGGTCTCATACTCCGGACCAGCGCCCTTCACTCCGGCGTAGGGCCCCTGTGCAATCTCCACCACCCGTCCACAGCCGATGGGACAGCCGCCGCAGGCGTAAGTATCGGTGAGGATGGTCTCGGCCATGTGCTGGCCGGAGATGCGCTCTGCCCCCTCGGTCCACTGCCCCACCGTCCAGTTGCGGATGGGCATGTCTCCCAGTCGCTCGAAGCTGATCACTCCATTGGCCGTCCCGTATTTGTGCATGTTGGCCGTTCCCTGGCGGATAGTAGGAATGATCTCACGCACCGAGCGCACCAAAGTTTCGCGGTCGGCCAGGGGTGCGCGCTGGCGCCCCTGGCAGGCGATGGCCTTGAGGTTCTTGGAGCCCATTACTGCGCCCATGCCCGTGCGCCCCGCAGCGCGCCCATCGTATCGTCCGCTCATCACCGAGGCGAAGCGCACCCCCCTCTCGCCCGCTGGGCCGATGCAGACCATCTCCGCGCCCAGGTCCAGCTCGTAGGTGTCCAGGCCCCAGAGATGGGAAGCGCCGCGAAGTTCGGCCTGGCCATCTTCGATCCACAGATAGACAGGGGAGTCGGCCCGGCCGGTGATGAGGATACCGTCGTAGCCAGCGCTCTTGAGCGCGCCACCCCAATGTCCGCCGCAGTCCGCCTCGCCCCAGATGCCGGTCAGGGGTGAGCGGGCGGCGACGGCGAAGCGGTTGCTGGCCGGTACAGGGGTGGCGACGAAGGGGCCGGCCATGAAGCATAGCAGGTTGTCGGGGCCCAGGGGATCGGTGGAGGCATCGGTCTCGTCGTACAGGTAGCGGGCCGCCAGCCCGCTGCCGCCCAAGCAGAGCCGGGCCAGGGCCTCGGGCAAGGGCTCATCCCGCAGTTCTCCGGTGGTCAGGTTCACACGCAGGGTCTTGCCGTAGTAGCCGTGGGCCATGATATCCTCCTTACTGGGGGTACTCTGTGCAATGTCAGCTCAGGCTGATTATATCGTGAAGGGGGGTTACTGTCCAGCGTGAGCGGTTCATCAGCTCAACGCCCACAGAGGACTTTCACCCCCTACCTGTCGCCCATGCTGGGTGTACAAGAAAAATCCCCCCTCATTGGAGGGGGGATTCAGGTTATGCGTATGCTCATCCACCGTACAGTAACTCAGCCACCCAGCCAACGCCCAGCTCATATAACTTTCCAGCGGTGGGAGCACCGGTCTCCTTGTCCCAACCATTCATCTCGTAGTAGAGATCGAGCGCCTGGGCTATCTCCTCAGCCGGGATCTTGACCCCCTGCAGTGGGCCGGACTCGAAGGGGGTGGAGAAGCGCCAGTGGGCCACGTCATCTTGAGCGGTGAGCCCCTGCCGGTAGTTGAAGGCCCGAGCCATGGCCATCGCCCGCTCACCCACCTTCATCAACTCAAACAGGGAACTGTTCCAACCCGTCACCCCCTGTACGATGTCGCGTATCCGTTCTCTGTCGTAAGGCATGAACATGCACAGTCCCACACAGTTCCAGAAAACCTGCCAGTCAATGATGTACTTGGCCAGCCGCACTTTCTCCGGGCCCAGGGTGTCGGCCGGCATGGTCTCCAGGATGCCCAGACGGCGTATCTCCCGCATGGCACGCCCCTCTGACTCGTAGGCGCCGTCCCAGACGTTGTGCATGTGATCCGCACCGGTAGGAGAGATGGCGTACCCCAGGTCCTGGGCGAACCGGATGCGCGGCTCGTGCATGGGCATTTCCTGCCCCTTGACCTGCATAGTGTATTTCTCCGTCCCCCGGCCGATCTTCCGCGCCGCCCGCAGGCACCCCTCGGCCAGCAGATCCCCGAACCCCTCCCGATGGGCGATCTGATCCACGAGCGTGAGCATGGCCTCAGCGTTGCCGAAGTGGAGCTCTAACCCGCCGGTGTCCTCCGTGGTGAGCAGCCCTCGCTCGAAGCACTCCATGGCCCAGGCGATGGCCGTGCCGGTGGAGATGGTATCCAGGCCGTAGGCGTTGCACAGTTGGTTCCCGTAGGCGATGGCCTCCAGGTCGTCAATGCCGCAACAGGAGCCCAGGGCCCCCACCGTCTCATACTCCGGCCCGCCGTAAATGGAGTCCACCTCGTAGCGGCCTGTGACCTGTACCTTCCGCTTGCAGTAGACAGGGCAGGCGAAGCAGTTGTCCCGGTCCACTAGGATGGTGTCGGTCATCGTCTCGCCGGTGATCTTCTCCGCCCCCTCGAAGGATCCCTGCTGGAAGTTGCGGGTGGGCAGTGCTCCCGAGTCGTTGAGGTCCAGCAGCCCATTGTCGGTGCCATGATCATGCATCCCGCCCACATGGTCCATGAAGTGATCGCTCAGCCAGCGCGCCGCCTGGCGCACTTTGTCCCGATCAGCGACTTGCACCTGGCCCCTTCCGCGCACGGCGATGGCCTTCAGCTTCTTGGAGCCCATCACCGCGCCCAGGCCGGTGCGGCCTGCAGCGCGGTTGATGTCGTTGATCACGCAGGCGAAGCGCACCCCTTTTTCACCCGCCAGGCCACACTGGGCGACACGGACCCGCTCATCCCTCAGTTCCTCCTTCAGCATCCGATCCACCTCGGCGGTCTTCTTGCCCCACAGGTGGACGGCATCACGGATCTCCACCTGATCATCTTTGATCCACAAATAGACTGGCTCCTCCGCCTGGCCAGTGACGATGATGGCGTCCCAACCAGCGCGCTTCAGCTCCACCCCCCAGAAGCCGCCCACGTCCCCCTCGCCGAAGCCACCAGTGAGGGGGGATTTGGCTCCCACGGCGTTCCGGCCGCTGCCGCCGCAGGGCGCGCCGGTCACCACGCCGGGGGCGAAGATGAGCACGTTGTCCGGGCCCAGGGGATCTGCCCCCGGCTCCACTTCCTTGAGCAGATAGTAGGCGATCAGGCCCCAACCGCCGAAGGTGGTGCGGAAGAACACCTCGCCCGGCCCTTCCACGCTGATCTGACGGTTGAACAGGTTGACGCGCAATATCTTGTTGTTGAACCCGCCGGCCACGTGTTTCCTGCCTCCTTATGTAAAGTAAATACCGATGTTCAGTGGTGGGCTATTATAGTATGAGCCAAGGAGCAAGTCAACTGGACTTTTTACCTCAATCGGCTATACTGAAGGAATCATGGATTGGATTCCATAACACAATAGAGGAGATTTCCTTTACAACGACTGGCTCAGTGACCTCTTCGCCGAGAACCTACGCCCATATGTGGCCGAGGAGAGGCTGCTGAACCTGGTGGACAAGGAGAGGCAGTACGGATGGCGGTCAGGGGGGTGATCTTCGACCTGGGAGGCACCCTGATGTACCTCGATGGGGAGTGGGAGGAGGTGCACACTCGGAATGTGGCCCACCTGCTGGCCTTCCTGCAGGCTGAAGGGCTGGAGCTGGAGGCCGAGGCCTTCCGCCAGGAGTTCCGTCAGCAACGCGAAAGGGCCTACCAGATCGCCCGCGCCACCCGCGTGGAATACCCGGCTCAATGCAGCCTGAAGGAGACGCTGACCGAACTGGGCTATCCAGACCTGGATGGGCATCTCTTGGCTGAGGGGGTGAGAACGCTTTTCCGGTACGAGGAGACCCGGTGGACGGCTTTTCCCGATGCCCTGCCCACGTTGGAGGCCCTGCAGGGGGCCGGCTATCGACTGGGGCTGATCTCCAACGCCTCCGATGATGGCATGATTCAGCGGTTGGTGCGGGCATTGGGGTTCGAGCCCTATCTGCATCCGGCGCTCAATTCGGCGGGGGTGGGCATCCGCAAACCCGACCCCAGGATATTTCAGCTCCTGCTGGAGGAGTGGGACCTGGAGGCCGGAGAGACAGTGATGGTGGGCGATACGCTGGAGGCCGATATTCTGGGGGCGCAGCTTGTGGGCCTGAGCACTGTACTGGCCCTGATGGATGAGAATCCGGCCAATGGCGAGCTACGGGATTGGGTCATCCCCGATGCGACGATCGAGGCATTGGCCCAACTCCCCCCGCTGCTGGCCACCTGGGGAGGGGAGGGAACTTGACCCTGGAAGGACAGTGGGGGTTCTTCATAGCCCGGCTGCGGAAGGCCCTGGCCTGCCCCTTGCCCGGCCCTGAGGCCCAGTTGCGTCTGGCACCTCTCCCCCGGCATAGCAGGTCTCAGACCTACCCCCACGCTGAATGTCCCCCTCAGCCAGCAGCGGTGCTGATTCTCCTGTATCCTCACAATGGGGTGCTACACCTGCCCTTCACCCGCCGCACCGACATCGTGGCCACCCACCGAGGGCAGATCTCCTGGCCCGGTGGTGCTCAGGAGGGGGAGGAATCGTTGGTAGGAACCGCTTTGCGGGAGACAAAAGAGGAGCTGGGCGTTGACCCGGCAGTGGTAGAGGTACTGGGTCAGCTCACCCCTCTGCACACCGGAAGCAGCGGCTACCTCATCACCCCGGTGGTGGGATGGGCACCGGCCCGTCCCGCTTTTCAGCCCGATCCCCGCGAGGTCGCGGAGCTATTGGAGGTGGAATTGGCCCTGCTGTGTGCACCGGGCGTGCTGTGCCAGGAGCGTTGGCCCTTCCAAGATGGGCAGAGGTTAGTTCCCTGCTATCGTCTAGGGCCAGAGATCGCTATCTGGGGGGCCACGGCCATGATCCTGAGCGAGTTTCTGGCGGTGGTGGAGAGGGTAGGAACAACGGATTGGCAGGATTAGGGGACGCGATAGCCCCGCCGGGCCAGAAGAAGGTAGGCATGCGCTTTGCGCACCGTCAGCCGGCCATAGGTATCCAGCAAGCCTCGTAGACGAGCATGCCCAGAGGATGTCAATTCGCCAGCTCCCTGGCGGTCCAGCAATTCGTGTATCTCAGCCTGTTCGGCTGCAGTCATCGTCGCACACGCTTCTCGCCAGAGAGCAGCGTCATCAAAGCTGGCTAACTTGGCCAGATCGATCGCCTCCTCCGGCGGAACATCGTCAAGAGGGGGCAGCATATGGGCGATGCTGTCCCGCAGTATGGCTTCCAGTGGCTGTTTAGTTACTTCGGCCACCTGACGAGCAAAGCGATAGAGAGGCTCAGGAAGTTCGATGGTGACGGTTTGCATACTCGTTGCTCCTCCCAACAGAAAACTTACACTTCTGGCTGCCGCAGTATTTGGCGCTCGATTCCTTCAACGAGGAAGGGCAGGTTAGGGCGGGTGAAGCTTAGATCGGGAGCCGGGACGCGATGGTGCTTGATATCCGGCGGCACATGCTTGTGATGGGGATAAGTAGATGCCAGTGTCGGATCATTGGGGTGAGGCCACGAGTCATACCAGTATAGTTTATCCTTGCCAGGGTAGCTGGCGCGACAGTATTCGGCGGCCTCGGGGAGTGGGCTTTCAGTGAAAGGAGCATGACATCGCGAGACTTCATAGCGGTACACTTCAATAACTCCCTCCTGAAAGTTCAGCAGTTCGTACACGCACAAGACAAGATCGTCACCCAGGGCTACCAGGCCAGCTAGTCGTGCGGTGTCCAGGCCAGGAGGAGCCAAGACGAGTGTGCTAAGGCGAATAGAAGGGTAGCGCGTTGGCAGTGTGTAGACCAGTTGCTCGTACTGGGTGCGGACCAACATAGAGCATCTCTCAAGCGGGAATGAGCGTACGGCGCAATTGGTCCGCCAGTGGCTGCTCGCGCAACAGTTCGCGGTAGTCCTGCTCTCGGCTTAGCCACACCTTGTATAGACCGTGCCATTCAAGGAAATCGTGGAAGTGTGGCTCTTCACCATTGTCAAACTCAGAGAGTTGGCCAGATTCCATTGCCTGGTAAAAGTCCTGCGATAGAATACTGTACTTATCTTCGAAGGTGCGCAGTTGCCATTCAATCCAATGGATCTCGCGGATCAGTTGTTGCAGTTCCATTGTTTGCTACTCCTGAGAGTTTGTGCAGATGACTTGTCACATCAAAACGGAATCCAGCTAGCCGATCTATCCATTCCTTGGCCTCACTGTCCTCCCAAACGAGGAAAAGCTCTTGCGCCAGCCGACCTATCGGCGTTCCCGAACAGACCCAGAACAATCCCCACAGATGTCCGCCCGCTGCCCAGTGCGCTTCCACATGAGCTGGCATGCTCGTGCGATTGGAGGTGACCAGCGCCCGATGTGATAACTCCAGGTAACGCAACACTTCTAAGTCAGACGTTCCCAATGGCAGTGCGCCCGGCTCTCCCACGCGCATCACGTCAATAGTGGAATTCAAGCGAAGCAGGGCCACTTTGAGCCGAGGGGACTCGTTCTCATCTAGCAGGAAACGCACCTTCATGAGGCTGCTATCTGCTCTCTCGCTCGTTGGGCTTTCAGTGCGCGCAGGCGTTTCATGACAGGTGGAGGATTGGAGGCCCATTCCTGGTAACGCTGTTCGCGCCAGGCTGCCAAGCGTGAGAGATAGGCATCCATCTCAGACCGGTTGTGCAGGTAATGGGTGATCGTGGTGTGAATCTGCTCCAGGTTCAAGGTGGGCAAATTGGCGGCAATCTCTTCCGGTGTGTAGCCCTCCAGGTAATAGTAGAGCACATCATCAATGCCGATGCGATGCCCTTTGATGCGGATGTCATCAGGGCTGAGAAACTCAAAATAGTCTTCCAACTGCATTCGTCGGGGGGTATTCATCGGCGTTGATTATAGCGTAGAAAATCGGACAGGGCAATTAGGCCTGGTAAGGCTATGTCACATCTGATTGGTCCGACCTGCGTCCGTCGAGGTGATGCCTCTTTAGCGCTGCCGCCTGTGGGTGGAGGGCGGGGAAAGGAAGTGGACAACATTTGCAGAGACCACAGATGTGATGTATCACACAGTTATGGTACATATCGTCACCTGTCATAAGCCAAGTGACACCCAACCGTGAACAGGAGGTCAAACGATGAAAGCCAAGAAGCGACTCAACTTCAGCATTCCCCTCTGGTGGCCTGATGGCTCAGCCTGGCGCCGTCTGGCCCGCTCATTTCTCCCCAATCCTGGCACCCTACTCATCCTGGCTCTCTTTCTCCTGGCCCAATCCGTCGGTGCCCTGCCCCTCAAAGCCCCGACCGCAACTAGCACCTCCACTGGCACCATCTCCTACCAGGGCCGCTTGGCCGACGCCGACGGCAATCCTCTCACTGGCACCTACAACATCGAATTCCGACTGTATGACGTGCCCACCGGTGGCGTACCGCTGTGGACCGAACTCTGGACCGGCCCCAACGCCGTCGAGGTCTCCGACGGGCTGTTCAACGTTATGCTGGGCAGCCTGACTCCCATCTCAGCTGAGGCGGTCGAGGAAAACGACACCCTGTACCTGGGCATCACCGTGGGCACCGACGACGAGATGACGCCGCGCGTGCAGTTGGGGAGTGTGCCGTGGGCCATGCAGGCCAGCACGGTGCCGGATGGGAGCATCACCACGGATAAAATCGCTGATGGAGCGATCACAAGTGAGAAGCTTGCACCCGATCTAAGTCTGTTTCCGCCTGGAACAATTGTGATGTGGAGTGGTTCGCTTTCCGGGATCCCCGATGGTTGGGCGTTGTGTGATGGAACGAGCGGCCCGCCGGACTTGAGAGATCGGTTCATCTTGAGCGTGAATGCGGGAGAGAACCCTGGAGTGACAGGCGGGTCGCATACAAAGACGCTGTCAACTTCCAACTTACCATCTCACAGTCACAGTATTTCGTCTGATGGTGACCACCGCCACAGCTACACGGACAAGTACACAA
>CAYRNM010000023.1:0-21698 GCA_964425465.1 uncultured Anaerolineae bacterium | reverse complement strand
TGCCACCCCTGACCGTGGGCGAGGGGGACATTGAAGAGGAACTGCTGGTGCAGCTCTATCAACGGGTGAACCCCTCGGTGGTCAACATCCGCATCCAGCAGCACGTTGAGGTGGAGCAGCTTCTTCCCCCCGGCTTTCCGGAGGATTTCTTCCGCGAGGGGCAGGGCTCCGGCTTCGTGTGGGATACCGAGGGCCACATCGTGACCAACAACCACGTCGTGGCCACTGCCGACCGAGTGCTGGTCACTTTCTACGACGACACCACGGCCGAGGCGAAGGTGGTGGGCACCGATCGGGACAGCGAGCTGGCGGTGATCAAAGTGGATGTGGACCCCTCGTATCTGCGACCTGCCGCCCTGGGCGATTCGGATGCCCTGAGGGTAGGCCAACGGGCCATCGCCATTGGCAACCCCTTTGGACAGGCGGGCACTATGACTCAGGGCATCATCAGCGCTTTGGGACGCACATTCAGTGCCGCTCAAACCGGTTTTGCCATCCCGGAGATGATCCAGACGGATGCGGCCATCAATCCCGGCAACTCCGGCGGACCACTTCTGGATTCGCAAGGGCGGGTCATTGGCGTGAACACCCTCATTCTCTCCGGCACTGGTGTGAGCGCAGGGGTGGGCTTCGCGGTGCCTATCAACATCGTCAAGCAGGTGGTCCCAGTCCTCATCGAGAAGGGAAAGTACACCTACCCCTGGCTGGGCATCACCGGCATGGACCTGATTCTGGCTATTCGAGAGGAAATGAACCTGCCCTCTGATCTGCGAGGTGCCCTGATCATCGAGGTGACCGAGGGCGGGCCAGCGGATGAGGCTGGCCTGAGAGGCGGCACCAGGAGGGTGAGGGTAGAGGGGCGCGAACTGCTAGTGGGGGGGGATGTCATTATCGCCATGGATGGCCGGTTGGTACCAGGCATAGATGATGTGGTGGTCTATCTGGTGCGGAACACCCGGCCCGGGCAGGAGGTGAAACTCACCATCCTGCGGGAGGGCCAGGAGCGCACCATCCAAGTGACGCTGGGCGAAAGGCCGGAATCGGAGGAGATCGAGCGACAGTGATGCTTGTTCTGCGGTAGCCCGACCAGGGGCTGCCGTTTGTAGGGTCCAAACTTCTCGGAACTTGGGCCCGTATGGACTGATCTCTAATACAACTCTAACATTCCTCTTACGTTGTTCTAACGTGAGGATTCTATACTAGTCGCTGGAAGTTGGAGGAAAGGCTGTCTCCTATAGAGGCGGCCGCGGAAAGACCCTTTGTAGGAGGTGTACAAAAATGGCTAACCTTGTGCGTTGGGAACCCTTCCGGGAACTGATGAGTTTGCGCGAGGCAATGGATCGGCTGTTTGAGGAGAGCTTTGTCCGACCGCGGGAGGGCTGGCTGGCCCCCCTCGGCGCAGGCACCTTGGCTGTGGACATGTACGAAACACCTGAGGAAGTGGTGGTCAGGACCGCCATACCGGGCATTGATCCGGAGGACATTGACGTGTCCGTCATCGGCGATACACTGACCATCAAGGGCGAGTCCAAGTCCGAGGAAGAGGAGAAGGGGGCAAACTACATCCGGCGCGAACGGCGCTACGGCTCCTTCTCCCGCTCCCTGTCCCTGCCCACCAACGTGGTGGCGGACAAGGCAACTGCTGACTTCTCTAAGGGAATTTTGACCCTGCGGCTCCCCAAGGCCGAGGAAGTCAAGCCTAAGCGCATCGAGATCAAGACCAAGTAACCCATCCTGGGAGAGGGGCAGGGTGTCCCGCTCCCAATGATCAGAGACCCGGTTCCTACCCAGGAACCGGGTCTCTACCGACAAAATAAGGTGATCGGAGCGTTGCGCAAATGGGGCGCATGCGCTATAATTATCCATACAAGAGGAGGTCTACCATGGCTGACGTCAACTTGAAACCCCTTGCGGACCGAGTCATTGTGGAACCCATCGAGCAGGAGGAGATGACTGCCAGCGGCATCATCCTGCCGGAGACAGCCAAGGAGAAACCCCAGGAGGGGAAGGTCTTGGCCGTGGGGCCAGGCAGGATAGATGACGATGGCAAGCGGTGGCCCCTGGATGTGAAGGAAGGGGACAAGGTCCTCTTCGCCAAGTACGCTGGCACCGAGGTCAAGCTGCCCGATGACCGCAAGATCCTGGTCCTAAAGGAAAGTGATATCCTGGCCATCGTGGAGGATTAGGACGATTACCGACCCATAATCAACGACTAGGAGGAATGGAGAACTATGCCCAAGCAGTTGCAGTTTGCAGAAGATGCACGACGCTCCTTGAAGAGGGGAATGGACACCCTGGCCACGGCGGTGGGAACCACCCTGGGCCCCAAGGGCCGCAACGTCGCCCTGGACAAGAAGTGGGGTGCGCCGACCGTGACCCATGATGGAGTGACCGTGGCCAAGGAGATCGAACTGGAAGATCCCTATGAGAACATGGGGGCCCAGTTGATTAAGGAGGCCGCGACCAAAACCAACGACGTGTGTGGCGATGGCACGACTACGGCGACGGTTTTGGCCCAGGTCATCGTCAACGAAGGATTGAAGAACATAGCCGCCGGAGCTAACTCTATGCTCCTCAAGCGAGGCATCGAGAGTGCCACTGCAGCTATTGTTGAGGCCATCGAGGCTGAGGCGACGCCTCTGGAGACCAGAGAGGAAATTGCCCATGTGGCGGCCATCTCGGCCAATGACCCGGAGATCGGGGATTTGATCGCCGAGGTGATGGACAAGGTGGGCAAGGATGGGGTCATCACCGTCGAGGAGGCCAAGGGACTGGAGTTCGAGGTGGAGTATGTGGAGGGTATGCAGTTCGACCGCGGATACCTGTCCCCCTACTTCATCACCAACGCCGAGGCGATGGAAGCGGCCACCGAGGAGCCCTACATCTTGCTCCACGAGAAGAAGATCTCAGCCGCGATCGACATCGTGCCTATCCTGGAGAAGCTGGTGCAAATCGGCAAGCGCAACCTGGTGGTCATCGCCGAGGATGTGGATGGTGAGGCTCTGGCAACCCTCGTGCTCAACAAGCTGCGGGGGACCTTCAACTGCCTGGCGGTCAAAGCCCCTGGCTTCGGCGATCGGCGCAAGGCCATGTTGCAGGATATGGCTGTCCTGACCGGGGCCACAGTCATCAGCGAGGAGGTGGGCCGCAAGCTGGAGTCGGCCACTATCCAGGACCTGGGCCAGGCGGAGCGCGTGGTGGCCACCAAGGATGACACGACCTTCATCGGCGGCAAGGGCTCTGAGCAGGCCATCAAGGGCCGCATCGAGCAGATCAAGGCGGAGATCGAGGCCACCACCTCCGACTACGATCGGGAGAAGCTGCAGGAGCGGCTGGCCAAGCTGGCGGGCGGCGTGGCGGTCGTCCGCGTCGGCGCAGCCACCGAGGTGGAGCTGAAGGAGAAGAAGCACCGCGTGGAGGATGCCCTGTCAGCCACCCGAGCCGCTGTGGAGGAGGGGATCGTGGTTGGCGGCGGTGTGGCCCTGCTGAATGTCATTCCTGCTCTGGATGAGGTAACCAGCGAAGATCGCGATACTCAGACCGGTACCAACATCCTTCGCCGGGCGCTGGAGGAGCCCATGCGGCGGCTGGCGGAGAATGCGGGCTACGACGGCGCGGTGGTCGTGCAGGAGGTGCGGCGCCGACAGGCGGAAACCGACAACAAGAGGCTGGGCTTCGACGTGCTGGCCGAGGACTACCTGGACCTGGTGAAGCAGGGGATCATTGACCCGGCCAAGGTGACCCGCAGTGCGGTAGAGAATGCAGCCTCCATCGCCGCCATGATCCTGACCACCGAGGCTCTGGTCACCGATATCCCCGAGAAGGAGAAGCCAGCGCCGCCAGCCGGCGGCCCAGGGATGTATTGATCTGAGCCCCCATCAACAGAGGGCAGCACCCCCTTTGTCAGAGGGGTTGCTGTCCTCTGTTATGCAATGTGGTGTCTGGATCCGGGAGAAGCAACCGATGCCCATCTACGAGTATGAGTGCACCACCTGTGGCGTCCACTTTGAGCAGCGGCAACGTTTTGACGACCCGCCGCCCACCCACTGTCCTCGAGGCCACAATGGAGTGCGCAAGGTGCTATCTCCCCCAGTGATCATCTTCAAAGGCCCCGGGTTCTATGTCACCGACAACAGGAAGGATGGAAGTGGCAAGGGGGACGAATCCAAACCAGAGGGGAAGAAGTGGAAGCCAGGTAGGGAGAAGGAAAGCGAGAAAGCCGCCAGCTAGAAGAAGCCGGCGGCTTCCTGTGTTTTGGGGCCCCTAGCAGCCCTTACTCTACCTTCCCATAGTGCGCCTCATAAAAAGCCTGTATCTCCTCCGGCGCAGGGATGGGGCATTTCTGCCACACCTCGATCACCGGCTGCAATTCCTCCTCCCCCTCCTGGCCCTGGAAAAGCCATCGGAGATATTCTGTCCGCTCCGCGATGTCTCGCCGCAGGAAGGCGACGACCTCCTCGGCGCTGTAGAAGCGCAGCGGGTTGAAGCGATACCTGAAATCCTGCAGGCCGTGTACCTCCTCCAGTTCCTGCGGATCGGGGATCAGATAGCCGTAGGCGGGATGGGCGATCCATTTCTCGATCCGATGGTTCTCCACCAAGTCCACTAACCTCTTGGAATCCTGAACCCGGATCTTCTCCCCCTGACCCAGGTAGCAGATCATGCCCCGCTCATCCCGCTCGATCTCACCGGTGAGGGGGTCCATACGGGGGATGGGCCGTCCCTCCTCGTCGTAGACCAGGATCTGGTTACCCTCCAGGTCCAATTCGCCGATGAAACCGGAATTGACCACGCAAAACGAGAGCTTCCTCTCCAGCTCTAGGCCCAGGTCACGATATATCTTCCACTTGAGCAGAGCCTGCTGGGACTGCTCGCGGGCCATGAAGTCTGTAGCGGCGTAGGAACGCACTCGGGTGCCGGGCTTCTGATCGGAGAGGGCGGAGGTGATGACGCTTTCGTAGGCGGAGTCCAGGGCCACGGCCATGACCGGATCGGCCACTCGGAAAAGGGGCTCCACGATGTCGAAGCGTTTGAAGGCCAATATCTCCGCTCTCAGCCACTTCACCCTGTTACAACCCCAGTGGGGGTTCAGAACCTTGAAGGAAAAGACGAAACGGCCGTTGGTGGTGCCACTCTTCTCGTAGCGGGTGCACTGGAGCGAGCCGATCTGATGGCCAGGGACAGGGCGGGGCACCCGGACCTCACAGCCTGCGATCCGTTGGGTACAGTACTCCACCCCTTGGCAGTCAATATTCATGGCCAGTACCACTGGACATTTCCCATCCTCACCGATCTCCTTGGACTTCATGAGGCCGGGCCACTCGGGGCTCTCAGGGGTAAGGCCCTCGGACTTGGCGAAACTGGCTGCCTCCAGGCCGATGATCTGTACCTTCTCCGTCCGGCCGTCGGCATTGGAGTAGGGCTTCCCCACACAAGCATCATCCTGCTCCAATTCTGGCCCTACTGTGAGGCTGGTCTTCCCAGTGCCGGAAAGGCCCTTGAGTATCCGGGTGGAGGTGCATCCCGCGTGGTAGGAGACCATCCCTTCCTCTTCCGCCCGGTGCCACACCATGGTGAGGTTAGGCTTCTTAAAGGCGCCGCCGAAGTAGTCAACCCCCAGGCTCAGCACCCGGCGGATATCTTGATCCATCTCCGTCAGGTCATACAAGGTTAAGGGCTCCTCTCCTTCGAAGCCAGGGAAGAAGGACTTGATCTCGGCTACAACCCCCGGTGGCAGGGGCTCGGGTACGATGTAGTTCCAGCAACGGATGGGAACGCTGGGCCGGTAGGGGAACACCATCAGCCTGCCCATCCAGGCCATATAGGCAGAGTGGGGGTTCTCGACACTCACCACGACCTTCAAGCCTGCTTCATGGTCCGCCTCCCCCTGAATACCCTCGATAACAATGGTCGGCACGGTAGTCAGATAACGCTTGATGACTCCATAGAGCCTACGGCCAACCTCGTGGCTGGCTTCGAAGTAGGACTGCTTCTTGCCCAAGCGGTAGCCCGGAGGCACCATGTAAAAGACACGGCTGGGTGAGCGTCCCAACTGCTGGCTGGCGAAGAGGTACTGACCATCAGAAGTCAAGACATAGTAAGGTCTCAGGAACTCGGCATACCAGTCATCGTCTGGATTCAGAGTGACCCTCCACTCTTCGAGTTGAAGGTCGGGTTCGATGAAGACCTCACCCATCGTCGCACCCCTTTCTCCTCTCTTCTTCCCAATCGCCCCGTTTTAGCTTCCATGGAGCACCAGAGCGTCAGGGGACCGTCTCCCTTGACGCTCTAGATGAATAGTACAATCCCGCTGTTTGACTTATTTAGCCTTTAAGGCTAAAATAGGGCTATCGTAGTGTGAGCTTGCCCAAGGAGGCATGGCATGCCGATGGCTCGATTCGCTAACGAATACGAACTCCAAAAGGTGGTGCAGCGGTGCCATAATATCCTGTGGGAACGGCACGGCTTCGACCCGGCCCAGGCCTTCGACGAGTTCAGCAAACTGCTCTTCGTCAAGTTGTACGATGAGACGACCATGGTGGGGGCACGCACGGCGATCCGCCGCGTTGAGCCCGTAGAGCAGTTTGCGGGCCGGGTGAGATGGCTATTCGACCAGGCCAATCAGACACCAGGTTTTGAGGGCATCTTCACCAGTGAGACGATCAACGCCGACGACCTGGCCATCTATGAGGTGTTCCGACAACTCCAGAACTACAGCCTGCTCCAGACCACCTCAACGGTTGAGGGGGCTGATGTCAAAGGCACGATCTATGAGCACATGGTCGGCAACACCTTCCGAGGGGAACTGGGGCAGTTCTTCACTCACCGCAACATGGTCGAGTTCATGGTGCGCCTGGTGGGAATAGACGAGACCATGATGGTGTACGATCCCGCGTGCGGATCGGGCGGCTTTCTCATCATGTGCGCTAAGCTCATACGGGAGCAACTTCAAGCGCATCAGCCCCCTCTCTCCCAGGAGGCGATAGACCAAAGACTGAAGGCCTGCAGCCGACGATGTCTCATCGGCACGGAGATCAACGAGCGCACGGCTCGCGTCGCCAGGCTCAACCTGCTGATGCACGGCCTGGACTACACCAACATCTTCACCGTCAACGCCCTGAAGGTGGAGGAAAGCGATGACGAAAGATTACACTCCCTGTTCAGGGAGAAGGCCCTGGATATCATCTTCGCCAATCCTCCCTTTGCGGGCTACGAGAAAGCCCCCGATGTGCTGGCCAAATTCGAGCTGGGTCAAAATGGCCGTGGACAAGTGGCCTCCGTCACCCGGGAGATCCTGTTCATCGAACGCATCATCCGCCTGCTGCGCCCTGGCGGCACGGCGGGCATCGTCATTCCGCAGGGCATTTTCACCAACCGCAACCTGGCCCGTGTACGGGATTACATTCGGCAGCACGCCCAAATACTGGCTATCGTTGAACTGCCCGATTGGGCCTTCATCCCCTCAGGGACGAGCGTTCGGGGCAGCTTGCTGTTCATCCGCCGAATGGAGCCCCCGCCAGCGAGCTACGACATGTTCATGAAGCGGATCGAGCACATCGGCTTCACTTCCACCGGACGGCCTGACGAGCAGAATGACTTCGAGGCCACCCTCGTCGAGTTTAAGCGCCAAGAACCCCGTTACATGGTGCCCATCACGGATATTCAGGACCGCATTGATGCCAAGTTTTACCTGCCTCAGCATCGGGCCATTATTAATCTCTTCCGCCACAACCCCAAACATCGTCTGGTGAAACTATCGGACATCGGCACTTTCCACACCGAGAGGGTCAATCCTCACCACTCCCCTGACTCGGAGATCGGACTGGTCGAGACCAGTGCTGTGGATCCGGCTTCCCTGACCATCATGCCCAAGCGCATCAAAGGCCGTGACAGCAATTACACCTCCCTCAAGGTCTTGCGCACGGGCGACATCCTGATCAGCCGTCGGCGGGCCTATCGAGGGGCTATTGTGATGGTACCGCCTGAACTGGATGGGGTTTTGGCGATCCCGGAGTTCTCGGTGCTTCGGCTCCGCAAGGGGATTGACCCCTATTACGTCGTGGAAATCCTCCGTTCCCCGCAGTTTCTCCAGTTGATGACCATCTACTCCACTGGTGAGATGTCAGGCCGCATTGCGGAAAAAGACCTGCGCCAGTTGCAGATCCCCCTTCCAGAGGAGCACGCTCAGATAGGGGCACAGTTCGTCTCGCTTCGAGAGCGGATCAGAGAACTGGAAGAGCTCGTCCAGATCGAGCAAAGGCGTATCACAGCGTTAACACGAAGTATCATTGAGGGCGTCTGAAGCCTACTCCCGCACCACCGGCAGCGTGAGCAGGGCATGGGGCACAATCAGCGCCTCCAACTCCCGGCCCAGCCGAGCCTGGGCCAGGGCCAATGCTTCCTCCATCGTCGCCGCAGCCGTCATGTGGCACTGGCGCATGAGGGCCGGATCCTCAGCACCGACGACGATAACCTGGCAGCCCGTCAGCACCTGGGCCACGAGGTAGGCCCGTTGGCCGCCCGGCGGATAGCCCTCCTCCCGCAGGTGGACGATGAGCGAATGCAAGTCGTCGGCGCTACTGAGAAGCCGATGGAAACAACGCTCACCCACGCCCTGTCCCACACCCTCCGGGCAGCATGCCGGCACGAGGATCACCCCCCCGGGGCGCACCACCGGTCGGGGAGCGAACCACAGATAGCTGGCCGCCCGGGTGGCCTGGTAGAGGTTGACATCCTTGGGCGGGTCCACCCCCGCGATCACAAGATCATACTGCTGTGCCACCTCCACCTCGTATACACTTCGAGCGATCTCCACCAGCTCGGCAAAGGCGGCCTGGGGCCCGCCGGCCCTCACGGCCAACACGCGGTGAGCCCCATCCTGCACCACATTCAGGATAAAGCGCAGCCCCGCCCGACGCGCCGATTCAGTGACCGCCTGATGAAAAGGGTTGGACTCGATCTGCCCCAACCGCGTGCCGGGATGGTCCAGCATGGCGGGGCTATGGGTGGCGGCGATGGTGGCCTCCCCGCCAACGCCAATGGCCACCGTTTTTCGTCCCCCGGAATAGCCGGCGAACTGGTGAGGCTCTACTACTCCGGTGGCGATAAGCAGATCCGCCTCGGCCGCCAGCCGGTTCACGACCAAAGGCATCCCATCCCAAGTGCCCAGATCGGCCGACAGAGCCGGATCACTGGGCATGTGATCCACCACCCGGTAGCGGGCTGCGACCTCGCTCCCCAGCTTCTGGGCCTTCTCCTGGGGGGTAGAGGGTCGGTGCATCCCCACCCCGCAGAGAAGGGTGATGTCCTCATCCCGCACACCTGCCGCCTCCAACTCGCGCAGCAGAGCGGGCACGAGCAGATGGTCGGGCACGGCCCGGGTACCGTCGGTGAAGACGATGCAGGCCCGGTCGCCAGGGCGGGCCAGCTCCCGCAGTGGCGGCGAATTCACCGGATCGGCCAGGGTCGCTGCTATCGCCGCTTCCACATCGGCCAGCGGCTCGGCGGGCCGGGGTTGAATCACTAGCCCCCGCATCCCCGGAGGCAGGATGAAGGTCAACTCGCCAGAGCCGTAGGGCACCCGATAGCACGTGTCTTCAGCCAAGGTCGAACTCCACATCCAGCTCGGCAGCGATCTCGCCCAGCGAGGCCACGACTTGAGGGCCTAGTGGGATCCCCTCTCGTCGTCGCTTTTCCGCCATCTCGAACTCCTTCTCCCCGTGGATAAAGATGCGGGATTGTCCCCTCGCTTGGGCTGAAGATTTCACCCTGTGGATAAAAGCATCCATCGTAGCTCGAAAGTCATCCAGGGGGCGGAAAGCGTCAATGCGCAGCGCGCCGAAGAAGTGGCCTACATTGGCCGGCAGAGAATGGCCGGTCTCGTCCTTCAGATAGATGCGGTCCAGATAGCCTGCGTCAGGGAGGACACCACACAGGATGTCCACTAGCAGGGCCAGGCCATAGCCCTTATGCCCTCCGTGCTCCTCGTCCATCCCCCCCAGAGGCATGATCCCTCCCCCGGCGCGGTCGGCCAGGTTGTGTAACACCTCGGCGGCGGAGGTGGTAGGCTCGCCCTGGGCATCGGTGGCCCACCCCGGCAGCAGTTCCTGGCCACGCCGGCGGTATACCTCCAGGGTACCCAGGGTGATGACGGCGGTGGACATATCCAGCACGAAGGGGCGCTCTCGGCCGGCGGGCACGGCCACGCTGATGGGATTGGTGCCCAGGATCGCCTCCCGGCCAAAGGTGGGCACCACGTAGGGGCCGGAGTTGGTCAGGGAAAGGCCGATCAGATTATGCTCCAGGGCCATCATGGCGTAGTAGCCGGCGATGCCGTAGTGGTTAGAGTTGCAGACGGCAACGAAGCCCGCGCCGTGAGCTTTCGCCTTAGCAATGGCCAGGCGCATGGCTCGCACGCCGATGGGCTGGCCTAACCCTCCGCCGCCATCCACCAGGGCGGTCAGCGGCGTCTCATAGAGGATGTTGACCTGCGGACGGGGGCGCATGACTCCCTGACGCAGGCCATCCACGTAGCGCCGCAGCCGGGCCACGCCGTGGGAATCTATGCCCCGCAGATTGGCCGCCACCAGGACCTCGGCGGTGATCGCTGCATCTTCGGGAGGCACATCTAGGGCCTGGAAAGCGCGCTGGCAGAAGATGGTCAGCGGCTCGGCCTGCACCATCAGGGAATGTTCAGCCTGCTGAATCACATCCTCTCCTCATATCAAGCTGGCCAGATTCCAGTAACAGAATGAGGAGGGCCCTTTCATCCTCCCTCCTCATCTCACTGAGAGATACGATTCAGGGCAAGGTCAGTCGCTCTGCACTGAGCAAGCGGCTGCCTTGCCCTGTGTTGTTCATATTATAGCATAGTTCAGGCCAATAGGCAATGGCTAGGTCAGCGGCCCCTCTAGACTCAGGAGCTTGTGCAGGGCAGCGATAGCTACCTCCACCATGCCGTCATCCGGCTCTCCAGTGGTCAGTCGCTGGAGGGCCAAGCCGGGCTTCAGCCAGAGCAGGCGCAACAGCCAGTTGGTCCGGTGGCGGTCGGAGAATTTGAGCAACTCATAGGATAGGCCAGCGATGACGGGGATCAACAGAACCCGGCTGAGGATGCGCAGCCACAGGACCGGCCGGCCCAGCAGGGAGAATATGAGCACCGCCAGGGCGGCGACGCCCAGCAGAAAGGCGGTGCCACAGCGGGGATGGGTCGTGGTGTACTGCTGCACCTGACGGGGCTCCAAGGGCGCGCCGGCCTCATGGGCATGGATGGTTTTGTGCTCGGCTCCATGGTAGCGGAACACGCGGCGGATGTCGGGGATAAACCCCACCAGGACAAGATAGGCCAGCAGGAACCCCAGCCGGATGAGCCCCTCTAGAAAGTTGCTGAGCAGAGAGGAGGCAATGTAGCGGTCAATCAGGCTCACCAACACCAGGGGGAGAAGGAAGAAAATCCCTATCGCCAGTGTAAGGGAAAAGGCCATGGTGCCCCAGGCCACCGGCCCCTGAAAATGAACCTCCTCCTCGCCCATGGCCACTTCAGCGGAGTACATCAGGGCCCTCATGCCCAGGATCAACGCATCCCACAGCAGGATCAGCCCCCGCAGGAAAGGGATGCGGGACCAGCGGCTTTGGTAGATGCGCGGGGGGAGGGGCTCGGTGTGAATTGCGATCTCCCCGTCGGGCTGGCGCACGGCGATGGCCATGTGCGTCCGCCCCCGCATCATCACCCCTTCGATGACCGCCTGACCTCCGTACTGAAGTTCCCGATCCACTTACGCCTCCCAAAACAGCGATGGATTCTCCCTGTGAGGCCACTCCCGAATCTCTCCTTCCCCCAGATAGAAGCGCATGGCCCCGATGCGCAGGCTGCACACCCCCTCCAGGTCAGTCAGGGGGGTGTGAAGCACCAGTTCCTGCGCCCGCCGGTCATAGGACTCGATGATCCCCAGTCCGAGGGCGAACCCCTCCTTATCCTGAAGGGCCAAAAGTTGGCCCGGAGAGGCCTTTTCCAACCCGAAGACGGCGAGGTGGGGAAGATAACGGAGGGAGAGCTTCAGGGGCCCGGCCTGGTCAAAGTAGCGAAGCCAGCGTTGGTGCCGACGGCGGATGCGAGCTTCCCGGGGCTTGGTCATCGCCTGAGGGACGGCCGGCAGCTCGAAAACCTGGAGGCGAGGGTGGTGGTGCCAGGGACGGAGGATGGGTTCCAGCTCGGCCCCCTGCCGCAGGCCGACGAGGGCTGCGGGTTCCAGCAACTCGATGAGAGAATGGTTGAGTGCCACCCCGCCGGCGGTGGGGTCCACCAGGCCGGTGGTATCCACGACGAGTGTAGTCACCTCCAGCGCCTGAGCCCGCCGCTGCAGCCTGTGAGCCCCAACTACAAGGGGCAGCATGTGCGCCCGGGGGGAGATGTGGCCCACGAAGTAGGTGAAGAACTCCCACTGGCTGGCCTGGGAGGAAGGCATGACAGCCAAGTTCAGGGTGGTAGGCAGGCCCAGTGTGCTCTGCCCCACGTCGCAATCCAGGTAGCCCAGGCGACGACCGTCGGCGCAGAGCTGGCGGAGGAGGTATTTGGCAAAAGTGGATTTCCCGCTATCGCTGGCTCCCAGGACCATGATCGTCCCCTGGGGCAAGCGAGGAAGGATCAGTTCCCAGGAGCGAGGGATATGTGCTTCGAGCTCCAGTTCCAACTCCTCAAGCCAGATCAGATTCAGCATCCCATGCCCACTGTGCAATGGTTCAACACCTTGTCGAACAGTGAGGAACGACATTGATATTCTACCACACAATGCTCATGTGGCAAGATCATCCCTAGTAATTGCTCAAGCATACCGGTATAGACTGAGCGAAACAGCAGCTTGCTCAAAGCTCAACGCTCATGTTGGCATAGGCAACACAAGGGGGTAAAATCAAGGGACGAGAGTTTTCTTTGGGAGGTGAGAGTTATGCGTCCTTTGTGCCGTGAGCGGAAAGAGACCTTTCACCGCTTGATAAGCGAGGGGCAGAGTTACACGTGCTTCTGGAGGTGCATATTTGTGCCTTAGCCTGGATGGGATATAATATCCACTGGTGAAATGAATCGCTTCGGAGAGCCAGCTAAGGCATCGAAGCCTGCTGTCTGGCCCTGCGGGCGGTAGGCGCTTTTGATCGGAGGAGGGGAAGACCATCATGCTGAAAACACACACCTGTGGTCAGTTGCGCACTGAGGATGTGGGCCAGGAGGTGACCCTGGCCGGATGGGTGAACCGACGCCGGGACCATGGCGGGCTGATCTTCATAGACCTCCGCGACCGGGAGGGAATGACGCAGGTGGTGTTCAATCCGGATATCTCTCCCAGTGCGCATTGGGTTGCAGCCCAGACGCGGGTAGAATATGTCCTTCAGGTCAAAGGCAAGGTGCACCAGCGGCCAAAGGGCATGGAGAACCCGCAGTTGGCCACGGGAGAGGTCGAAGTCATGGCTGATTTCGCCCAGATTTTGAACCTTTCCCAAACACCTCCCTTCTATATTAACAAGGAGGCCGAGGTGGATGAGGCGCTGCGGCTGCGCTACCGTTACCTTGATCTGCGCCGCCCGCGCATGCAACGCAACATCATCCTGCGCCACTGGGTGGTGAAGTTCATCCGCGACTTCCTGGATGAAAGGGGCTTCGTTGAGATCGAAACCCCGCTGCTTATTAAAAGCACCCCCGAAGGGGCGCGGGACTATGTGGTGCCCAGCCGGGTGCATCCCGGCAAGTTCTACGCCCTGCCCCAGTCGCCCCAACAACTCAAGCAACTCCTCATGGTGGCTGGCTTTGAGAAATACTTCCAGATCGCCCGCTGCCTGCGCGATGAGGATCAGCGGGCTGATCGCCAGGTGGAGCATACCCAACTTGATCTGGAGATGAGCTTCGTGGAGCAGGAGGATATCCTACAGCTCATCGAGGAGCTGTTCACCCAGTTGGTGCGCCAGGTCACGCCTCACAAGCGGGTGCTCTCTCCCTTCCCGCTTCTCACCTACGATGAAGCCCTGGCCTGCTACGGCACCGACAAACCCGACCTGCGCTATGGCCTGGAGCTGGTGGACCTCTCCCTTACTGTGGCCGAGTCGTCGTTCCGCATTTTCAGGGACGCATTGGCCGCCGGAGGGCAGGTCAAGGGGCTCAGGGCTCCCGGCTGCGGCGACTACTCCCGGCGTCAGAGCGATGAATTGGCCGAACTGGTCCAGGCTCAGGGGGCCAGAGGATTGGTGACGCTTTCGGTGCTTGAAGATGGTTCTCTGAAGGGCTCCGCGGCCAAGTTCCTGTCCCCAAGGGAACAGACCGCCGTAGTGGAGGCCATGGAGGCTCAGCCGGGCGACCTGTTGTGTATCGTGGCCGATGAGCCTCCAGTTGTGGCCAGTGCGCTGGATGCGCTCCGCCGGGAGTTCGCCCGGCGATTGGAACTGGCGGACCCTCACCTTTTGGCCTTTGCCTGGATCGTAGACTTTCCGCTCTTCAAGTGGGACGAGGAGTTGGGGCGCTGGGACGCGGAACATCACCCCTTCACTATGCCCAAGGAGGAGGACATCCCTCTGTTAGACACCGATCCCGGCGCGGTGCGGGCCAACTGCTACGACATCGTGTGCAATGGCGTGGAGTTGGCTTCGGGCTCTATCCGGATCCACCGCCGCGATATTCAGGAGAAAGTATTTCAGTGCTTAGGCTACGGGCCGGAGGAGGTGGAGGCCCGTTTTGGACATCTGCTGCAAGCCTTCGAGTATGGTGCTCCGCCCCACGGCGGCATTGCGCCGGGCATTGATCGGCTGGTGATGCTTCTGGCCGACGAGCCCAACATCCGCGAGGTGATGGCTTTCCCCAAGTCGCAGAGCGCCCTAGACCTGATGATGGATACGCCAGCGTCCATCAGCCAGGAACAGCTTAAGGAACTGCACATCCGTCTGGCGGAGGATGTGGAATAGCCAGCGTAGGTTATAAGGTTAAGGAGGCCCTTTCCATGTTTACCATTGACTGGAACAGATACCGGCTGGTAGATCTGTCCTACACTGTTGTCCCGCCGGGGAGCGAGGACCGTCCCTTCGAGATCGAGAGGGGGTACCTGGCCGACAGGGCCTACAAACATGACGTGCGCACCCACTCCCATGTGGGCACGCACGTTGAAGCCCCGGCCCATTTCTTCGATGACGGGAAGGATACCACTGAATTTCCCCTCACTCACTTCATGGGGCGGGCGATCCTGCTGGATGTAGAAGACGTGGCCGCGATGCCCAAGATCACCCCTGCCTATCTGGAACAGGCCATCGGTGACCTCATCCAAGAGGGGGACATCATCATCTGCCGCAATCTGGATACACAGGCCAAGGCGGAGGGCCGAAAGCCCGTGCTCACCCCAGAGGCAGCCCATTGGCTCCGCCAGCACCGGATCAAGATGCTGGGCATTGACACCCACTTCGGCCTGGGCGAGGATATCCAGTCCACTCGAGCCCTCCACGACATCCTACAGAGCGAGGGCGTGTGCTTGATCGAATGGCTGGACAACCTGGAAGCACTCCAAAGGCGGGAGTTCTTCTTCATGGCCCTGCCCTACAAAGTGCGGCAAATGGATAGCTCCTGGGCACGTGCCGTGGCCATCGAGGAACGATAGACGAGACATGGCCAAAGTCCTAGTAGAGAGTGCAGTCCTGGCCCTGCTGCACCAGGATGATGCTGAGGGTCAGGGCTACACCGCAGCCACCATTGCCACCAAACTCTGCGGCCCTCCCCACGACCCCCTTCAGGCGGCCGAACAGCGGGCCCTGGCCGAGGCGGTGATCCAATCCCTCTTGAACCAGGGCCGGTTGCAGATCGCGGGCTACCTTTACCTGAAAGGGGGCAAGGTCCCGCGCTATAAACTGGCTGACCTTCCAGCCCCCCTGGTGGAAGGGGTTCGGTGATGCCTGCGAATCCTGCGCTTGTCTTTTTCGATCTGGAGACTCAACATTCTTTTCAAGAGGTGGGTGGCCGGCACAACCTCCACCGCCTGGGGCTCTCAGTGGCAGTGACCTACAACAGCGGCGATAGCGCCTTCCACCATTATACCGAGTCCAATGTAGCAGGGCTCATCGCCGAGCTTCAGGCGGCAGACCGGGTGATCGGCTTTAACCTGCTGCGCTTCGACTACCCCGTCCTCGGCGCCTACACCCAGGTTCGGCTGTGGAGTCTGCCCACACTGGACCTGCTGGATCACATCTATCGGCGGTTGGGCTTTCGGGTGGGATTGGATGCGCTGGCCAGTGCCACGCTGGGCACGGCAAAATCGGCCGACGGGCTGCAGGCCATCCGCTGGTGGAGAGCCCGAGAAATGGAGAAGCTCTTCGCCTATTGCCAGCAGGATGTAGAGGTCACCCGTCAGCTTTACGAGTTCGGGCGGAAGCACCGGTACGTGCAGTACCGTGATCAGAATTGGCGGCTGCGGCAAGTGCCGGTGAGTTGGTGAGAGGACTAGGGTTCAATTCCACTGCAAACGATGAGAGGAGGGTCCGCCATGCCCCAGTCCGTTGTGAATCCCGATGGCAAGAAGATGCTGCTCACCGTTGACGGTGGTGGGCTGCGGGGGATCATCGCCACTCGCTGTCTGGAGAAGTTGGAGGACATTGAGGGCCGGCCCTGCAACGATATCTTCGACTTCATGGGTGGTACCAGTACCGGAGCTATCGTCACCGCAGCTCTGGCGGTGAGCCTTCCCGCTGCCGATCTGACCCGCTTCTATCTGGAAGAGGGACCGCACGTCTTCCAGCGGGTCACCATTTGGGAGTGGATCTGGAACAAGTTCGGCTGGCAATATCGGAAGGGCTACCTCCGCCAGCGGCTGGAGGAGCAGTTGGGGGATACCCGCCTGGAGGATCTGCCGGTGGACATCATGCTCACCGCCAAGGACACCGTGCGGGGGGAGACCATTTTCTTCGAAAAGCACACCTTTGGCCGCATGCTCTTGCGCGATGCGGTGGAGGCCAGCCTGTCCGCCCCGGCCTACTTCCGTCCCTTTGGCCGCTACATTGACGGCGGGGTGGGCAGCTTCAACAACGTCTGCTACCAGGCGGTGGTGGAGGCCCTGCACTATAACGCTGACAAGTACAAGCCCGGACAGGTGCGATTGCTCTCCTTCGGCACTGGACGGGGGCTCAACAATATGCGCGAGGGAGAGGCGGAGCATACCTCAGCGCTGGGCTGGCTGAAGTACGTGATCAGTGAGGGGATGGATGACGCCAACGAGCAACAGGTGGCCATCACCCGCCGGGAGTACGCTGATCGAGGTGAGATTGAATTCCGCCGCTATCAGCTCACCTTCACCCAGGAGGTGCTGGCCCGCATTGGGGTCCGACCGCCTCGGGGAGTGGATGTGACCTCCATTGGCCTCGACGATATAGAGATGATGCCCTTTCTGGATGAGGTGGGCCGCCGTTTCGCCGAGTTCCTTGACTTCAGTGACCCGAAGGGAGTGGATCTCCGCGAGCGAGTTCCCCTGACCTTCGACCCCACCTATTTCTGGCAGCTCTCATCCCGGTCATAGTACGCGGGGTGTAGCGCAGGCTGTACCCCATAGGAGCACCTTGCCCTGGACTGGACAGGCTGCGCGCTGATGCGGCCTGTCCTGCCTGCCCTGGGGGGCTGTCCAGGGGCACAAGGAGCAAGCCCCGCTACATCTCGGAGGACTCAGATGGTGTTGGAGCCAGGCGATGGCGGTACCATAGTATGGCCCCGGCCCCGGCGATGCACACCAGGGCGATGATCTGAGCCACAGGGATGGAAGCGACCTTCCAGGCGTCAGGGCGCAGGGCCTCAACGAAGAAGCGTCCAAAGGGGTAGAGGATGAAATAGGCGATGAATACATCCCCCTCCAGGAGCCGATCGCTGTACCTGCGGGCCAGGAGTATCAGTAGGCCAAAACAGAGAAAGTTCCACAGCGATTCATAGAGAAAGGTGGGGTGGAAGCGGGTCTCCAGGGGATAGAGCGTGAGATTGTCGTAAGGGGGGATACGGTGTGCCGCATCAATGGGGATGCCCCAGGGCAGTATTGTCGGATAGCCGTACAGTTCCTGGTTGATGTAATTGCCCCACCGGCCGATGGCCTGCGCCAGGATGAGCCCTGGAGCGGCGTTGTCGGCCCAGCGCAGGAAGGGGAGCTTGTTCCAATAGGTGTAAGCTAACAGCCCCAGGGCCCCACCTACCACTGCGCCATAGATCCCCAATCCGGCGAAGCCACCCCGCCAGAAGGCGATGATGTCCAGGGGATGCTGGCGGTAGTACTCCCAGCCGATGGAGCCGGCAGGGCTGGAGAACACGTGGTAGAGGCGGGCTCCGATGAGGCCGGTGATGAGCACCACGGCCAGCGCATCCCACACGTGTTCGGTTGGATCCCCCTTGCGCCGGGCTTCCAATGAGGCGATGTAGCCCGCCAACAGCGCGCCGACGACGATCAATAAACCGTACCAACGTATGGCCAAGGGGCCAATTCTTACCAGAACGGGATTCATCTCTGCCTCCTCCGTAGGTGATGATCGGATATCTGGCCATCTATTATACCACAAAAGCGCTCTACATCGCAAACTGTTCACTGCGTTCTCCGTCGGTGTCTCTGGTCGGAGCGCTTTGGCCGGAGCCAGGATGTATCCCCCCCACGACCCATCTCGGCACACCACCTGTTCACCTCGCGATGTGTCGCCTCCGGTGTACCGAAGGGGATTACGCTATCTTACGGTGTTGCCAGGGTCGAGAGGGTATGCTATAATCAGCCACAGTGTACCCTCGACCCCCAAGGGAAAGGACGTGGCGTCATGTGGGTGAAATGTAGGGTCTGCGGTGAGGATACATACGTGAGTCCAGCCCAGCAGGATGACTCCTCTGCATACATCTGTCCCATCTGTCGAGAGGCAGCCAAACGGCGGACCAAGGCCCGTCGAGACCGGCTGTTCATGATTGTGACGGCTCTGGTGTTGATAGGGCCTATGATCTACTTGATCAGCCAGGGCGGGGCTCAGGCCATCCAATTCTGTTGGGGTGGACTTTTGCTGCTGGGCGTGGCCTTCTTCTTCACCTGGCGCAGCCGGACCAGAGCCTGAGGTCAGCAGAAGGCACCTTGAGATTCTCAAGTCCCTTTTTTCACCAGCGGAACGGATGTGAAGCCTCCTACAGGTTGCCGTCCGCGGTGCTTGGCAATCCGAATCCCTTGCCGGGGACGAAAGTGTCGTTTTTCTGGGCCTTAAACCTGCAAATGAGTATCTGCCGGCCTTGCTACACAGGTATACTTGTGAGGAATAGCACCGATGACATTTTCTCTTTCGTTGATCTTTCCTCTGGCAACGGGGCTATGCGCTACTGGCGTCGTGGTTTACCTGGTGCGATCGGTCAGCCAAATGGCAGTCCGCTCACCCCGGATGGCTGCGATAGCCGCACACATTGCTACCGGCGCGCATACCTATCTTCGGCGTCAGTTCCGCACCATTAGCTGGGTCACAGCCATCCTGGCTATTGTGATCCTGCTATTCGTGGGGTGGAAGGAGAGCGTTACATTCGTCTTAGGCGTGTGCACCTCACTGCTGACCTCTTGGCTGGGGATGTCCTCTGCCGTACGAGCCAATGTGCGGGTCGCGGACAGAGCGCAGGATTCCATTCCCGATGCCTTTCGCACTGCCTTCCTGGGGGGCTCGATCATGGGGCTGGCGATCACCTCCTCTTCGCTCCTGATCCTCTCCCTGCTCTACTCCCTCTTTGGTGAGGCCAGAATACTCGTGGGCTTCGGCTTTGGCGCCAGCCTAGCGGCGCTGTTTGCCCAGATCGGCGGGGGCATCTACACCAAGTCCGCCGACGTGGGAGCAGACTTGGTGGGCAAGGTGGAGCAGGGAATCCCCGAGGATGATCCAAGAAACCCGGCGGTGATTGCCGACCAGGTGGGGGACAATGTGGGCGACTGTGCCGGCCGGGGCGCCGACCTGTTCCAGTCCTTCAGCAGTGACATCGTCACCGGCCTGATCATGGGCACAGTGCTCATTCCCCGCTACGGGCCACGGGTGGTTTTCTTCCCCATGATATTGCAGGCCCTGGGGATCATCGCCTCCATGGCCGCCATCTTGGCCGCTACGCGGCCGTGGAAGAACCTCTCGCCAACGAATCTCTTCAACATCGGCATCCTCACTAACACGGTGATCAATTTCGCCGGGGCCTACCTAGTAGCCCGCTGGCTGGGTGACACTTCCATCTTCATCGCCATTTGTGCCGGCGTCTTATTGACGTTGTTGGCCTCCTTCACCACCCGCTACTATGCGGGAAAGGAAGGTCGCCCTGTGCACCGTATCGCGGAGGCTTCTCATCGTGGCGCTTCCATCAACATCATCACCGGCCTCTCCTATGGACTCCAGAGCCCACTGCCCTCTATCGTGGGGATAATGGTGGCCATGCCCTTGGTCTATTGGCTCTCGGGGCGCTCGCCACTGAGCCTGGTAGCGATTAACATCGGCACGGACCTGATGATCGCCTACATCATGGCCGCCGATGCCTTTGGCCCCATCACCGACAACGCGGCCGGTATCGCTGAGATGTCCGGTGAGTCCGAGAAAGTGGTGTATGGGCTCGCCGGGCTCGATGCGGTGGGGAATACCATGAAGGCGACCACCAAGGCCTACGCCGACGCATCGGGGACAGTGACCGCCTTTGTCATTTTCGCTACCTTCTCCCGGGTGACCGGGATGCAGGCGGTGAACATCTCGGAGCCCTTTGTCCTGGCTTTCCTGTTCATCGGCGTCTGCCTGCCCTTTCTCGCCTCCTCCCTAGTCATCGGCGCCACATCCCAGGGTGCCCAGTTGATCGTGGACGAGGTGCGGCGACAGTTCCACGAGATCGAGGGGCTCCTTTCCGGCCAGGCCGAACCTGACTACGCCCGGGTGGTGGACATCGCTACCCGCAATGCACTCAAAAGGATGGTGCTGCCAGGTCTGGTGGGCATCATCCCCCCCATAGTGGTCGGGCTACTGCTAGGGGCCGAACCCTTGGGAGGCATGCTGCTCGGTACACTGGCCGTCTCAGCCCTCTTGGGGCCCTTTTTTAACAATGCAGGTACGGCCTGGGACAACGCCAAGAAACTCATAGAGGAAGGGGGCCCTCAGGTGCTCAAGACACCGGTACACGAAGCCGTCGTCGTGGGGGATACGGTGGGAGACCCACTAAAGGATGTAGCCGGCCCCTCCATCCTCATTCTCATGAAGCTGATCGGGATGACTACGCTGTTGATTATGGACTTTCTGTATTGAACTCAGTTCAGGAGGTGTATAGCTTATGGCCAAGCGCATCAACATCACGGCTGGAGAGGTCTCGGCCACGGCGGTGTTGAATGACACCGCCACAGCCCAGGCCATCTGGGATGGACTGCCCATCACCGCCCGAGCCAATACCTGGGGGGATGAGATCTACTTCTCCATTCCGGTGAGGCTGGAGACGGAGAAGGGACAGGAGTTAGTGGAGCTGGGGGACCTGGGTTACTGGTCGCCCGGCACCGCCTTCTGCATCTTCTTCGGCCCCACCCCCATGAGCCGGGGGGACGAGATCCGACCCGCCAGTCCAGTCACCGTTTTCGGACACCTGGAGGGGGACGCCACCCGCTTTCGTGCTGTGCCCGACGGAGCACGGGTGACCATCGAGCGGGCCGAGTAAAGGCAACTTGCCTTTTCACTCCAGCTCTATATACTAT
>CAYRNM010000022.1:21692-22108 GCA_964425465.1 uncultured Anaerolineae bacterium | reverse complement strand
ATCACCTATCTCCTGCAAGTGAGCCAGGAGCCCACTTCGGTGACCTTGAAGGCGATGCCGATCACCCCGACGGTAGATGACTGTTCGGTATTGACGGCGACAGTGAAACAAGATGAAAAGCTGATCAGCGGCACGCTTGTGACCTTCACCATCGTCTCGGGATCTGGGATAGTGACTCCTACCGCAGCCAGGACCGATGCTTCAGGCCAAGCTACCGCCACGCTTAGCTCAACGGTCCCGGGTATTGTCACAGTAAAGGCCCAGGCCGACTCCAAGTCCGATACGGCGGTCGTGACCTTCACTCATGGCTCGGTGGCCAGTGTGGATCTCATACCGGCGACTGAGACGGTGACCGCCGGCGAGTCGGTGACCTACACGCTGACGGCCTACGATAAGTTCGCCAATCCCTGGGATGT
>CAYRNM010000022.1:14878-21592 GCA_964425465.1 uncultured Anaerolineae bacterium | reverse complement strand
CATCACGCCCGCAGCCCGCGGCTCCTGGACGGCCAACGTGTACACCTCCGAGAAGACTGGTACCTGGACCGTGACTGGTTCCTACGGTGGCTACTCCGACACCGCCATGCTGACCGTGACCCATGACATAGCCAACAGTGTGGGCCTCACACCAGAGACCCAGACGGTGACGGCCGGTCAGTCGGTGACCTACACGCTGACGGCCTACGATAAGTTCGCCAATCCCTGGGATGTGACGGCTCTGGGCAGCTACACCATCACGCCCGCAGCCCGCGGCTCCTGGACGGCCAACGTGTACACCTCCGAGAAGGCCGGCACCTGGACCGTGACAGCTACCTATACAAATGTCAGGGGTATCCGCCTCACCCACACTGCCACGCTGACTGTAAAGCCTGGCCTGGCAGATACGGTAAGGCTGGAGGCCAACCCCATGACCCTGACGGTGGGTAAGACTGCCTACCTGACGGCCACGGTGGAAGATGCCTGCAGCAACCGGGTGCCCACTCAAACTGTGGTCTTCACGACCACCTTGGGCTGTCTGGATGGAGATGGCCCCGCAATCACCAAGCCAACCGATATCAATGGCATCGTCACAGCTACCTTGACCTCGACGGGAACGGGGACAGCTACGGTAACAGCCACGGCGATAACAGCCAGCTCTCCCCCAACAGATGTTGTGTATGTTGAGTTCACCCCCGTGCGAATCTATATTCCCCTGATTCTTAAGAACTATCCACCACACTGTGACCTCTCTCCTTCGATCAAAGCGGTGGACTTTACCGCGTGTCAACGTGGAGCTGATCTGCGCTACACCATCACGCTGAGCAACACAGGGAACCTGGCTGCCTCTGTCACCCTCACTGACCCGATACCGAACGACACCACTTTTATGCTGGACAGTCTGACAGGAGAAAACTGCACCTATGACCCGACGGCCAAATGGGTAAGGTGTTCGCCAGTGTCGGTGGGCATCGGAGGCTCCAAGACGGTGTCCTTTAAGGTCCAGGTTGGATGCTTGGCAGGAACCGTTATTACCAATACGGTGGCGATCAACGATGGCTATCTGATGGTCACCAGGACAGCCACGACCACCGTTAAGAACCGGCCGCCCTATGTGCCCTCTAACCCTGTGCCTCCTGATGGCGCACAGGATCAACCCATTGATATGGATCTGAGCTGGAGCGGCGGTGATCCCGATGCGCCCTGCGACACGGTGGCCTACGATGTCTACTTCGGCACCACCTGCCCTCCGTCTGCTCTCATCTGCAACGATGTGTCCACCCCTGGGTGCGCTCCGGACACGCTGGACTACAATACCACCTACTACTGGTACGTCGTCGCTACTGACAACCGGGCGGAGAGCAGGGGGCCAGAGGAAGGATGCTGGAGCTTCACAACTGTTCCATGTTGGTCACCGCCTCTGGATCCAGTTCCCTGCCCTACTCCCGCTGCTCCAAAAGCCTGGGGACCTATCTGTTCAAGTGAATCCTATAAAGGACTGCTTTGTGCTGCAGAAAGTGGTGTGGAAGGAAAGAGTCAGTGGTATTACATGAATATCACGACACGAAACGTATTTACTGTTGATCTCACTCCACCGAGTGGATCAGACTATGATATCTATATTTACACTGCGGACACTCTGGAAGAGGCGATAGAAAAAGAGAAAAACAAGGATCGGTTGTGCAAGAGCGACAACTACGGGGATGTCCCCGAGCATGCAGTTTGTAGCCCCACTAGAGTGGGAAGGCATTACATCCGTGTGCGCTGCTGGGCGAATCCTAATCCCAACAGTCCATACACTCTTCATGCCACCTTTGACTAGGCTGGGGATCATTATGAGCTTCGATGAGGGTACGACCGCAGATCCTTTCCGGCCTGTTATCGCTAAGAACCTCACTGCCCTCTGATAGGATCAGGAATTGCCATCCGGCTAAACTACGAAAGGCCACCAGGGCATTGGTGCCCTGGTGGCCTTTCGTATTGCTCACTTGCCCTTCCTGTGGATTCTGCTATCATAGTGCAGGGCGTCACTGATTACTGCGATGCGGGAATGCACCACATCTGCGAGGAACTGAGGCCTGGCGATGGCTGAGCGAACCGTATACCTGCTGCAGTACGGGTTGGGGAAAGTGGGGCGAGCCCTGGTAGGATTGGTGCTGGCCCACGGCCAAAGGCTCGATATACGCTACGTTGCCTTGGCCGACTCCAGCGGGCTGGTCTGGGCCCCGGAGGGACTTTCAGACGAGGCGCTGCGCGGCCTCTTGGCGGCCAAAGAGAGGGGTGAAGGGCTGGCCCGCCAGCCGCTGGGACGCGATTACGGCCAGGTGTCTTCCATACATGAAGCGGCCGAGCTGAAAGGTCCGGCCGTGTTGATTGATTGCACCGCCTCGACGCAGATGACGCTACTCTGGATTGAGGGCCGGCGGCGGGGGATACACGTGGTCCTGGCCAACAAACTGCCCCTGGTGGGGTCGCTGGCCGACTACCAGGCCCTGACAGGCCCAGCGGCCGGGGCATTGCGTTACGAGGTCACGGTGGGAGCGGGCCTGCCGGTCATCCGCACGCTGGAAGGAATGCTGGCCACCGGCGACGAGATCCATGCCATCGAGGGCTGCTTCTCCGGCACACTGGGATACCTCTTCTCCCGGATGGAGGAGGGCCTGACCTTCTCGGCAGCGGTGCGAGAGGCCTGGCAGCGGGGCTACACCGAGCCTGACCCCCGCGAGGACCTGTCGGGTGCGGATGTGGCCCGCAAAGCGCTGATCCTGGCCCGCCGCATGGGCTGCAAACTGGAACTGACCCAGGTGGCCGTCGAACCCCTGTTCCCGGCGGAGATGGCAGATCTGTCCCTTGAGGAATTCATGGATAGCATAGCGGAGCTGGACGAGGTGTACCGCAAGCGGCTCGCGGAGGCCCAGGCCGAGGGGAGGACATTGCGCTACGTGGCCCAGGCGTCCGATACTGACTGTCGGGTCGGCCTGGTAACGGTGGCGCGACAAGGCCGCTTTGGGAGCCTGCACGGCCCGGAGAACATCGTTGTGTTTCACACCGCCCGCTACGACGAGACACCGCTCACCATCGCTGGCCCGGGTGCCGGGCCGGAGGTAACCGCTGCAGGCGTGTTGGGTGATATCCTTAGCATTGTGAGGAAAGGGTAGGTTATGAGTGCTAAGATTCCGGTCGGTGTGCTGGGCGCTACTGGCATGGTCGGACAGCAGTTTGTACGCCTCCTGCAGGGCCATCCCTGGTTCGATATCACGGTACTGACCGGCTCTGAACGGTCAGCGGGCAAGCCCTATGGGGAAGCCTGCACCTGGGTCGTATCGGGTGAGATGCCGCCCGCCCTGCGCGAGGCGATCATTCAGCCCACGACGCCGGAAATGGACTGCCGAGCCGTGTTCTCGGCCCTGCCCAACGCGGTCGCTGGTCCTATTGAAGAGGAGCTGGCCGCAGCCGGATTCGCCGTCTTCAGCAAGGCGGCCAGCCATCGCATGGACCCCGATGTCCCTCTTTTGATCACCGAGGTCAATGCCGACCATCTAGCCCTCACCCACATCCAGCGCCGCCAGCGAGGATGGGACCAGGGATTCATCATCACCGACCCCAACTGTTCCACCATCGGCCTGGCCATGGCCCTCAAGCCGCTGCACGACCACTTCGGACTGGAGGAAGTGATGGTGACCACCCTGCAGGGCCTGTCCGGCGCGGGCTACCCGGGCGTCTCAGGCTTCGACATCTTGGATAACGTCGTGCCCTATATTCGCAACGAAGAGGAGAAGATGGAGATCGAGCCGCTCAAGATCTTAGGCCGGCTCGAAGGGGAGGAGATACGCCCCGCAGAGTTCACCATCAGCGCCCAGTGCAACCGGGTGAATGTGCGCGATGGCCACCTGGAGGCCATCTCCGTCCGGCTCCGTCGGGAGGCCAGCGCAGAGGAGATCACCGAGGCCTGGCAGGCCTTCCGGGGTTTGCCTCAGGAACTGGGATTGCCCAGTGCACCTGAGCAGCCCATCATCGTGCGCCCGGAGAGGGATCGGCCCCAGCCGAGGTTGGACCGCGATGCGGGGAAAGGTATGGCGGTGACCATTGGCCGCCTGCGCCCCTGCCCCCTTCTGGGCTGGAAGTTTCTGGCCCTGGTGCATAACACGATACGCGGCGCAGCGGGGGCCGCGATTCTCGACGCGGAGTTAATGAAGGTTCAGGGGTATCTGGATTAAGCCTGAAGGTAAGAAATGAGTAACGAGGAACGAGGGATGAGGAACGAGGGGACATGAGTACCTCGTTGCCTCATTACTCGTTAACCCGTTACTTTTAGCTGAGGTCATCTTCAAGTGTAAGAGAAGAGAGTTCTTCTCAACGAGATAGAAAAGGGGAACAAAACATGCGCTTTGGCTGCTGTGCCGGCCCGGAGATGGGCGATGCGCTCGCTCAGGCCGGCTACGACTACATCGAGCTCTCCGTCTCCCGCCACCTCCAGCCGGAGGTGACGGACGAAGAGTGGGCACCTCTGCGCCGGGCTATCGAGGCCCAGCCTCTCCCTGCCGAAGCCTTCAACACCTTCCTGCCCCCCGACCTTAAGGTCACCGGCCCGGCGGTGGACGAGGAGCGGATCGGCCACTACCTAAAGGTAGCCTTCGAGCGGGCGGCGGAGCTGGGAGGACAGGTGATCGTCTTCGGAAGCAGCGGGGCGCGGAACATCCCCGAGGGGTTTCCACGGGAGAGGGCGTGGCAACAGCTCCTTGACTTCATGCAAAGGGTGGGGGAGGAAGCCACCCGGGTGGGGATGATGGTGTGTATCGAGCCGCTGAACCGCAGCGAGTCCAATGTGCTCAATGACCTGGGTGAGGCGGTGCGGTTGGCCCAGGAGGCCGATCACCCCCAGGTGAGGGCGCTGGCTGACCTGTACCACATGGTCCGCGAAGAGGAGCTCATGGAGCATCTGGCTGAGATGGGTAGTTGGATATCCCACGTTCACGTGGCCGACACCGACCGCTGGCCCCCGGGCACGGGCTCCTACCCCTATCCGGCCTTCTTCTCCACCCTTCGGCAGATCGGCTACGACGGACGGTGCTCCATCGAGTGCCGCTGGGAGGACCTGGCCGCCGAATGCGGCCCCGCGCTGAAGTTCCTGCGCCGGATGTGGCACAGGGCGACTCCGTGATCGTGACCCTGACCCCCAACACCGGCCTGGACCGGGTGATCTTTTTGCCGCGATTCGAGTGGGGCCAGACCCTTCGAGCCACCGATTCCACGCTGGCCATGGGCGGCAAGGGCACCGACGTGAGCATGGTCCTGGCGGCTCTGGGCCATCCCAGCCTGGCCCTGGGGTTCACCGCCGGCGAGACCGGCCAGCGCATGGTGCGATTGCTGGAGGAACAGGGAGTGAGGTGCGATTTCGTGTGGGCGGAGGGGGAGACCCGCACCAACTACGTGCTCATTGACACCGATAGAGGCCAGCAGAGCACTATTACCGTGGCCGGACTGCTGGTGCGGCCGGTCCATGTGGATGCGCTGCGGGCCAGGCTGCGGGAGCATCTGCCTCGCGCCTCCTGCCTGGTCCTGGGGGGGAGCCTGCCCCAGGGCGTGGAGCTGGAACTATACCGCGATCTGATCGCCGATGCCAAGGCCACTGGAGTGCCCACCCTCTTTGACGCCAGCGGTCCCGGTCTCAAGGCCGGTGCACAGGCCCTGCCCACCCTGCTCAAGCTCAATCGGACCGAGCTGGAGCAACTGGCCGGCCATCCCCTGTCCACCAGCGAGGAAGTGCGCTGTGCGTCGCGGGAGTGGGTCGCACGGGGCGTGGAGCGGGTGGTGGCCACCGCAGGGAGGCAGGGTGCCTGGGCCTTCAGCGCTTCGGAGGAGTACTTCATCCCACCCCTGCCCATCGAGCCCTTGAACACCGCCGGAGCGGGCGATGGGCTGATGGCTGGGCTGGCCGTGGGCCTGGCAGAGGGATGGAGTTGGGTCGAGGCGCTGCGCTTGGGCACGGCGGCTGCAGCCGCCGTCTGCCTCACCCCTGGCACGGCCCAGTGCCATCGAGGGGATGTCAAGCGATTATTGCCGCAGGTGCAGGCCATCCCCATGTAGGAGAAAGAGGTGAACGACGATCCCCGCCCCCACATGATCGCCATCTGCCGCCACATCTACGCCCGCCAGCTCTCCGACTCCGCCGGGGGGAACCTGAGCGTCCGAAAGGGCGAGCGCATCTACCTCACCCCGCGCTACATGGGCTCGAAATACCGCTGGGAGATCACCTCGGAGCTGATCTCCATACTGGACTTGGAGGGCCGGGTGCTGGAGGGGCCGGAGGTGCTCTCCCGAGAGAGCCGCATGCACCTGGCGCTGTACCAGGCCATGCCCCGCGTGGGCGCAGTGATCCACGCCCACCCTCGCTACATCATGGCCTTCGCCTGCGCCGGTCGGCCCTTGGAACCCGCGACGGAGTACACCCGGAAATTCGGCACTATCGGCCTCATCCCTGAGACGCCAGCCCATAGCCCGGAGCTGGCCCAGCGCATGGTGGAGGCTCTGTTCCCTCAGGAAGGGGAACTGGCCCGTCACGCGCTGGCGGTGATGGTTCCCTACCATGGCATTGTCGTGGCTGGCCGTGACCTGGACGACGCCTACGATACTTTGGAGCGGCTGGCGGTCAGCGCCCGGGTGCACATCTATCGGTGCATACTGGAGTCAATGGGGCGACGGGTCAATGAGTAA
>CAYRNM010000022.1:11030-14778 GCA_964425465.1 uncultured Anaerolineae bacterium | reverse complement strand
TTGCCAGTGAGGGGTATCAATCCTTCGTGCCCATCGTGATCAAATGAACACTATGTTCTTCGTCCTCTCCAAGATCTTCGTCAACCTGATCTATCCCCTCCCTATCGCCTGCCTGTTTCTGTTGGGGACCTGGTGGGCCTGGTCCAGACGCCCCCGGCTGGGGCGGGGGCTGCTGGTGACGGGGCTGGCGCTTCTGTGGCTGCCCAGCACAGCTCCCGTGGCTGACCTGCTTCTCTTGCCCCTGGAGACGCGCTATCCGGTGGTGGAGAACCCTCCACACGCCGACGTGGTGGTGGTACTGACGGGGATGACGGACATGAAGGCCGCAAAGGGGAATCAGGTGGAGATGGGAGAGGCGGGGGATCGGATTTTGGCTGGTGTAGCGCTGGTCCGCTGGGGCCATGCCGACACCCTGCTCATCGCCGGGGGCAGCGGGGACCTTTTCGATCAGTCCGCGAGCGAGGCGTTGGCTCTCAATCGCTTCGCCATTGAGTTTGGCGTCCCGGCGGACAGGATCCTGTTGGACACAGCATCGCGCAATACGTATGAGAATGCGGTGGAGGCCAGGGCATTGCTCCAAGAGGCGGGGCTATTGGACATTATCTTAGTGACTTCGGCAGCGCACATGCCTCGCTCGATGGGTTGCTTCCGAAAGGTAGGCCTCGACCCGCTGCCCTATCCTGTGGATTTCCGGAACCGGTGGGGGAAATATGACCCCTTTTCCCTGCTACCCAAGGCTGGCGATCTCCAAAGGTCATCCACGGCGGTGAAGGAGTACATGGGGCTGATCATGTACTGGCTTCAGGGATACATCTGATGCCTACTTCTCCCCGAACACCTGCGCGGTGAAGACGTAGAGAGTTCCCTCCTTCCAGGCATCGTCCGGCAATCCGGCCTTTTTGCAGAGCTGGCGCAGCAGTTCCGCGCGATCCCAGCCCTGCTCCGGGGCCACCTGGGGCAGGAACACCGCCTGTTTCCCCTGAGCCCGCAGAACCACACCATGACGGCCGATCTCGATCTCCTCCGGATGGGCAATTTGGTCCAAGGGAGAAAGGACTGAGATCTCGATATCGAGCTCGGATAGTTCCTGGGCCTGGACCGGCGGGAATCGCTCGTCCTCCAGAGCGGCGGCCACGGCCATCCTCTGGACGGTGAGATACAGGGGCTGATCGGTGAACAGACGGCCGACACAGCCCCGAAGCGCGCCCCCCTTTTCCAGGGTGACGAAAGCGCCCTGCTCTCGGAGGAGGCCAGGACTGGCCGGCGTGAACTCCGGCACGGTCCCTCGATTCAGGAATTGGCTCAGTGTCTCCCGGGCCAGAGCCAGCAGCGCCCCTTGCTCCTCACTCTTCAGATCTCCTCCCTCTGATCGAGGGGACAGGACAGGCAGGGTGAAGGAGCTGTTTCCCTCCTCCCCCCGCCAGAGCATCACCGCCCCGTAGCCCACCACCCCATCCCGGCTGCCGAAGGGGGTGTCGCCGGAGTTGGCATATTTGAGCACCGTGGCCCGGTTGGCCCCCAGGGCTTTGGCTGTGAGGATCGCTGTCATCACCGCCCCCTGGCTGCACATGGTGAGCTCGACATTGGGAATGCCCGCCCTGGCGCATTCCTGGGGTGAGTTCAGCACCCTCTCTGGGTTCAGGGAGACGATAGCTTGTAGGGCGATCTCGTCAATGCGGCGCGCCTCTTCATAAGGGTGATAGTGGGAGAGGTCGGTGCTGCCCACAATGAGGGCTTTCTTTCCCTCCAGGGCCTTGACCAGCGCCTCGCTCAGCAGGTGGGCGTTCTCCAGCGTGGGCTCGTTGATCACCACGGGCACAATCCGCAGCTCCTGGCAGACCCGCTGCAGGAAGGGCAGTTGGTTCTCCACCGGATGCTCCCCCACGAAGGACTCCCGCTCGAATCGGATCTTCTCACTGCTGGCCGCCAGCGCTCCGGCGACCTCCTCGTCAATAGGGATCATGCCCAGAGGAGTCTGGAAAGCGCCTTTGGCGTAAACGGCGATGTCGCTCCGGCCCCGGCCGGTGTGGGTGTCGCCCATCACCACTGCCGTGTCGTACCTTGCCCCCTCGACCGTTTTGTAGGCATAGGCGGCCACCTGTCCGGCGTAGATGTAGCCCGCGTGGGGCACGATGAGAGCCATGGGTTCGGCTGTGGGCACACCCTCCAGTTGCGCCTGCTCCAGGAAGCCATCCACCATGTCCCTCAGTTGCGCTGGATCGGCTGGGTACCACTGGCCGGCCCCTGTCGCTTTGCGCACCTCAGGAGTAGGGGCAGGCTTCAGACCTGCCCCTACTGGAGTAGGGATGGCCGTAGGCGTGGCTGGGGCACAGCCTGTCAGCAGGAAGCTGAGCAGGGCCATGATCTGCGCCCAAGACAGAAGTTTCGTGCCCATAGATTTTGTCTCCCTTGTGCGAATGTACGAATCTGCGAATTTGCGAATCGCTCATTCGCTCATTCGCCGATTCGCCCATTCGTTTGAATCTACCCCCACACCCCGTAAATGGGCGCTCCACAGTAAGCGCACTGGCCCTCGGACACATGGTTCTCCACCACCCAAAAGCCCATGCGGGTGATGAGCCTCCGACCGCAGTGGGGACAATAGGTATGGTTGCCGGGATGGTCGGCCACATTGCCCACATAGGCGTAATGGAGCCCCTCCTCACGCGCCATCTCCCAGGCTCGGGTCAGCGTCTCCACCGGCGTGGGGGGCAGATTGGTGAGCTGATACAGGGGGTGGAAGCGGCTGAAGTGGAGAGGGGTCTCGGGACTTACGCTGTCCCGCACCCAGCGGATCAGCTCCCGCAGTTCCCCCTCATCATCGTTGAGGGTGGGCACCACCAGGTTGACGATCTCCAGGTGCACCCCCATCTCGTGGATCAGTTGGATGCTATCCAGCACCGGTTGCAGCGTGCCGGAACACACCTGCTCGTAGAACCGCTCATTGAAGCCCTTGAGGTCCACCTTGATCGCATCCACAGCTCGACATAGCATTCGTAAGGGCTCCGGATTGATGTAGCCATTGGATATGACGACACTGCGCAGCCCCGCTGCCCGTCCTGCCTGGGCGGTGGCCAGCATGTACTCGTAGAAGACCGTGGGTTCGCTATAGGTGTAGGCGATGGTGGGGCTTTGCATCCGCCGGGCAGATTCCACCACCCCCTCTGGCGGCAGATCCACATTGTCCGTTTTCTCCGGAGGAACCTGGGAGATGGCCCAGTTCTGGCAGTAACGGCAGTGGAGGTTGCACCCCGCAGTGGCGATGGAGAAGGCTGTGGTGCCGGCCAAGAAGTGGAAGAGGGGCTTTTTCTCAATAGGGTCGTTGGCTACCGCACAGGGGTTGCCGAAGACCAGGGTGTGCAGCACCCCACCCCGGTTCTCCCGCACTCCGCACTCGCCACGGTGTCCCTCAGCGATCACACAGCCCCTGGGACAGAGGCCGCATTTGACATAAACCCCCTGATGGGGTGTGTGGCAGTAGAGGACGCGGGAGGGCTCGCCTGTGGTGTGGCAGGCGCTGCACTCCAGCCCCTGGTTCACACTCGTATAGTGCATCGCCTCCCGGGCGTAAGGCCCCGGTTGGGGCTGATCGGGAGCCGTAGCCATCGCCTCTGCCCGCCTCGCCCCCAGGTAGCGCAACAGCGCCCCGCCACCCAGGGCACACAGCCCCACCCCGGCCAGCTCCTTCAGAAACCGCCTCCTTGAAATCCGTGTTTCAGCTTCTCCCATTGTTAACCCTTCTTTCCAG
>CAYRNM010000022.1:0-10930 GCA_964425465.1 uncultured Anaerolineae bacterium | reverse complement strand
TCAAAATACATGCAGGCTCTCCAACCCCACCCGGCGGGCCAGCCAACCCACGCCGGTGAAGGTGAAGAGCACCAGGCCCAGTCCGATGAGGGCTAGCCATCCCATCCGCCGGCCGTGCCACCCCCGCAGCAGCCTCAGGTGCAGAAACAGGGTGTAGAAGAGCCAGGTAATCAGCGTCCACACCTCTTTGATGTCCCAGCTCCAGTAGCTCCCCCAGGCCATCTGCGCCCACACCATGCCGAAGATCATGGCTGTGCTGAGCCAGGGATAACCGAAGGTCACCCCACGGGCGATGAGGGCCTCCACCCATTCTGGCTCCGTCACCTGGACCCTGTTCTCCAGCCAGGGCCATAAGAGCCGCATGACCCCTGCCCCGCCGGTCAGGGCGAAAGCGCCGTAGGCCAGCGCGGCCGGCGCAACGTGGAGGGGAAACCAGATGCTCTGCAGCGCGAGGGGCAGGGGCTGGATGCGCTGCGCCGAGGGGAGCATCGAGAACTGCGCCCAAAGGGTCAGCCCCAACACCGGCGCCAGGGTGAAAGCCCCAGCAGTGTGCACCCCTCCCCTCCACTCCCACAGCAGATGGATGAGCGTGCCACTGCAGGCGAAGGCCAGGGCGAACTCATAGGTGATAGCGAAGGGCCAGTGGCCGCTCTCCAGCGCCCGCCGGAGCAGGGCGTCAACCAGGGCCGCGGCCGCGCCTCCGCTGCTCAGAGCCGCTAGCCGTCTCAGCCAACTCCCCCCGCCCCACAGTTCGAGCCCATAGCAGGTGATGGCCATCAGCAGGCAGAAAGCACCGAGCTCAACCATCCCCCACTTCCTTCCCAGCCTCAGCAAGCCGTGCCTCCAGTTCCTGGGCCAATCGTCGGAAGTGGCGCTCAAAGCCGAGGGGATCGCGGCTGGTCCTTCCGGCGATCCATATCTCGCCGGGGGCGACTCTGACCCAAAGCTGATGGGTGGGAAAGGCGAAGGTGCAGCTCAGCCCGCCCACCATCAGGGCCGCACTGAGGATCACCGGCAGGAAGGAGGGGTCGTGGACGATATCCACCACCACGAAGGCCTCACGCGATCCAAAGGAGAACAGATACACCCGCAGTCCCCCATAGGAGAGGGGGGAGTTGACCCGAACCCCATGTTCGGCCACTGGTTGGCCCTGGGACAGGAGGGTGAGGTGGGCCTGGTACTCCACCGATTGCCCATCCCCCAACGCCCGGCTGGAGAAGCGGTCGAGACGCACTTCCCAGGGGGTATGGTGTCCCACGGGGTAGGCCTGACCGGGAGCCAGTTGTACCCTCAGCTCCCGCCAGGCCAGGGAGCCCCTCAGCAGCAAGGCGGCCATGAGCAGGATGACCGCTCCGTGGGTGACGAGGGTGGCCCATCGGGCCCAGCGATGCCTTTCACCATAGAGGTAATCAACGTCGCCACGTCGGGCGGCAGTGATGCGGTAATGGTGATGGTTCAGAGCCGACCGCGCTGCCTCCAGCCCCCGCATGAGGGAGGACATCGCGAATGCGGCGTGGTGGCATGTCAGACGATGGTAAAAGGCGTCAGCCTGGATCACACGAGGGGCCCGCTGTGTGGCCCGCCAGATGGAGAGGGCGCGGCGGAGGGTGCAGGCCAGGGTGTTGGACACCAGCGCGCCCACGAGGGTGATGAACAGCGGGGTGTGGTAGATGTGGAAGAGGCCCAGGCTGGCGTAGAGGGAGGCCTGGCTTCCATACCGCTGGTGGATCATCTCCATCCAGGCGGAGAGGTTGGCCTGAGGTGGCTCTTGAGGAAAGAGGGTGCCCAGGGCAGCACAGAAGGCCAGCGCCAGAAACAGGCCCACCGCCAGACGGGGGGAGCTGAGGAGCCGCCAGGCGCTTCGCCATAGCCAATCAAATTGCAGCCTGCCCAGGAAGGGTCTGTCCTGGAAAGGCAGGTCTTTCATAGACCCCTCTCTTGATTCTGGCCCCCTCCCTCTCCCAAACTTGGGAGAGGGAGGGGGTGGAGGGTGGGTGAGGGCTAGACCCCCCTACATCTGCTCCGGAGCGGTCATGCCCATGAGGGATAGGGTGCGGGCCAGGACCACTTTGGCTGCCCGGGCCAGCTTGAGCCGGGCTTTGGTCAGCTCCGCATCGGCGGGATCGGAGGAGACGACGCGGCAATCGCGGTAGAAGGCGTGGAAAGCGGAGGCCAATTGCTGGGCGTAGTAGGTCAGGCGATGGGGAGTCAGCTCAAGCGCCGCCTGCTCGATCACCTCTGGCAGGAGGAGCATCTGGCGTATGAGAGCCAGCTCCGAGGGATGGATGAGCAGCGCCACATTCCCACCCTTGGAATCCGACCCCCGCTCTTCAGCGAAGCGCAGGATGCTGGCGATGCGGGCATGGGCGTACTGGACGTAGTACACCGGGTTCTCGTCCGACTGCTTCACCGCCAGGTCCAAGTCGAAGACCATGCTGCGGTCCGGACTGCGGGTGAGGAGCATGAAACGCACCACATCTTTGCCAGGGATGCTCTCTGTGGTCACCATGTCCAGCAGCTCGTCCAACGCCACGAATTCACCCGCGCGGGTGCTCATCTTCACCGGCTGTCCATCCTTGATGAGTGAGATGAACTGATGGATGATGACTTTGATGCCGCTGGTATCGTAACCCAGAGCGCTGACACCAGCCACCACATCGGGCCATTGGGCGTGGTGATCCGCTCCGAAAATGTCCACAATGAGATCGAAGCCCCGCTGGAGCTTGTGGACGTGATAGGCAATATCGGGCAGGCGGTAGGTCGGCTCGCCAGTGGACGTCACCAGGACGCGGTCCTTCTCCGCTCCAAACTCCTGAGCGCGAAACCAGACCGCACCGTCTTTGTGATAGGCGTATCCACGCTGCGTGAGATCTTGGATTACCTGGTCGACACGGCCTGACTCATGCAGGCTGTTCTCGTTATAGAAGACGTCAAAGTGAAGGCCAAAACGATCCAGTGTGGCGTTGATGTTCTGAAAGACCCATGCCTCGGCCCGCTCTTTGAAGGGCTCCCAATTCGCCTCCAGCAACCCCTCGCCCTTTTTCTCCAGAATGTCTCGGGCGATGTCCCAGATGTAGTCCCCCTGATAGCCCTCCTCGGGCAACTCGGCCGGCTGGCCCAGCAATTCCCGATACCGGGCCCGCACCGATTCACCCAGGAGGCGCATCTGGCGCCCCGCGTTGTTGAAGTAGTATTCGCGAGTCACGTCGTAGCCGACGGCGGCCAGGATGTTGGCGATCGTATCGCCCAGCACCGCGCCCCAGGTACGGTGCACCGCCAGAGGGCCAGTGGGGTTGGCGCTCACAAACTCCACCTGCGCTTTCCGGCCCCTCTCCAGATTGAGATCGCCCCAACACTGGCCGGCAATCAAGATCGTCTCTACCTGGCTCGTCAGCCAGGAGTCACTGAGGGTGAAGTTGATGAAGCCAGGGTGAGCCACCTCCACCTGCCCGATGAAGTCTGCCTGGGGGAGGTGCTTCACCACGATCGGGGCGATCTTCATGGGGGCCATGTGCGCCCAACGTGCCATCTGCAAGCAGACGGGCGTGGCATAGTCGCCGTGGGTCGGGTCCCGGGGGTGCTCTACCGTGGCCTCCGGGATATCAAATTCGGGCAGATCGCCGGACCGCTGGGCCGCTTGGATCGCCCCTTCAATGAGCTGAGAGAGTTCATATCGAATCATCGCTATCTCCAGCCATCAGCTATCAGTCCGTACCCCACGTCTGCTTTCTAAAGCAGCAACAACGGAGTTGGCTTCAGCGTTCTGGACACAGGGTCAACTTCCAGGCCCAGTACCTCCAGGGTCACCACGCCCAGCAGAGGTTTGTCGTTTTTTCTTCCGAAGATCACTGGTGAGATGCCCTCATATTCACCGTACCGGAAGCGAGCCTCGCCGACCGGTCTGGTGATCGCCCGACCACTCGCCTGTCTGAATTTCCTTGTTCCTCTGGGTTCCACATGGATTTCCTTCAATTTGCCCTCGGGCATCAAGCTGTAGATCGCGCCGGTGTCCACCAGGAACTCGACTTCCACCGCCCGTTCCATGTCCGAAGGATTGTGGACCCAGACCTCGGCCGTCACGAATCCCATCCTATTCCTCCCGTGGCTCAGAGCTAGGAAGCAATGTCCTCCGAGCCGACCTCCTCCATCTCCAGCCAGTTCCGCCCCACCTTCACATCCACTTTCAGAGGGACATCCAGCTTGTAGGCGCTGCTCATCACCCGGGGGACCAGTCCCACCATCGCCTCCCGCTCCTCCTCTGGCACCTCCAGTACCAGCTCATCGTGCACCTGCAGGAGCATTCGGCTGCGATAGCCGCCCGACTTCAATTCCCGGTCCAGGTTGATCATGGCGATCTTGATGATGTCTGAGGCGCTTCCCTGTATGGGAGTATTAATCGCCATCCGCTCCGCCGCGTGGCGCACCTGGGCATGGGCCCGGCTCTTGACCTCCAACTCCGGAAAGTAACGCCGCCGCCCCAGCAACGTCTCCACATAGCCCTGTTCGGCCGCCAATTTCTTGGTGGTTTCCACATACTCCTTCACCTTGGGGTACTTGGTGAAGTAGGTCTCGATGAAGGCCGTGGCCTCCTCCTGGCTGAGGCCCGTCTGCTGGGCCAGGCCGTAGCCGGAGACGCCGTAGACGATGGCGAAGTTGGTGGTTTTGGCCACACGGCGCATCTCCAGCGTGACCGCCTCCAGAGGCACGCTGTACACTGCTGCGGCTGTGGAGCGGTGGATGTCCTCCCCCCGATGGAAGGCCGCCAGCAGGGCGGGGTCCTGGGAGATATGGGCCAGGATCCGCAATTCTACCTGGGAGTAATCGGCCCCTAACAGCCACCACCCCTCCTGAGCATGGAAAGCTCCCCGGATGCGCCGCCCCAGTTCGGTGCGGATGGGGATATTCTGCAAATTGGGGTTAGCTGATGAGAGCCGGCCCGTGACTGTGCCCGTCTGGTTGTAAGAGGTGTGCACCCGCCTCGTGGTCGGATCAACCAATTCGCGCAGGGCATCCACGTAAGTTGAACGGAGCTTGGCCAGCTCTCGATGCTCCAGGACGAGGTCCACGATGGGGTGACGACCCCGCAACTTCTCCAGCACATCCGCCGCTGTGGAATAGTAGCCGCTCTTCATCCGCCGGGTCACATTCTTGGGCAGCTTGAGTTTTAGGAACAGGATGTCGCTCAATTGCTGGGTGGAGTTGATGTTGAATTGCTCCCCCGCGGCCTCCCAGATCTGCTCCTCCAGCCCGGCCAAGCGGCCCTCAAACTCCTTCGAAAGTCCTTCCAAGTACCCCCGGTCAACGCAGATGCCCGCTATCTCCATGTCGGCCAGGATGGGTAGCAGCGGCATTTCCACCTGGGTGAAGAGGGGCCACAGTGCCCGCTCCTTGAGCTCCGGCGTGAGCACCTCCACCAGACGGAATGCCATGTCCACATCTGCACCGGCATAGGCGGCCACCTCGGCTGGGGGAATGTAATCCATGGTCGTCTGGTTGCGGCCGGTGCCGATGAGCTCCGTGATGGGGGTCATCTCCACGCCCAGCCGCGTCCAGGCCAGATTCTTGAGCCCCAGATTGCGGCTGGCTGGATCCATGAGCCACTCGGCGATCATGGTGTCGAAGGCTAGGTTCGCCACATCCAGCCCGTGCCGCCGCAGCACAATCAGATCGTACTCCCCGTTGTGGGCGTATTTGGCGATGGACTGATCGGCGAAGATGGGACGGAGCCTCTCCCGCACCGTCGGCCAATCGAGGTTGACCACCTTAGACTCCTCAACCTCCATCCCGAGCTGGTCAAAGGTCAGCGGCCTGGGGCGTGACTTGTGGGCCAGGGCGATGTAGTACCCCTCACCGTGCTGAGGAGTGACGGCCAGGCCCACCAGTTCGGCAGCCATGGCGTCGGTGGAGGTAGTCTCCACATCGAAGGCGAAGGCTGAGGCGCTGGCCAGCCTCTCCACCAGCCTCTCCAGAGCCTGGAAACTATCCACCAACCTGTAAACCCCGACCTCAGGTTCCTCCTCGGCGAGAAGGCTCAGTTGCTCCGGCTGTCCCACCGGTTCAGGCAGGCGCTCCATCAGGGATCGGAACTCCAGCTCCTGAAAGAGGCGCGCCACTCTCTCCCGATCGAAGGTCCCGGCCCGACAGGGTTCCAAATCCAGTTCCACCGGAACCTCGATCCTGATGCGGCCCAGCCGCTGGCTCAGAGAGGCCGCCTCTCGTCCAGCCTCCAGTGCCTTGCGGAACCGCGTACTGGTGATCTCCTCCAAGTGATGGTAGATCTTCTCCAGTGAGCCGTACTGTTGCAGGAGCTGGGTTGCCGTCTTCTCACCCACCCCTCGCACGCCGGGTATGTTATCGGTCACGTCCCCCACGATGGCCTTATAATCCACGAGCTGGTCAGGCCCCAGGCCATATCGCTGGCGAATGCCCTCCTCGTCGTAGATGGTGGTATCGGAGAACTGGCGACGGGAGATAAGGACCCGCGTGTGCTCATCAATGAGCTGGAAGGTGTCGGTGTCCCCGGTGACGATGAGCACCTCCGCGCCCTGCGCTTCGGCCTGGCGGGCCAGGGTGCCCAGCACGTCGTCCGCTTCGTACCCCTCGGCGGTGTACACCGGGAGGTTGAGGGCCTCGATGATCTGTTCAATGCGGGCCATTTGGCCGATCAGCGGGTCGGGCATTTTGTCCCGGTGGGCTTTGTACTCCTCATACATCTCGTGACGGAAAGTGCGCCCTCGGTCAAATGCCACGGCGATGTAATCGGGCCGCTCCTCCTGCCAGACCTTCAATAGCATGGAGGTGAAGCCAAAGACCGCATTGGTTAACTCCCCCCGCGAGGTGGCCAGGTCCGGTGGAAGGGCGTGATAGGCTCGGTAGGCCAGGGCATGGCCATCTATCAGTACCAGTTTGGGGCGATCAGCCATCGCCAACTCCTTTCCTGTCGTCGGACTCCACGATCCATATTGTAGCGGCTTTGGAGGGGAAAGTCAACGAGGCTCTCCGCGTTGCTAAACGAATCGAGTTATGATACAATCACTGGGCGAATCAGCGAATGAGCGAATGGGCGAACGAGCGAGAATGCGCCGATTCGCAGACTCGCCGATTCGCATATTCGCGAAATGGAGTGACCGGATGAACAAGCGGCGACGCAGGAAGGGGAGAGCAACGCGCAGGAGGCAGGCTCCAGCCCGCTCGTTACCTCAAGGCCTGGCTGAGGTCCAGGAACTGATTGATGAGGATCGCCTGGTGGAAGCGGCCGAGGGACTGGACGAGCTGGCCCGGCGCTACCCAAAGGAGCCGGAGGTGTTCCGGCTCCGGTCCGGGGTGGCGGCCGAGTTACATGACCCCCCCCGCCTGATGGAGGCGGCCCAGCGCTGGGCCGAAGTGGCCCCCGACGATCCAGAGGCCATCCTGAACCTGGCGGGAGCCTGTCTGAATAACGTGCGGCCCGCCATGGCCCGGCGAGCCTTTCAGCGCTTTCTGGATCGCTGGCCGGATCACCCTCAGGCAGACGAGGTCCACAAAACCCTCACTAACCTTGGCGAAAGCTTGAGACAAGTCCTGGCCGAGATAGGGCTGGCGGAGGTGGAGGGAGCGGAGGAGATCGCCCTGTGGCACGAGGAAGCCCAGGTGGCGATGGAACAGGGCCGCTACGACGAAGGCATCTCCCTGGAGAAGCGGGTCCTGGCCCGGGTGCCCAATCTTGCCAGTGCGTTTAACAACATCAGCCTGATACGATTCATTCAGGGCCAACTGGAAGAGGCCATTGTCACTGCCCGACGGGTCCTGACCGAGTGCAATCCCGACAACTTTCACGCGCTGTCCAACCTGGTGCACTTCCTGTGCGCTGCTGGCCGACCTGAGGAGGCCCACCCCTTCGCCGAGCGGCTGAAAGCTGTCCAGTCCAAATGGGTGGATGTATGGCTCAAGAAGGCAGAGGGGTTGAGCTACTTAGGGGACGATGAGGGGGTACTGGAGGCATTCACCCAGGCCAAAACGGCGGGGATGCTTCGCCGGCCCTACGTGGAGCCGCTGATCTGTCACCTGGCTGGTGCAGCGGCCGCCCGCCTGGGCCGGGAGCGGGAGGCGCGTCGCTACTTCCGACAGGCTCTCAGGTTCCAGCCCGGCCTCTCCCGCGCGGCTGACAACCTGGCCGACCTGAGAAAGCCGGCCGGCCAGCGCGATGGCCCCTGGGCCTTTGGCCTCCACGAATGGGCGCCCTCCAAGACCTTAGAGGACATGGTGGCCCTCCTGGAACCGGCGACGCGGGGCAAACCGACAGACGAAGGGATGGAGCGGGCTGCCCGTCGCTTCCTGGCCCAGCACCCGGAGACGGTGGGCCTGATCCCCATCCTGCTGGAACGGGGGGACCCCCATGGACGTGATTTTGCCCAGCACCTAGCCCGCATCGCCGGGACGCCAGAAACGCTCGATGCCCTGGCTGACTTTGCGCTGAGCCCCTACGGGCCGGATGAGCTGCGCCGGGAGGTGGCCTATGCTTTGGTGGATGCTGGCCGGCTGCCCCGGGGCCAGATGGTGAAGATGTGGGTCGAGGGTGAGCAGCAGGAGCTGATGCTCTTTGGCTATGCCATCACTCCTGAGCCTACAGAGCAACTGCCTCGCCGGGCGCAGAAGCTCATGGAACGGGCTGTGTCAGCCATCAACGATCGACGGCTGGATGAGGCGGAGCAGCGGCTACAGGAAGCGCTGGAGATCCTGCCTGACCATCCCTCACTGCTGCAAAACCTGGCTGTCGTCTATGACCTGCGCGGAGACGCGAAGCGGAGCCGGGCCCTGGTGGAGCAGGCGGTGGAGATGAATCCCGATTATGTCATTGGGCGCTGTCAGATGGCCCGCTTCGCTGTGGAGAGAGGAGACCTGGAAAAGGCGGAGCAGTGGCTGGAGCCGGTCATGAAACGAGAAACCTTCCATATTTCGGAGTTCATCGCCTTCTGCGAGGCCCGCATTGACCTGGAACTGGCCTATGGTCGGCCGGAAGTGGCCCACTCCTGGCTGCAAATGTGGGAAGACATAGAACCCGACCACCCCCACCTGCCCCTCTGGCGGCGCAAAGTGGGGCCGGCTGGCCGGTCCAAGGGCCGGCTGGGCAGGCGTTGACGGGCAGCGAGGCCCCCCTTGATCAGCGTGGCCGCTCCAGCACCCGCCCCGGCAAAGCGCCGGTGTGCACTCCCCGTTCGATCACCACCTCACCATTCACCAGCACATACTCGATCCCCGTGGGGTACTGATAGGGCTGGGTGAAGGTGGCCTGGTCAGCTACGGAGTCCGGGTCGAAGAGCATGATGTCCGCTTTGCGGCCCACTTCCAGCAGGCCTCGGTCAGCTAGCCCCAGCTTCTGGGAGGGCAGGGCGGCCATCTTCCGCACCGCCTCCTTCCAACTGAGCAGCCCTTCCTCACGCACATACTTCCCTAGCACCCGCGCGAAGGTTCCGTAGGAGCGGGGATGCTGCTTGCCCCGTCCCATCTCCCCGTAAGGGGCCAGCGAGTAGCCGTCGGAGCCGATCATCACCCAGGGCTGGCGCAGCACCTCCCGCAGGTTCTCCTCACTCATGGAGAACTGGATCATCGAGACCTGCGCCTCCGCCTCCTGCAGCAGGTCCAGCACGACATCTACCGGTTCGGCGCCCCCCTCCTGGGCCAGTTGATCCAGGGTCAGCCCCTCGTAGGCCGGCTGGGCCGAGCAGTGGGAGATCATCACCTCGCCCCATTCTATCCCCTCCCGCCGGGCGATCACCGCCTCTCGGATGCGGGCCCGCGTTGGGGGATCGGCCAGCCGGGCCAGTAGTGCCTCCTGTCCGCCATCGTGCGCCCAGTGGGGGAGCAGCGCACTCAGCCCCGTGCTGGAGGCGATGTAGGGATAGCGGTCGGCGGTGATGTCCAGGCCCCGACCCCGCGCCTCTTCCACTAGATGGATCGCCTCCGGCAGTTGACCCCAGTAGGGGCGTCCGGTGGCCTTGAAATGGGCGATCTCCGCCGGCAATCCAGCCCCCTCGGCAATCTCAATCACCTCGCGGATGGCTTCCAGATGGGTAGCCCCCTCCCCCCGGATGTGGCTGAAGTAGAATCCACCGCGCTGAGCTGCAACGCGTGCCAGCGCGATGAGCTCTTCAGTCTGGGCGTAGCAACTGGGCGGGTAGATGAGCCCCGTGGAGTAGCCCCAGGCCCCCTCTTCCATAGCCTGGGCTACCAGCTCTTCCATCATCGTCAGCTCCTCCGCTGTGGGCAGCCGATCCTCCCAGCCCATCACGGCCACTCGCAGTGTCCCGTGGCCCACGAAGGGCACCACATTGAGGGCGATCCCCTCCCGCAGGTGATCCAGGTACTGGCCGAAGCTTTCCCACTCCCAGGTGAGCCAGGGACGGTTGGCCCCCGCCTGGGCGATCCATCGCTCCCGTCGCTCTGGATCGCTCGGCAGGGGTGCGGGGCTGCTCCCGCACATGCCGATCACCTCAGTGGTCACCCCCTGGCGGATCTTGCTCTCCGCCAGCCGGTTGCCGGGCAGGGTCCAGTCGGAGTGGCTGTGCATGTCCATGAAGCCGGGGGCGGCCATCAGGCCCGAGGCTTCGATCACCATCGCTGCATCCGCTGCTTTCAGGTCACCCAGGGCTGCGATGGTATCGCCCTGGATACCGATGTCGGCGATAAAGGGGGAGTGGCCACTGCCATCTACAATCTGTGCCCCTCGGATCAACAGGTTGAACATCCATGACCTCCCCAAGAAAAGACAACGAGTCAATGAGTCAATGAGTAACGGGTAATAAAGCCATGGGGCCGTTAGCCTACCCCATTCCTTGTTACTCATTACTCGTTCCTCTATCAGCCAGGAAGAGGGTGGCTACAGAAGCCAGCAGCGCTGTGGCTATCACCGTCACGCTCAAGGCGGTGGACAGGCCAACCCGATCCCCCCACC
>CAYRNM010000021.1:3989-22398 GCA_964425465.1 uncultured Anaerolineae bacterium | reverse complement strand
AGCGGGCCAAGGAGGTCCTGACTGCCCACCGGGACAGGCTGGAGGCGGTGGCTCGACGGCTGGTGGAGGTGGAAACGCTGGAGGAGGAGGAATTCAAGGCCCTGGTCAGCGATGATGCGACCGTGCCCCTGGCGGCCTGAGAGGGCGTGAGTGAGTAGGGGCGTCATTCAATGACGCCCCTACGTCGTTACAACACCACTTGTCGAATGTCAATCACCTCCGGCAGCTCCGCCAGTTCCCCCATCACGTGGTCGGATATCTCGGTGTCCAGGTTGATGACCGAGAGCGCCCGGTCGCCGGGGCGGTTGCGCCCCAGCCGCCACTCGGCGATGTTGATGTGATGCTGGCCCAGGAAGGTGCCCACCTGACCGATCACCCCCGGCACGTCCCGGCTGACCATGACCAGCATAATCCCCTCCGGCAGGGCGTCCATGCGGTATTCGTCAATCTGGACGATGCGCGGTACCTTTCGGCTGAAGAGGGTCCCGGCGATGAGTTGCTCGCCTACATCGGTGGTCAGTTTACAGGAGATGAGGTTGGGATAGTCCGGCGCAGGCAGCCCCTTGGTCTGAGCAACGACGATGCCCCGCTGGTTGGCCAGCAGAGGCGCGTTGACGTAGTTGACCTGATCTGGGCCCACCACATGCATCAGCAGCCCCTTGAGCAGCGCCACAGTCAGCGGTTTGACCAGCTCCGCTACCTCTTGGCCCCGATACTCCACCTCCACCCGATTAACCCTCCCCTGGGCCAATTGCATCTGCATAGAACCAATTCGCTCCGCCAAGCTCAGATAGGGGCGCAGCTCTTGAAAGGAGGCACCATCCACGAAGGGCATGTTGACCGCGTTGCGGTAATCCCGGCCGCGCAGCGCATCCAGCACCTGGCTCACGATCTGAGCGGAGACATCACGCTGCGCTTCCTCGGTCTTGGACCCCAAGTGGGGGGTGGCAATCACATTGGGCAGAGCCAGCAGCGGATCGCCCAGGGGGGGCTCGGTCTCGAAGACGTCCAGCGCCGCGCCCGCGACGTGGCCGGAGGTGAGGGCCTGGTAGAGGGCTGCGGAGTTAATCAGCGCGCCGCGGGCGGTGTTGACAATGCGTACCCCCGCCTTCATCTGTGCGATCTCCCGGGCGCCGATCAGCCCCCGCGTGGCGGGGGTGAGGGGGACATGGAGGGTGATAAAGTCCGACCGCCGCAGCAGTTCGTCCAACTCTAGGAGGGTCACCCGCAGGTCGCGGGCCGCCTCAACCGAGATGTGGGGATCGCAGGCGACCACCTCCATGCCAAACCCCTGGGCCTGCCGGGCCACTCGGGAGCCCACCTGCCCCAGGCCAATGATCCCCAAGGTCTTCCCGTGGAGCTGCACCCCCAGGAAATCGTCCCGGCGCCACTCCCCCCTCGTCAAGGAGACATGAGATTGGGGGATGTTGCGACAGAGGGCCAGGAGCAGGGCCATCGTGTGCTCCGCCGCGGCGATGGTATTGCCCCCCGGCACATTCATGACCAGCACCCCCCGGCGGGAGGCGGCCTCGATGTCCATGTTGTCCAATCCCGCACCTGCTCGCCCGATCACCTTCAGATGGGGCGCACTCGCCAGGAGTTCCTCGTCCACCGTGGCTTGGCTGCTGACGATGAGGGCTTCGCAATCAGCCAGCCGCCCGTGGGCCGCCTCATCCAGGGGGGGCTTGCACACCTCGAAAGTTACCTCCGGGTCGCTCTCCAACAGGTGCAGGCTGGCCTCCGACAGCGAGGCAGCGATCAGAATCCGGTACATCATCCCCTTCCCCTCATTGGCCCAGAAAATCATCCACCGCCGCCAGCACCTCCTCCACTTCCGCCGGGGTCAGGTCCCCCATGTGAGCGATGCGGAAGGTCTTGCCCTTCAAGGGCCCGTAGCCGTCGGCGATGGTCATGCCCCGCTCCCTCAGGTGAGCCCGCAGGGCCTGGACATCAACCCCCCGCGTGTTGCACACCACCGTGACCGTGGGCGAGCGATACCCCTCCTCAGCGAAGAGCTCGAACCCCCGCTCCTCCGCCCAGTTCCACACCATCTGGGCCATGGCCTGGTGGCGTCGAAAACGGGCCTCCAGCCCCTCGGCCAGGATGCGATCCAGTTGAACGTCCAGGGCATAGAGGAGGGAGATGGGCGGTGTGGTGGGGGTTTGGTTGCGGGCCAGGTACTCCTCGAAGACCAGAAAGTCGAAGTAGTAGCCCCGGTTCTCCACCTCCTGGGCCCGCACCAGGGCTCGATCGCTGACCGAGGCCAGGGCCAATCCCGGCGGTAGGGCCAATGCCTTCTGGGAGGAGGTGAGACAGACATCCATCCCCAGCTTGTCCACCGGGATGTCCACCCCGCCGAGGGAGCTCACCGTATCCACCAGCAGCAGGACCTCGGGGAATCGGCGGACCGCCTCGGCGATCTCCGCCAGCGGGTTCAGCACCCCAGTGCTGGTCTCACTGTGCACCAAGGTCACCGCGTCCACGCGCTCGCGCCCCAGCGCGTCTTCCACCTGCTCCGGCCGGATGGCCTGGCCCCAATCCGCTTCCACGGCCACCGACTGCTTGCCATTGGCCAGGGTCACCTGACGCCAGCGCGCGCCGAAGGCCCCGTTGAGCAGATTCAGGCAGCGCGTGCGGACACAGTTGCGCACCGCCCCCTCCCACAGGCCGGAACCCGAGGAGGTGGAGATATAAACGCGATGTTGGGTCTGGAACAGTTGCCGCAGGCGGGGCTGAAGCCCTTGGAAGAGCTGAGCGAACTCGGCGCTGCGGTGGCCGATCATCGGCCGGCTGAGGTGCTGCAAGACCTCAGGCCGCACCTCGGTTGGACCGGGGATGAAAAGCTTGGTAGGAGGCATAGAAGCTCTCTCTCCGTCTCGGATGGTGGAAGGTCACGCGGTCTTGGAAGGTGAGGGCCAGCCCTTGGTCAAAGAGGGCCTGGTGGGGTGTGCTCCGGCACTGTTCATACTCCTCAGCGCAGGTCGCCAAGGGGAGGATGGGGGCCAGGCTGGCTGCGGCGACGTAGACATCGGCTCCGGCCGCGACGCGCTCCCGATGGACCACCCCACCGAAGCCCACGAAGAGCTCCACTGCTGGACGGGCCAACAGATCGGAGACGCCGTCGCCCACCAGCAGCGCCCGCCCGGGCTTCCGCCGCACCTGGCTAATAACCGCCGCCTTGCCCCGGCTTTCGGACAGTGGTCCGGGCACGAAATCCAGATACCGCTCCGCGGGGTTGGGATCTCCCTGGAAATACTCCCACCAGCGGCCGGCCAGTTGGTCGAACTCCAGCCCCACGGCGTGGATGCAATCCGAGGGGACCCCCAGCCAGTTTCCGAAGGCCACGACTGGCTCGGACAACCCGCTGCTGACGATGTGAACCCGGCGTCCCAGAAAGTGCAAGGCTGCGATCAGCTCCCGGGCCTCCGGCACAGCCCTTTCGCGGTAGCGCAGGGCCAGCCAATGTAGATCCTCTCGGGTGGGTCGTAACAGCCCCAGCCGCTCGGCGTACACCTCCTCCAGGGGGACCTCCCCCTCCATAGCCCGGCGGGTGAGCTGCTCGATAGCCTCCGCCATCCCCTTGCCTGTATCTGCAAAGGTAAGGCGAGCCAGCTCGTCAATCCCCTCCGTGGCAGTCAGGGTGCTGTCGCAGTCGAAGAACACCTCGTCGTAGCCCAGCCAGGGCCCCACAGCCTCCAGTTCATCCCCTCCCCTAACCAACAGGGCCTCGCTCCTCGCGGAACCAGGCCCCCTTAGACCCTGCTTGTCTATTAGCCCCTTATTGTAGGGGATTTCAGGCTAGAGGTCAAATGGGTAGGGGCAACCCTTGCGGTTGTCCTTGCGCCCAGGGGCGACCGCAAGGGTACGCCTCTACGTGTCCGATTACGAACCAACCTGCGGCAGCGCGGCCAGCGCCTTTTGGATCTCCTCCTCAGGCAGCTCGTAGTCCTCCAGCTTGCCAGCCAGGAAGCTGTCGTAGGCGGCCATGTCGAAGTGGCCATGCCCGCACAAGAGGAAGGCGATCACCTTCTCCTCGCCCGTCTCCCTGCACTTGAGGGCCTCATCCATAGTCACCTTGATGGCATGGGCTGGCTCGGGCGCAGGGATGATCCCTTCGGCTTTGGCGAAGCTCACCGCTGCGGCGAAGACCGGGTTCTGGTGCACAGCCACTGCCTCCATGATGCCCAGCCGGTGCAGGTGACAGATGATCGGGGCCATGCCGTGATAGCGCAGGCCACCCGCGTGGATGGGGGGGGGAACGAAACGGTGTCCCAGGGTGTGCATCTTGACCACCGGCCCCGTCTCGGCTGCATCGCCCCAGTCGTAGGCGTAGAGGCCCCTGGTCACCGAGGGGCAAGCGGTGGGCTCCACAGCGATGAAGCGGATGTCTTGGCCCTCGACGATCTTGTCACGGACGAAGGGCAACGAGAAACCGGCGAAGCTGGAGCCACCGCCGATGCAGCCGATCATGATGTCCGGGTACTCTCCGGCCATCTCGAACTGCTTCTTGGCTTCCAGCCCGATGACCGTTTGGTGCATCAGGACGTGGTTGACCACGCTCCCCAGGGAGTACTTGGTGCCCTCGTGAGTGACAGCGTCCTCCACGGCCTCGCTGATGGCAATGCCCAGGCTGCCAGTGGTCTCCGGGGCTTCGGCCAGGAGCTGGCGCCCATAGCTGGTATCGGGGCTGGGACTGGGCACCACCTCGGCTCCCCAGGCCTGCATCATACTCTTTCGGTAGGGCTTCTGCTCATAGCTGATGCGGACCATGTACACCTTGCACTCCAGGCCGAAGAGGTTGCAGCCAAAGGCCAGGGCGCTGCCCCATTGTCCGGCGCCGGTCTCGGTGGTCAGGCGCGTTTGCCCTTCCATCTTGTTGTAGTAGGCCTGGGCCACAGCGGTGTTGGGCTTGTGGCTGCCCGGCGGGCTGACCCCCTCGTACTTGTAGTAGATGTGGGCTGGGGTGTCCAGGGCCTTCTCCCAGCGCCTGGCCCGATACATGGGTGTGGGACGCCACATCCTCCAGACATCCCGCACCTCCTCCGGGATATCGATCCAGCGCTCCTGGCTCACCTCCTGCAGGATCAGGGCCATGGGGAAGATGGGAAGCAGGTCCTCAGGACCGCACGGCTGAAGCGTGATGGGGTGCAGCGTCGCCGGCAGTGGCTCGGGGAGATCGGCCTGGATGTTGTACCACTGGGTTGGGATATCCTCCTCAGCGAGTAGGATCTTGGTCTCCTTCATTTCAGCCTCCTTGAGTGAAGAGTTGTAAGTTGAAGGTTACAGATTGAAAGTTATGAGCTGCGAGTTTTGAGTTGGGGACACCCATCTGTTCACCTTCTCGTCATAGGCACCTCCTTCCCCCATACAACCCCATCGCCTCCCGTACCAGACCCATCGTCTCCCGGGCTTCCTGGCACATGCGGCGGATGCCCGCATCCAGGATCTCCTCCACCAGCCCTGGCTGTGAGGCGTAGCGAGCCCGCCGCTCGCGGATGGGGTCCAGGAAATTGTTGAGCGCCCGGGCCAACTTCCACTTTACCTCCACATCCCCCACCCGGCCCTTACGGTACCGCTCCTTGAGATCGTTCACCTCCTCCACATCGGGGTTGAAGATGTTGTGGTAGATGAAGACCGGATTCCCCTCCACGGTGCCGGGGATGTCGGCGCGGATCCGTTTGGGATCGGTGTACATGCTGAACACCCGCTGGGTGACGGTCTTCTCATCATCTGAGAGGAAGATGGCATTGTCTAAAGATTTGCTCATCTTGGCCTGGCCGTCTGTCCCCACCAGAGCGGGCACATCGCCGATGAGCGCCTCCGGGACGGGGAAGACCTCGTCGTAGAGGCGGTTGAAGCGGCGGGCGATCTCCCGCGCCACCTCGATGTGGGCCTCGTTGTCCCTCCCCACCGGCACCAGGTGAGCACGGGGCAGCAGGATATCGGCCGCCTGCAGCACCGGGTAGCCGAGGAGGCCGAAGGGAATCACCTCTAGGTTGGCCGCCTGGGCCATCTCCTTGATAGTAGGCACCCGCTCCAGACGGGGCACCGTGACCAGCATCTCGAAGAGGGTGTTCAGTTCGTAGGTCTCAGGGATAGCCGACTGCACGAAGATGGTGCTCCGCTCCGGGTCAATGCCCACCGCCAGGTAGTCCAGCACCATCTCCCGGATGTTATCCGGTAGCTCCTTCAGGAACCCCTTCTCCGGCCGGGTGGTCAGGGTGTGCAGGTCGGCGATGATGAAGAAGCACTCGTACTCCTCCTGCAACTTCACCCGGTTCTCCAGACTGCCGACGTAGTGTCCCAGGTGGAGCTTGCCCGTTGGCCGATCTCCAGTTAAAATTCGCCTTCTATTCTCTGCCATCTCCCTCCTCCTCCAAAGCACTGCACAGGCTGCGGACGAAATCCCTCACCGCCTCGCGGGCACCATCGCCCCAGCCTGCCCGCTCCACAATGGCGCTGCCGACGACGACGCCGTCGGCCAGTTGGCCCACCGCCCGGACCTGGGCGCCATCCGCGATGCCGAAGCCGACGGCTACGGGCTTGTCGGTGGCGGCGCGCACGCAGCGCACCAGCTCAGCCAGCCCGTCGGGCAGCCTATCCCGGGCTCCTGTCACACCGGTGACGGAAACCAGGTACACGAAGCCAGTGCTTCGGCCCGCGATCAGGGCCACCCGCGCCGGAGTGCTGGTGGGCGCCAACAGGTACACCAACGCCCGCCCCTCGGCGCGGCAGGCTTCCTCCAGCTCACCCGCCTCCTCCGGCGGCAGGTCGGCCACGATCAGCCCATCCACACCCACCTCCCGGCAATCCTGGACGAACTGCTCCAGGCTGTAGGCCAGGATGGGGTTGAGATACCCCATAAATAGCAGCGGCACCTCCACACCTCGGGTCCGCACCTGGGCCGCCATCTCCAGGCATCGGAGCAGGGTCACCCCTTGCTGCAAGGCCGCATGGGTAGCCCGCTGGATGGTGGGCCCATCGGCCAGAGGATCAGAGAAGGGGATGCCGAGCTCAATGATGTCGGCGCCCCCCTCGGCCAGGACCTGCACCAGGTCCAAACTCGCTTCGGGGGTGGGGAACCCCAGCGGCAGATAGGTGATGAGCGCTGCTCGTCCTTCATCCCTGGCCCGTCGAAAGGCAGCCGTGATCTTTTCCTCTCCCGTTCTATTGGACAATGCTAGGACCATGTGATCATCTGCCATCGGCTATCTGCCATTTGCTATCTGCTATTTGATCGAGGTCTTTGTCCCCTCGCCCAGACAGGTTGACGATGATCATCTGATCCGTATCCATCTCCGGTGCGCGCCTGATCGCCTCCGCCAGGGCATGGGCCGACTCCAGAGCGGGGATGATCCCCTCCAACCGACACAGCAGTCGAAAGGCCTCCAGCGCCTCCTCGTCAGTGGCGTAGGTGTACTCCGCGCGGCCCAGGTCGCGCAGCCAACTGTGTTCCGGCCCCACCGCGGGGTAGTCCAGCCCAGCGGATATGGAATGGGTGGAGAGGATCTGGCCGTCCTCATCCTGCAATACGTAGGACTTGGTGCCATGTAACACCCCGATGCGCCCCCGCTCGGGGTCGGCGAAGCGAGCGGCGTGCTGCCCCGTCCCGATACCCAGCCCCCCCGCCTCCACTCCGATCAGCCGCACCGGGTCATCCCGAAAGGCGTGGAAGAGACCGATGGCGTTGGAGCCCCCACCCACACAGGCGATGAGTACCTCCGGCAGCCGCCCTTCAGCTTCTAAGATCTGCTGGCGTGCCTCCTGGCCGATGACTGACTGGAACTCGCGGACGATCAGGGGGTAGGGGTGGGGGCCCAGGGCCGAGCCCAGCAGGTAATGGGTGTCGCGGACGTGGGTCACCCAGTCGCGGATGGCCTCGTTGATGGCGTCCTTCAGGGTGCGGCTTCCGGTGTCCACTCCTCGCACCTCTGCGCCCAGCAGCTCCATGCGGGCTACGTTGAGGGCCTGGCGGTGCATGTCCTCCACCCCCATGTAGATCACGCACTCCATGTCCAAGAGGGCGGCGACGGTGGCCACCGCCACGCCGTGCTGCCCCGCGCCCGTCTCCGCCACCAGCCGGCGCTTGCCCATCCGCCGCGCCAGCAACCCCTGCCCCAGTCCGTTATTGATCTTGTGAGCGCCTGTGTGGGCCAGGTCCTCCCGCTTGAGATAAATCCGCGCTCCGCCACAGTGAGCCGTCAGCCGCTCCGCCAGGTAGAGGGGGGTAGGCCGTCCCGCGTAATGGGCCAGCAGCCCCTCCAGCTCAGCTCGGAAGGCCCCATCCGTCCAGGCCGTGTGGAAGGCTGCCTCTAGTTCCTCCAGCGCGGGCACCACCGTCTCGGGCACGAAGCGCCCTCCATAGGGGCCGAAGTGTCCCCGCTCATCCGGCAGGTGTTCTGTCACACCATCCCTCCTGCACTTCGAGTCAAATCACTCGCCGCAGCCACAAACTGCCGCATCTTAACAATATCCTTCCGTCCCGGCGCGGACTCCACCCCGCTGGAGACATCCACGGCCCACGGTCGCACCTGACGCACCGCCTGAGCCACGTTGTCGGGGGTCAGCCCCCCGGCCAGGATAATGGGGCCGAACCGCTTGGCCGCCACCGCCAATCCCCAGTTCCACGTCTCCCCTGTGCCGCCTGGTTTCGTGGGGTGGTAGGCGTCGAGAAGGTAGGCCGCCGCCTGGTAGTCGCCCAGCCGCTCCACATCGGCCGCCGAGCGCACCCGCAGGGCCTTGATGGCCCGCCGACCCAGCGCTACGACGTACGCCGGTGGCTCCTCACCGTGCAATTGAGCATAATCCAGATCGCATATCTGGATCGCCTCCCGCACCCGGTCCGGCTCCTCATCCACGAAGACGCCCACGAAGGAGACACAGTGACACGGAGACAAGGGGACAGGGAGAGAGGAATCATTTCTCCTTGTCCCCTGGTCTCCCCCTCTCCTGGCCAACAGAGAGGAACGTCGGGCAAGAGGCAAGCAACGGACGACCTCAATGATCCGGCAGGCCTGCTCCAGGGGCACGAAGCGGGGGCTCGGGGGATAGAAGACAAAGCCCAAAAGGTCTGCTCCGGCCTCCACCGCCGCCAGCGCATCCTCCAGGTTGGTGAGGCCACAGATTTTCACCTGAACCATCCTTCCACCCTCATCTCAACCATTGGGGCACAGCCTCTATCAACCAGGCGACCAGCGGCGCGATCCCGATGGCCGGCAGGAGATTGGCTACCCGCACCCGCTTCAACTCCAACAGCACCAGTCCGATGCCCATGATCAGCACCCCGCCTGCGGCGGTCATCTCCAGCACCGGCGGGGACTCCGCCACCGCGCCCCTGATCAAACCTGCTCCCATCAGCCGGGCCGCCAGGCTCAATCCCCCCTGATAGACGAGGATGGTGAGGGTGGAGAGGAGCACCCCCGGCCCCATCGCCGCCGCAAAGGCCATCCCGGCGAAGCCATCCAGGATGGACTTGATGGCCAGCAGCCGATAGTCCCCCGTCAGCCCATCCTGGATGGAGCCCAACACGGTGAGGGGGCCGACACAGAAGATCAGGCTGGCGGTGACAAAGGCCCGGCTGATGCTGTGTCCCTCGGCCGAGGAGGGATGTCCTCGGCTGAGCCGTGCTTCGAACCAGTGCCCCAACCCCTCCAGCCTCTCCTCGATCCGCCATGCCTCCCCCAGCACACCGCCCGTGAGGACGCTGCCCATGACGATCAGCACGTTGCCTGTCTTCAGCGCCATCTGCAGGCCCACCAACAGCGTCACCAGCCCCAGGCCGTGCATCACCTCTCCCGCGTGCGCGTTGGCAGCCGGTCGCCCAGCAGCGCCCCGATGGACCCCCCGATGAGCACGGCGACGATGTTGATGATAGTGCCTGTCACCCCATCTCTCCCTTGTGCATTGCGCCGGCGGACACCAGGGCCCGCGCCATGGCCGTCGGATCCGCGGCGGTCACCAGCGCTTCCCCCACCAGGACCCCGTCCACCTGACCCGACAGCCGGGCCACATCGGCCGGATCTCGGACCCCACTCTCGCTGACCAACAGTGTCCCCGGAGGAATGTGGGATCGCAGCCGCAGCGCCGTGTCCAGGTTCACCTGAAAAGTACGGAGATCGCGGTTGTTGACGCCGATGATCTGGGATCCGCAGGAAAGGGCCTTCTCCAGGTCCGACTCATCGTGCACCTCGACCAGGGGCTCCATCCCCAGCTCCCGGGACAGGGTCAGGAGCTGGGCCAGCTCTGGGGGCGACAGGGCCGCGGCGATGAGGAGCAGCGTGTCGGCGCCGTAGGCGCGGCTTTGGACCACCTGATAAGGGTCGAGGATGAAATCCTTGCGCAGGATGGGTAGCCTGTAACCTCCCTCGGCCAACGCCCGCCTCACCACTACCAGGTCTCCCAGGCTGCCCTGGAAGAAGGGTTCATCAGTGAGCACCGATATGGCCCCTGCCCCACCCCGCGCATAGGCCAGGGCCAGCTCAGCCGGGTCCAGGTCGAGGCGCAGGAGTTCCCTGGAGGGGGAAGCGCGCTTCACCTCGGCGATGAGGGTCACCCCCGGCCGGCGCAGCGCAGCCCCCAGATCGAAGGCCGGCGATTGCACCTCCGCTGCCTGCGCCAATCTCTCCTGCGGGATTATCTCCTTGTGGAGGGCGACCTCCCGCCGCTTGTGGGCCAGGATGCGCTCGAGGATCATTTCGCCGCTCCCAGCTCCTGACTCAAGGCCACCAAGGCCTCCAGCTTCTCCAGCGCCGCGCCGGAGTCTATCGCTTCGGCCGCCCGTTTCAACCCCTCCTCCATGTCTTCCACCCCGCCGCCGACGACCAAAGCTGCGGCTGCGTTGAGCAGCACCACATCCCGACGGGGGCCTTGCTCGCCCGAAAGCACCGCCCGGGTGATCTCCGCGTTCTCCTCGGCCGTCCCGCCTCGCAGATCCTTCACTCGCGCCTCAGGAAGCCCCAGTTCGGCCGGATCCAAGGAGAAGTCCTTCACCCACCCCTCTCGGAGGTAACTCACGCGGTTGATCCCTGTGGTGGAGAGCTCATCCAGCCCGTCGGCGCCGTGCACCACGAAGGCCGTCTGCACTCCCAGCCCACCCAGGACTTGAGCCAGGACGCTGGTGAGATTGGGATCGTAGACCCCCATGAGCTGCCGCTGGGCACCGGCCGGGTTGGTGAGAGGGCCCAGGATGTTGAAGATGGTGCGCACCCCCATCTCCCGCCGGGGGCCGATGGCGTGCTTCATGGCCGGATGAAGATGGGGAGCGAAGAGAAAGCCGATTCCCACCTGGTCAATGCAACGCGCCACCTGCTCGGGGGTCAGCTCCAGGTTGACCCCCAAGGCCTCCAGCACGTCGGCACTGCCCGACCGGCTGGACACGGAGCGGTTGCCGTGCTTGGCCACTCCCAGCCCCGCTCCGGCGACGACGAAGGCCGCGGTGGTAGAGATGTTGAAGGTGCCCGTCCTGTCGCCCCCCGTGCCGCAGGTGTCCACCAGGTCCTGCCGTTGGGGATGCACGGGCGTGGCGTGAGCGCGCATGGCACGGGCACAGCCGGTGATCTCCGCCACCGTCTCCCCCTTCAGCCGCAGGGCAGTGAGGAAGGCGCCGATCTGGGCTGGCGTGGCCTCCCCGGCCATGATCTGTCCCATCACTGCCTCTGCTTCCGCCTCGCTTAAGTCCTGGCCGGCCACCACCCGCCCGATCGCCTCCCGAATGTCCAACCCTTGTTGTCTTTCCATCTTCGCCTCCGCTTTCCACTTCCTCTCGCCCCTCATTTCCAGGAAGTTGCGCAGAATCCGCTTTCCCTCTGCAGTCAGGATGGACTCGGGATGGAACTGCAGCCCGATGGCCGGGTAGCGCCGATGGCACAGGCCCATCAGCTCCCCCTCTGCAGTGCGGGCGATAGGGATCAGCTCCTCTGGCAGAGGCTCCTCCACGATGAGGGAGTGGTAGCGGGTCGCCTCGAAGGGGTTAGGCACCCCCTCGAAGATAGGATGCTCCTCGTGGTGGATGAGGGAGGTCTTGCCGTGCATGATGCGCCCTGCCCGGCCCACCTGTCCACCGAAGGCATAGCCGATGCACTGATGACCCAGGCATACCCCCAGGATGGGCACTTGCGGAGCGAAGCGGCGGATCACCTCATTGGATATCCCGCCATCCAGGGGACCGCCCGGCCCGGGAGAAATGACGATATGAGTGGGTCTCAGTGCTTCGATCTCCGCCAGCGTCACCTGATCGTTGCGGAAGACCCGAAGTTCCGCACCCAACTCGCCCAGATATTGGACCAGGTTGTAGGTAAAGGAATCATAGTTGTCAATGACGACGATCATTATTCGCTCTCCTTATCCTCACACCTACAGCACTCCCACTTCTGCTCGCTCAATGGCCTCGGCCAGGGCCTGGGCCTTGTGCAGTGTCTCCTCATACTCGCGGGCCGGATCGGAGTCGGCCACAATCCCCGCCCCCGCCTGCAGGAAGGCGGTCTGATTCTGGAAGCAGATGGTGCGGATGGCGATGCAGGTGTCCATGGTGCCCGAGTAGGAGAAATAGCCCACTGCCCCAGCGTAGGGCCCGCGTCGCTCTCCCTCCAGCTCGTCAATGATCTCCATGGCCCGTACCTTGGGCGCGCCGGAGACGGTGCCGGCGGGGAAGGTGGCCCGCATCAGGTCGAACCCGTCGTGAGCGGGGTCCAACTCGCCCACCACCTGGGAGACGATGTGCATCACGTGGGAATAGCGCTCCACGCCCATCATTAGCGGCACGCGCACCGATCCATGACGGCATACCCGTCCTAGATCATTGCGCCCCAGGTCCACCAGCATCACGTGCTCGGCCCGCTCCTTGGGATCGCTCAGAAGTTCGCGAGCCAGGGCCTCATCCTCTTGAGGGGTGCGCCCCCGCGGCCGGGTGCCGGCCAGGGGTCGCACCTCGGCCAAGCCCTCCTCCAGTCGCACCAGCATCTCCGGCGAGGAGCCGATGAGTCGCAGCCCCTCGGGAAGCTCCAGGTAGAACATGTAGGGAGAGGGGTTGAGCATGCGCAGGGCGCGGTAGATGGAGAAGGGATCGGCCCCCGTCCAGCGTTGAAGCCGCTGGGAAAGCACCACCTGGAAGATGTCACCGGCAGCGATGTATTCCTTGGCCTTCCGCACCGCAGCCTCAAAATCCGCCCGACTGAAGTTGGAATGAAGCTGGCCGCCTCCCTGGGCCCTGGGCTGGCGGGGCAGGGGCAAGGGCTGACCAAGCCGTTCCACCAGGGATTCGATACTGACCACGGCCCCTTCATAGGCGGCGTTCACATCGCCGTTCAGATGAGCGTTGGCTGCCACCAGGAGGCGATGTCGCACGTGGTCGAAGACCACCAGTCCGTCGGCCAACAGGAAGACCGCCTCCGGCCACTCGAAGCCGGTAGAGGGAGGGGCCGTGGCCTGCAGTTTGGGCTCGAAGAAGCGCACCATATCGTAGGCCAGGTATCCCACTGCTCCGCCGTGGAAGCCTGGCACCCCTGGCAGGGCCACCGGCCGAGGGGGATGCACAAACTCAGCCACCACCTGCAGGGGGTCCCGCCCTGCGAGCGATTCCGTTCGCACGCCCTCCCGCCCCACGACCAGCACCCGATCCCCTCGGGCGATGAGGCTGGCCGTGGGGTCCACGCCCACGAAGGAGTAGCGGCCTACCTGCTCTGCTCGCTCCACGCTCTCCAGCAGAAAGGAGGGGCCTTCTCCCCGCAGTTTGAGATACACTGAGACCGGCGTCTCCAGGTCGGCGGGGAGCTCTCGATAGACGGGGATGGTGTTGCCCTGTCCGCTCAGTTGCTTGACCTCTTCCAAAGTTGGATGATACATCTGCTCTTCTTCTCCTAAACGTAACTTCATCTACCCTCCCGCAGGTTAGCAAACACCCCCCTTGCGAGATTGGTGCCAGGTCAGATAGGGTGCCGCAACATGTAAAGCGGCTTCTAACCTGCGGGAGGGTGCACAGCAACCCCTGAACTAAAAAACCCTCTCGTCCTAACTGAAGGGACGAGAGGGTTTCTCCCGTGGTGCCACCCACCTTAGGCCAGTAAAACACAAAATCCGCCGGTGAAGGGCGGATCGTGTGAAGCCAGCCTCACTCCTTGCAGGTACAGGAAGCGCACTCGGCTTCCGATACCCTCAGCCCTGATAACGGTGGCGACTCCGGCATCCCCTACTTAAAGACATCCTGTTGGGGGATGCAACTCCCAGGCCCATTCACCGCCGGCGCAAGCATCGGGCTTCCACCTATCCCCGACTCTCTGGGCTCCGCATCAGCGGCTACTCTTCCTGCTCATCGTCTTTTCTCTGCTATTCGGTTGCATATTATAGCACAGAGTGCCGCAAATGTCAAATCAGATGGGGCTTGATCTTCCCCAAGAGGCGGCTTTTGGACAACGCCCCAACCAGCCGTTCCATCGGCTTTCCATTTACAAAGAGGATCAGCGTAGGAATGTACATCACCCCGTATTCGGTAGCCGTGGCGCTATTGGAACCCACATCCAGTCTGGCGACCTTCAGTCGGCCGGCGTATTCGGCCGCGATCTCCTCCAGCATAGGAGCAATAGCGCGGCAGGGTCCGCACCACTCCGCCCAGAAGTCCGTCAGCACGGGCTTATCCGCCTGAAGCACTTCGGCTTCAAAGGTGTCATCGGTCACAGCAACGGATGTGCCCATCAAGTACTCCTTTCCAAAGCTATGGATTGCATTCACTACAGGGAAGAGTATACCTCAAGCGAGCCAAAAGTCAAGGCCCATTTGTCAGAAGTACAGCGATAGATTATAATGTCCGACATCAACCCATCGTCCTCAGAGGAGGTCCCTTTGAAGCTCTCAATTCTGATCCCGGCCTACAACGAGCAAGACACCATCCGTGAAGTCCTGGCCCGTGTGCGGGCCGTGGAACTGGAGGGGTTCGACGAAAAAGAGATCATTGTGGTGGATGACTGCTCCACGGACCGCACGCCTGAACTGCTGACCCAGGAGCAGGCGACCTACGGCGACCTTCGCATCTTCCGTCACGCCCAAAACCAGGGCAAGGGAGCTGCCATACGCACCGCGCTCGCTCATGCCAGCGGCGATGTGATGCTGGTCCAGGACGCGGACCTGGAATACGACCCCCGTGACTACCCGACCCTGCTCCAGCCCATTCTGGAGGGACGAACGCAGGCGGTGTATGGCTCCCGCTTCCTGGGTGGACCACGGCGGACCATGTTTTTCTGGCACATGGTGGGCAACAAACTGTTCACCCTGGTGGCCAACATCCTGTACGATACCATCCTCAGTGATGTGGAGACCTGCTACAAGGTCTTCACCCGCAAGGTGGCAGACCAGATCCAGATCAAATCCCCCCGCTGGGGGTTTGATCCCGAGATCACGGGCAAAATACTGAAACGCGGATACCGCATCTACGAGGTGCCCATCTCCTATGCCGGGCGAGAGTACTACGAGGGAAAGAAGATCACCTGGCGAGACGCCTTCGTCGTGTTGTGGACGCTGTTAAAGTATCGGCTTGTGGATTAGCAATCAGGCTTTTTTCCATGAACCGCCAGCATCTCCCGAATCTGATCATTATAGCCATCCTAGGACTCGGCACCCTGGCTCGTCTGACTCTCTTGGGCCTCCAACGCTTTCACGAGGATGAGGCCCTGTACTCCTCCTGGGGGTTGCGGATCGCCAGCGGAGAGGATATGTGGCTGGCGAGGATTCCGGCGGACAAGCCCCCCCTCTTCTTCTACCTTCAGGCCAGCGTTTTCGCACTTCTCGGCCCCTCGGAGACGGCGGCCCGGCTGCCCAGCCTTGTAGCCAGCCTGATCAGCATCGGACTGCTGTACCTCCTGGTCCAACGGCTGTGGGACCAGCCCACAGCCCTCACCGCTGCGGCGCTGCTGGCTGCCTCTCCCTTCGCTATCTCTTTCGCTCCCACCGCTTTCTTGGATCCACTCATGGGAATGTGGGTGCTGGCAGCCTGCCTCGCCGTAACCCGTGGCCGCTGGGGCTGGGCAGGGGTGCTGCTGGGACTGGCCGGGGCGACGAAGTGGGAGGGATGGGCATTTTTACCTTTGGTGGTGGGCCTTGGAGTGTGCCTCCATTCCTCCCCTGGGAGCCATGCGCAACCTACAACAAGGGTTCCCCTCCCTCAGAGGGAAGGGGCAGGGAAGGGTGAAATCCCCTCCAGAAGCCCCGATGATCCGGTCAGGCCATTTCATTCCAATGCTATAATCCACTCTCTCCCCACCTCCCTCTGGCAGGGGGAGGGGATTCGCAGTCCCCACAATGTGTGGGTCATGCATATGAGGCTCACGCTGGGCTTACTCGCCATTGTGGCCCTCGTTGGGTGTTGGGACCTGGCCCGGCCGCAGCCTTCCATCCTGCAGCAACTGAGGGCCAACTACGGAGGGCTGGCCCTAGCCCCGCCGGAGATGTGGGGAGAGCGACTCCGTGGCTGGGCGAGCCTCCTGCAGTACGCTTTCTACCACCCTTGGCTCAACGCGATCTTCCTGGCCGGCCTCTCGTTGCTTCTGCTGGCCGATCTCATCAGCGAATCTGCGAATCCGCGAATCTGCGAATTACTCGCCCATTCGCCCATTCGCCCATTCGCTCATTCGCACGTTGACCTATTACTTGTCACCTTCCTGATCCTCTTCCTGGCCGCCTTGACCCTGCTGCGCATCCCCCTCTGGGATCGCTACCTGCTGGCCCTGGTGCCCTTTGGATGCCTTCTGCTGGCGCGTGTGCTGTGGCTGCCGAGACGATTCCTAACTCGGAGTAGCGAAGCTCGCTTCGCGCTATCCATTCTCGTCACCGTGCTCCTCCTTTGCACCCTGCCCCTGCCCATGCGCGACGCCGCAGCGGGGCGATTCCCCATCGGCGGGGATCACGGAGCCTACCAGGGGATCGAGCAGGTGGTGGCCTATTTCCGAGGCCATGTCATGGGAGGAGCTATCCTGTACCACCGCTGGCTGGGGCACCACTACCAATTTTACATGTACCGCTTCCCCTACGCCTTTCGTTGGTGGCGGACACCGGAGGAGCTGGCTCAGGATGCGGTGACAGCGGCGGATGTGGAGCGCTGGATCGTGTTCCCCAATTGGCAGGATGAGGGGCCAGCTCGGATAGCGCTGGCTGCGAGGGGATTGCGGCTGATCCCCCGCCACCGGATCTATCGCGACGATGGCTCACTCTCCTTCACTATCTATCAGATCGAGGGGCCCTGATGATCTGTGGAGACCTCCCGCAGGTTTTGGTACGCTGTGCCAAAAACGGCCACTGGTTAAGGAAAACGCGCCTGAAACCAGGAGCGCGGGCGATGAACCTGTGGGAGGTTCGGACCCTGCTGGCCCTGGCAGGGATAGCTCTCTTCGTCCTGCTGCTTCTGTGGAAGATCCTGCTCACCAACCAGATCCTGGTGGGGTTGGACCTCTTCACCTACTTTTACCCCTACCGGGCCTACGTGGCCCAGGCACTGCGGGCAGGACACCTCCCCCTTTGGAACTCCTACCTCTTCTGCGGAGCGCCACTGCTGGCCAATCCCCAGAGCGCGGTGCTGTACCCCCTCCACTGGCCGCTGCTGTGGTTGGAGCCGCCCAAGATGATCGCCTGGTCCATGGCACTTCACCTGTGGCTGGCAGGTGCTTTCGCCTATGCCTATGGTCGGCGCTCGTTGCAACTGGAGCCCCTCGCCGCTTTCGGCGGAGCGCTGACCTTCGTCGGGAGCGGCTTCCTGGGAGCTCAGGCGGAGCAGATCAACCAGCTCAACGCCACCGCCTGGCTGCCCCTGGTCCTGCTGCTGTTGGATGAGGCAAGCCACTCCTATGGAAAACGATGGAGGCGAGCCGTGATCCTGTTGAGTGTGACCATCACGCTCCAGTTTCTGGCCGGACACACGCAAGCCTTCTACATCAACATGGTGGCTCTGGGTCTAAGCACTGTGTGGCCGGGGTTGGAGTGGGCCGCGGGGTGGATACGGAGGCGTGAGCGGCCTTCTGGCCGCCCCCCTACTCACGGTCTGCTGGCCTATGGGCTGGCGACGCTGCTGGGCCTGGGCCTGGCAGGCGCCCAGCTCCTCCCCACGCTGGAACTGTCGCGCCTGTCGATGAGGGGAGGGGGCCTTCCCTACCGCGAGGCGGCCTCCTTCTCCCTGAGGCCTCGGCTCCTGTTGCTGACCCTGTTGCCCACTTTCGGAGACGAAAACTTGTTTGGGGAACACATCGCCTACCTGGGGATACTACCTCTGGGGCTGGCGCTGATCGGCTGTCTGGGCCCCTGTCCTATCCATCGGACGAATCAGCGAGTCAGCGAATCTACAAAGTGTTCGCTGATTCGCCCATTCGCTGACTCGCCCACTCGCTCATTCGCCCATTCGCCCAACTGGCGCTTCCTGGTATGCCTGACCCTCGTC
>CAYRNM010000021.1:0-3889 GCA_964425465.1 uncultured Anaerolineae bacterium | reverse complement strand
TCGCTCATTCGCCCATTCGCCCAACTGGCGCTTCCTGGTATGCCTGACCCTCGTCGGCCTGACCTTAGCCCTGGGGGGCTACAATCCCCTCTACTTCGTCCTCTATAAAGTCCTGCCGGGGATCGCGCTGTTCCGCGCTCCGGGCCGCTGGCTGGCGCTCTACACCTTCGGCGGAGCGATGCTGGCCGGAATGGGCTTTCAGCAACTGGGCCAGGGGGAGGAGCCCACGCTTGCGAGATTGCGCCGTTTGCTGCCTCGGGTGGGGCTGGCCTGCGTGGCGATGCTGGCCATAGCCCTTCTGATCCCCTTCTTCACTCCTCCCACAGCGCGGACCCTCCTGGTGTGGAGTGGGTTGGGACTGGCAGCCGGAATGCTGCTGTGGCTGGGCCTGCGCCGTCGGCTGAAACCAGACCTCTATCAGCCGCTCCTCATCTTGGCTGTCACTGGCGAGCTCTTGGTTGCTGGCCAGAAGCTCTCCTACAACCATCCCACCGCGCCCCAGGCCTACTCTTTCCTCCAGCCCTCCCTAGCCTTCCTGCTCACCGATCCGAGCCTCTATCGCTTCATCAGCGTCATTGACTCCCAGTTCGACCCCGGCAACACTCCCGACATCCGAGCCATCTTCTCCTCTCAGCTTTCGCCCGAGGCGCTCTACGATTACACCGTGGCCACCAAGTGGAAGGCCACGCTGGAGCGCAACCTGCCCCTGCGCTACGGCGTGGCCAGTGTGGATGGCTACGATGGGGGGGTGTTGCCCCTTAAGAGCTTCCTCGATCTGCAGCGGCTGTTCTTGCCTGAGGAGCGGATCCTGACCGACGGACGGCTGCGGGAGCGACTGAAGCGCATCCCCGACGGGCGGCTCCTCTCGCTGCTGAATGTGAAGTACATCGTCACTGACAAGATCCACGATCTCTGGAGCGAGGATGTGTACTACGACCTGGCCCACGAGGCGGTCTTGGAGAGGGGAGAGGAGGTGGAACCCTCTCTGTTGCCAGAGTTTCCGGCCACGGAGTTGGGGGTGATCTCCTTTCTGGAGGGAGCGGAAGGGGTAGAGCAGGGGACACCGGTGGCGGAGGTGACGTTAGCCGACGAAGAGGGCCAAGTGCAGCGGCTCTTGCTGCTGGCTGGTGCCCACACAGCGGAGGGCAGGTACATTGAGGGCCAGATGGCCCACTCCCAGCCCCAGGTGGCCAACCGCTGGCCTGATGGGAGGGGGGTGAACTATATGGCGCGGCTTGCGTGGGAGGAGCCCTTCGTCCCCCGGCAGTTGACCATCCGAAGCCTCCTGCCGGAGGGCCGATTGCACATCCGCGGCCTGACCCTCATTGACCGTCGGGTGGGGGCATTCGAGCCGGTGATCGTCTCCACCCAGGGCCGCTATCGGCTGGTACACAGCGGGGCACTCAAGATCTACGAGAACCTGGATGTGCTCCCCCGCGCGTTTTTTGTCCCTCACCCCACGCCCTCTCCCCAATTTGGGAGAGGGAGGGGGCTAACCCCTGGCGAAAAACCCGCCCCTGAAAGGGGTAACGACTGGGTATTGGAGGTGGAGGATGCGCGCACGTATTTCCACGAGCCCGGGGAGCTGCTCAGGCGTCTTCTCAAAGGGGGGCCCAGGGAGGTCCGGGCCGTGGATGGGGTGTCGCTGCATATCGCCCGGGGGGAGATTTTGGGACTGGTCGGTGAGTCGGGCTGCGGAAAAACCACCCTGGGCAAAACCATCCTGCGGCTCTTATCCCCAAGCGGGGGCCGGGTGCGGTTTGAACAGCGCGACATCAGCCGGCTGGGCAGGGAGGAACTGCGCCCGCTGCGGAGGCGAATGCAGATGATCTTTCAAGACCCTGTCTCCAGCCTCAGCCCCCGGCTGAGGGTCTCGACGCTTTTGACCGAGCCCTTTGCCATTCACGGCGTGCCGGCCGAGCCCAAGGAGATGGCATCCAGGCTGCTTGAGATGGTGGGGCTCCCGAGCGAGTTGGCGAGGAAATACCCCCACCAGCTTTCGGGGGGACAGGCCAGGAGGATTGGCATCGCCCGGGCGCTGGCCCTTCACCCTGCCCTTTTGGTGGCCGATGAGCCCACCGCAGGACTGGATGTCTCGGTCGCGGCCAGCATCCTCAATCTGATCAAAGACCTCCACGACGAATTTGGACTCACCTGCCTGATCATCACCCACAACCTCAACATCGTGGGGTTCATGTGCGACCGGGTGGGTGTGATGTACCTGGGGAAGCTGGTAGAACTGGGGCCTGCGGAGCGCATCTTCAATGCCCCTGCCCATCCCTACACGGCCGCGCTCCTCTCGGCCGTGGCGGAGCCCGATCCCAGGCGCAGGGAGAAAAGGGAAGGGCGCATTCTGCTGAAGGGCGAGATCCCCAGCCCACTGAATCCGCCCCCAGGATGCCGTTTCCACACGCGGTGCCCGCTGGCCGAAGGCGCTTGCTCAAGAAGCGAACCCCAGTTCCAGGAGGTGGAGCCCGGCCACTGGGTGGCCTGTTTCCGCTGGAGGGAATGGCCTGGAGCTCAAGCTCCAGGCTGAGCAGGGGAAGGGCGCTCAAGCGCCCTCAACACGAGCGTGCTTGCAGCACGCTTCGGCTGCTCGGCCCGACGGTTGACCGGCGGGGCACAGGAGCTGAGCAGGGGAAGGGCGCTTAAGCGCCCTCAACACGAGCGTGCTTCCAGCACGCTTCGGCTGCTCGGCCCGACGGTTGACCGTCGGGGCACTGAGCAGGGGAAGGGCACCCAAGTGCCCTCTGGAGGAGATACACGATGCCCTATTGGCGCCTCTTTTATCACATCGTCTTCGGCACCAAGAACCGGGAGCCGCTGATCACGCCGGACATCGAGAAAGAGCTTCACGGCTATCTGACGGGCAAGGCGACAGGCTTGGGAGCCATTGTCTACGTTGTCAACGGCACGGAGGACCACGTGCACGTCGTGGCCTCAGTGCCGCCGAAGATCGCTCTGTCGGATTTCATCGGCCAAATTAAGGGAGCTGCGTCACATCATATCAACCATCTGCCTGGCCGTGATGGATCCTTGTTCGATTGGCAGCGAGGATACGGTGTGCTGTCGTTTGGGGAAAAGCATCTGGACTGGGTGGTAGATTACGTGCGGCATCAAAAGGAACACCATCGGGCCGGGACAACCATAGCTGCGCTGGAGCGAGCCGAGGAAATCGAGGGCAGCTCAGTAGGGGAAGGGCGCTCAAGCGCCCTCAACATGGCCAGTTGACCGTCGGGCTTCGGAAGGCAGGTAAGAGGGTAGCGGCTATCATCCATTCTACATGCTAAGGGGAGAAGAGATGATATTCTTGTTAGTATTGGGCGAGGAAGGGATCAAACAGGTGCATGAAGCGACCTTGCGCGTCCTCTCTGAGGTGGGGATTGTCTTGACGCACCCTGACGCGAGAGAGATGCTTCTTAGTCACGGGGTTCGCCTCGCAGGGGATCGGGTGCTCCTCCCGGCGGAACTGGTGGAAAGCTGCCTGGGCCAGTGTCCCCACAGGGTGAGGGTGCAAGGCCGCGACCCGCAAAAGGCCATCGAGCTGGGCGACGGCTCCTGGCATGCCCACAATGTGGGCGGAGTGCCCAACGTCTTCGAGGAGGGGATGAGGCGGCCCGCGGGACGCAAGGACGTTGCCGAGGCAGCCCGCCTGCTCGACGCGCTGCCCAATGTCTCCAGTGTGACCCCCCTCTTCACCCCTCAGGATGTCCCCACGGCCTCGATGGCGTTGTGGATGTACTACAACACGGTGGCCAACACCACCAAGCCGGTTCACGGGCCCGGCGTGCACAGCGCCCGGGAGGTGAGAGCCCTGGCGGAAATGGGCCGGATCGCCTGCCCGGATGGAATCCTGACAGCAGGGATCTCTCCCCTCAGCCCTCTCTCC